>NZ_JAFIMU010000007.1:933750-1245000 GCF_017302985.1 Corallococcus macrosporus
TGGGCGTGGGCGTGCTCTTCGGGCTGCAGGCGCGCGACCAGCGCGAGCAGTTCGACAACGCCGCCACGCTCGCGGACAAGCAGCGGCTGTCGGACAGCACCAAGAGCAAGGCGCTGCTGGCGGACATCGGCTTCGGCGTGGGGCTCGCGGGGGCCATCACCGCCATCATCCTGTATCCCAAAGAGGGCCCTCCCGCGCAGGGCGAGGTCCGCGTGACGCTCGCACCGCGCGGCGCCGGGGTTGGCATGGAGGGTCGTTTCTGATGCGCGCGCTGGGAATGATGACGTTGGGCATGGCCCTCTTGGCGTCCGGGTGCAGCTTCACCACGGCGGGCGGCCTGTCCGAGTGCACGACGAGCAGTGACTGCGGCAGCAACAGCGTCTGCACGTCGGGCTTCTGCCTGCCGCAGCCGGAGGGGTGCGACCAGGTGGTGGGCGCCACGTCCGCGCCGAACCCCATCGTGCTGGGCGCGCTGCTGCCGCTCACCAACGTGAGCGGCAACGCGGAGATCGAGCAGCAGCGCTTCAACGGCCTGAAGCTGGCGCTGGACGAAGTGAACTCGCTGGAGGGCGTGGGCGGCCGGCAGTTCATCATGTACGTCTGCGACACGAAGGCGGACGTGGAGAACGCGAAGACGCAGGCCACGTGGATGGTGAACGACAAGGGCGTGGTGGCGGTGTTCAGCGCGGGCAGCGCGCAGACCACCGGCGTCAGCACCGTCACCATCAAGAAGAACGTGCTCCTGATGAGCCACACGGCCACCAGCGCGACCTTCACCACGCTGGACGACAAGAACGGCGGCCCGGTGGGCCTGGTGTGGCGCACCACCCCGTCGGACCTGCTCCAGAGCCGCGTCATCGCGGACGTGCTGAGCGGCAAGACGGCCATCAACGACCCCGGGGGCACCTTCACGCCGCCCAACAAGATCGCCGTGGCCTACGTGAACGACCCCTATGGCCAGGGCCTGTTCTCCCAGCTGCTGGAGCGGCTGACCACGAAGCAGGTGGACGGCACGCAGTACGTGCGCAACGGGGACGTCACCGGCGCGGCGACCTGGCTGAAGAACTACAAGCCGGAGCTGACGGTGCTCGCGGGCTTCACGGAGGACAACGCGCGCCTGGTGCCCGCGGCGGTGGCGGAGCAGGTCAAGGTGGCCAACGGCAACCGGTGGTTCCTGACCGACGCCAGCAAGGACCCCACGCTGCTGGCGAACACCGACACGGCCACGGAGCTGGCGGGCACGTACGGCACCGCCCCCGCGTCCGCGCGGCCCAACGAGCCCGTCTACCAGCTCTTCAACAGCCGCTTCAAAAGCGCCTACAACAACACGGACCCGGCGCAGTTCTCGTTCACCGCGCACGCGTACGACGCCATGTACCTGGTGGCGCTCGGCTCGGCGTATGCGATTGGCAACGACCTGGCCAACCCCGGCGCCGTCACCGGGACGCGCATCGCGGAGGGGCTCACCAAGCTGACGCCCCCCACGGGCCAGACGGTGAAGAGCTACCAACTGGGCCCGGTGCAGTTCAGCGGCGCGCGCGACGACCTGCGCGCGGGCAACATCGTCAACGTGCGCGGCGCCAGCGGCGAGCTGGACTTCAACAACGACACCGGCGAGGCCATCTCCCCCTACGAGCTGTTCAAGGTGGAGGGGAAAACCTTCAAGCAGATCCAGGTGCTCACGCCGTCGGCGGACTGAGCACGCGCACCAGCGGCTCCAGGGCGGCGGTGAAGACCTCGGGCGTCGGCAAGAGCGACAGCACGAGGTACGCACCGCCGCTGAAGTCGAAGAAGTAACCCGGCTGCACGCGCACCCCCTCCTCCACGAGCCGCAGGCAGGTGGCCTCCTCGCCGGGGTGATGGGGGATGCGCAGCACCGCGCTCCAGCCGCCGTGCGCGGGCACCACGTCCCACGCGGCGCCCGCCGGACGCGCTCGAATCAACCGCTCCCGGTTGCCCCTCACCCGCTCCAGCAGGACCCGCTGGAAGCGCGGCGCGTGGGCCAGCAGCGCCGGCAGCGCGAGCTGCACGGGCGTGCCCACGGACAGCGCCGCGTCCGCCACGTCCTCCAGCCGGGCCAGGGCTTCGTCGCGCGCGTGCGCGGGGCCGCCCACGTGCAGCCACGCCAGCTTGAGGCCGGGCAGGCCCGCCACCTTGGACAGGCCGGAGAGCGAGAACGTCAGGCACGGCAGCGCACGTCCCGCCACCGACGTCACCCTCCCCGCCTCCGTGTCCCAGGCGAAGCCGGAGAACACCTCGTCGCTGATCAGCGCCAGGCCGTGGCGCGCGCACACGTCCGCGAGCGCGTGCAACTCGTCCTCGTGGAGGAAGTGGCCGGTGGGGTTGCCCGGGTTCACCACCAGCACCGCGCGGGTGCGCGCGTCGAGGGCGGCCTCCACCTGCCCCGCGTCCAGGCCGAAGCCGTGCACGGCGGGCAGGCGGTAGGAGCGCGCGTGCACGCCCTCCAGGCGCGCCAGCACGTCCACCAGGGGGTAGCCCGGCGCGGGGAGGAGGACGTTGTCCCCCGGGTCGCACAGCAGCTTCAGCAGCCACCCGTAGGCCTCGCTGGTGCTGGCGCCGAGCACGACGTGCGCGGCCTCCACGGGCGTGCCCCGCTGGCGCAGGTGCGTGGCCACGGCCTTCCGCGCGGACGGCAGGCCGAAGGGCTCTGGCGCGTAGCCGAAGGGCTCGGGGAGGGCCCCGAGGTCCACGTCCGGTGGGGGCAGCCCCACGCGGGTGGGGTTGGTCTCCGCCAGGTCCAGCAGGGGCAGCCCGCGCGCGTGGCGCTGGGCGACGGCCTGGGACAGCGGGTTGGGCGTGCGCGGGAAGGCGGAGCGGAGCGAGAAGCGGCTCACAGCCCCGTCTGGAGCATGGCCGTGGCCACGCGGCGGATCAGCTCGCGGCGCAGCTCCAGGCGGCAGTGCTCGATGGCCTTCTCGTGCGGCCTGGGCAGCTCCGGGTTCCGGGTGCGGATCGCGGTGCGCAGGACCAGCTCGACCTTCGTCGGCTCAATCTGGAACAACCGCGGTCCATCTTTCTGGAGGAAGTAGGACAGCCCGCGCTGTTCGATGAGCTTCTGGAAGAAGCGTCGGACGTCCGCGAGGAGCGTGATGTCGATGATGTCCGCCATTCGTGACGGCTTTCTCGCGCGGAAAAAACGGGCCGTCCAGATCACGGCCGCCACCACGCGAAAACTTGCGCGACCTGTAGCACGCGCCTTTCCGCCGAACGCGGCGGAGGCCGATTTATCGGGCCCGCGCGCGTTCGGGCACCAGCGGCGCCAGCGCGCGCCGGAACGCCAGGCGGCGCTTTCTCGGATCCTCCACATACGGTACCGGCCCCAGCACCTCCACCCCGTGGCGGGCCTCCAGGTAGCGCCGGTTGTCCCGCTCCGCCAGGTCACGCCCGGGCACCCCGCGCGACAGCACCACCGCGCGCACGGGCACCTTGCGCGCCGCCAGCGCCTCCAGCGACAGCGCGACGTGGTTGAGCGTGCCCAGCCCCGCGCGCGCCACCAGCACCACGGGCAGGCGGAAGGCCTGGATGAGGTCCACCACGTCCCGCTTCGAGTCCACCGGGACGAACAGCCCCCCGGCCCCCTCCACCACCACCGTCCCGCGCTTCAGCCCCTTCCACGCCGTGAGCGTCACCCCGAAGTCCGGCTCCCTCCCCAGCCGGGCCGCCGCGATGCCGGGGGCCAGCGGCGCCTTGAAGCGGTGCGGGCAGAGGGCGTCCACCGGGAGCGTGCTGCCCGCGGCCTCGCGCATCGCCAGCGCGTCCGAGGGCGCCTTCAGCGACGCGCAGCCGCTCTCGTAGGGCTTGAAGCCCTGGGGCGCGTAGCCCGCGTCCTTCAAGAGCGACAGCAGCGCGCACGACACCTGCGTCTTGCCCACGCCGGTGTCCGTGCCGGTGACGAAGAACTGGAGGACTTCAGGGGCCACGGGAGACTCCCACCCGGCGCAGGGCCTCCAGCGCCAGGTCGATGTGGCCCGTCGAGTGGGCCGCGGAGAGACAGAAGCGCAGGCGGCTGGTGCCGTCCGGCACGGTGGGCGGACGGATGGCCTTCACCAGCAGGCCCGCCTCGCGCAGGCGCCTGGCCGCGTCCAGCGCGCGCGAGGGCTCGCCCAGGATGACGGGGAAGATGGCGCTCCGGGGCTCGGCGGACAGCCCCAGGGCGCGCAGCCCGTCGGTGAAGCGGTGGATGTGGCCCCACAGCCGCTCGCGCGAAGCGGGGTCGTGCTCCACCAGGTCCACCGCGCGCTCGGCGCCCGCGCACAGGGCGGCGGGCAGCGCGGTGGAGTAGACGAACGGCCGCGCGCGGCTCACCAGCAGGTCCGCCACCGCGCGCGAGGTGGCGACGTACGCCCCCATCCCGCCCAGCGCCTTGCTCAGCGTGCCCATGCGCAGGTCCACCCGGTCCTCCACGCCCAGCGCCTCGCACAGCCCCGCGCCGCGAGCGCCCAGCACGCCGGTGGCGTGTGCCTCGTCCACCATCAGCGCGGCGCCGTGGGCCTCGCACGCGGCCAGGATGTCGCGCAGCGGCGCCACGTCCCCGTCCATGGAGAAGACGCTGTCCGTGACCACCAGCTTGCGCCGCGCGGGCGTCTGTTCCAGCGCGCGGGTGAGCGCGGCCACGTCCGCATGCGGGTAGACGACGACGCGCGCGCGCGACAGCCGGCAGCCGTCCACCAGCGAGGCGTGGTTGAGGGCGTCGGAGAACACCGCGTCGCCGGGGCCCACCAGCGCGGGCAGGATGCCGGTGTTGGCCGCGTAGCCAGAGTTGAAGAGGCGCACCGCCTCCGCGCGCTCGAAGCGGGCAAGGCGCGCCTCCAGCCGCTGGTGCGGCACCATGTCCCCCACCACCAGGCGGCTGGCGCCGGTGCCCACGCCGTAGCGCTCCAGCGCGGACGCCACGGCGGCGCGCACGGCGGGCGACGCCGCGAGCCCCAGGTAGTCATTGGAGGAGAAGTTGATCAACCGCTCCTCCCCCACGCGCACCTCCGCGCCCTGGGGGGAGTCCAGCGGCTCCAGCGCGCGGCGAAGGCCCCTGGACGACAGGGCCTCCAGGTCCTCGCGCGCCCACTGCGTGGCGGGCTTCACCGGTCCTGCCGGGGCTCCAGGGGACGGATGCCCGCCTTCTCCAGGAGCGCCATGTCCTGGGTGTACTCGGGGTTGCCGGTGGTGAGCAGCTTCTCCCCGAAGAAGAGCGAGTTGGCGCCCGCCATCATGCACAGCAGCTGCGCCTCTTCATTCATCTGCATGCGGCCCGCGGACAGGCGCACCATGGCCTGCGGCATGAGCAGGCGCGCGGTGGCGATGGTGCGCACCATGTCCACCGTCTCCACGCGGTGCTGATCCGCCAGCGGCGTGCCCTCCACGGGGACGAGCGCGTTGATGGGCACCGACTCCGGGTGGACCTCCTGGTTGGCCAGCGTGCGCAGCAGGTTGCAGCGGTCGTCCACGGACTCGCCCATGCCGATGATGCCGCCGCAGCACACGGAGATGCCCGCGTCGCGCACCCGGTTGAGCGTCTTCAGCCGGTCGTCGTAGGTGCGGGTGGAGATGATGTCGCCGTAGTGCTCCGGGGACGTGTCCAGATTGTGGTTGTACGCGGACAGGCCCGCCTCGCGCAGGCGCTTCGCCTGGCTGTCGGTGAGCATGCCCAGCGTGGCGCACGCCTCCATGCCCAGGGCCCGTACGCCCTTCACCATCTCCAGCACGCTGTCGAACTGCGGACCGTCCTTCACCTCACGCCACGCGGCGCCCATGCAGAAGCGGGTGGCCCCGGCCTGGCGCGCCTGGGACGCGGCGGCCAGCACCTCCGGCACCGCCATCAGCTTCTCCGCCTTCACGCCCGTCTTGTAGCGCGCCGCCTGCGGGCAGTACGCGCAGTCCTCCGGACACCCGCCCGTCTTGATGGAGAGCAGCGAACACAGCTGCACCTTGTTCTCCACGAACACCTGCCGGTGCACCGTCTGCGCCTTGTGCACCAGATCCAGGAGCGGCAACTGGTACAGCGCCTTCACCTCCGCGAGCGACCAGTCGTGACGCACCGCCACCCCTTCCGGGGCGGGGGCGGCGTGGTGGGCGTGGCCGTGGAAGGACTCGGCGGTGTCGGACATGCGGGCTCCTTGCCTTGGGCAGGCGTCAGGAGGCCGACGGTGCGTAACCCGGAGGCCATTGTCAACGCTCTCGCGACCAGGGGTTGACGAGTGCCCGCAAAGACAGAAGGGACGTCCGTCTGTGACGGACGTCCCCTGGCTGTCTCCCGCCTCATCGGTCGAGGAGCCCTACGAACTAGACGTGGACGCGACGGCCGCGGCCGGCGAGCCCCACGAGGAACAGCACGAGCAGTGCGCCCAGGACGGAGAACAGCAGGCCCGTGGGGTGCAGGTCGAAGGCGCGACCGTCACGCGAGAACAGCGAACCCACGAAACCGCCCACGAACGAGCCCGCGATGCCCAGCAGCGTGGTGGCGATGAGCCCCATCGACTGGTTGCCCGGCATGATGGCTCGAGCAATGAGACCCGCGACCAGACCAATCACCAGAAACGCGATAATCCCCATGGCACTCTCCCTGTGTGGGGGGCGCGCTATCCCGCGTCGCCCGTGGAGCAGAAACTGGGTTCCCCCTCCCTGTGGGGCAACCCGCTACCTGATCCACGACAACCTGCCTGCCTGCTCTGCTGGCATGGCGCACGCATGAGGCGGGGAAACGTCAGGGGTCTGGGGTAGACACCTCAACCCATGGCGAAGGCGAAGACGCACTACACCTGTCAGGCCTGCGGCTACCAGACGGCGAAGTGGCTCGGGAAGTGTCCGGACTGCGGGGCCTGGAGCTCGCTCCTGGAGGAGACCGAAGCGAAGGTGGACGACAAGCGCCCGGCGTGGGGCGCGTCGGGGGGCGCTTCACGGCCGGTGAAGCTCCAGGACGTGACGGCGGAGACGGAGGTCCGCCGCCGGACGGGCATCACGGAGTTCGACCGCGTGCTGGGCGGCGGCGTGGTGGGCGGTTCTCTGGTGCTGCTGGGCGGCGACCCCGGCATCGGCAAGTCCACGCTGCTGCTGGCGGCGCTGGACAAGCTGGCGCGGCACGGGCCGGTGCTCTACGTGTCGGGTGAAGAGAGCCTTCGGCAGACGAAGATGCGCGCGGAGCGCCTGCGGGTGGAGAGCGAGGCCATCCACCTGTTCGCGGAGACGGACGCGGACCGGGTGCTGCAGGCGGCGGAGGCGCTGAAGCCGCAGGCGCTGGTGGTGGACTCCATCCAGACCATGTACCTGCCGGAGCTGGGCAACGCGCCGGGCAGCATCACCCAGGTGCGCGAGGTGGCGGGCCGGCTGATGGCGTTCGCCAAGCGCAGCGGGGTGCCCACGTTCCTGGTGGGGCACGTGACGAAGGAGGGCTCCATCGCGGGTCCCCGGGTGCTGGAGCACATGGTGGACACGGTCCTCTACTTCGAGGGCGAGCGCGGCCACCCGTTCCGGCTGCTGCGCGCGCACAAGAACCGCTTCGGCAGCACCAACGAGATTGGCGTCTTCGAGATGAAGGGCGCGGGGCTGGTGGAGGTGGCGGACCCGTCCGCGCTGTTCCTCTCCGAGCGGCCGCAGGGCAAGTCCGGCAGCGTGGTGACGAGCACGCTCAACGGCACCCGCCCGCTGCTGGTGGAGGTGCAGGCGCTGGTGGCGCCCACGGGCTACGGCACCGCGAGGCGCACGGCGATTGGCGTGGACGGCAACCGCGTGGCGCTCCTGGCGGCGGTGCTGGAGAAGAAGGAGGAGATTCCGCTGGTGGGCTGCGACCTGTTCGTCAACGTGGCGGGCGGCATGCAGTTGAGCGAACCGGCGTGCGACCTGGCGGTGTGCGCGGCGCTGGTGAGCAGCCTGCAGAACCGGCCGCTGGACGCGAAGACGCTGGTGCTGGGAGAGGTGGGGCTCGCGGGCGAGGTGCGCGCGGTGGGCCAGGTGGACTCGAGGCTCGCGGAGGCCGCGAAGATGGGCTTCCAGCGGGTGGTGCTGCCGGCCGGCAGCGCGCGGCGCGTGGAGGAGACGAAGCTCCAGGTGGTGGGCGTGGAGACCCTGAGCGAAGCGCTGTCCGCGATGTTCGACTGACGTCCGGGCGTCAGTGCTTGTGCAGCATCCACGACACGTCCGGCACGCGCGTGGGCTTGCGCGGGGTGGGCAGGTCGAAGAAGGCGTCAGGTCCCAGGGTGGCGATGAGCTGGCTTTCCGCGGCGGCGCCCTCCGGGGTCATGGCCTGGGTGGGCAGCGCATAGGGCTGGACGAGGACGAGGCCGCCGTCGAGTGACTGGCGCTGGGACGCGGGGATGGCGTCCAGGCGCGGTCCGAAGAGGTCCACGAAGGGGGCGCCGAAGACGTTGCGCCAGTAGAGGCCGGAGAGGCCCTCGCTGTAGTCGCGCACGTTGAAGACCCGCTCGGAGCCGAAGCCGTACTCCGTCGGCACCAGGCGCCAGTTCTTGCGCTCGAAGTCGTCATCGAGTCCCGACTGCACGAGGGGGGAACCCAGCAGGTGCATGATTTCGACGACCTGCCGCAGGTGGGCTTCACGCCAGCCTGCCTTCCGCGCCTCCACGACGGACGTCACCCAGCCGAAGGCTCCGGCGAACGGGTACTTCCCGTGGCGCTCCGGGGAGAGATAGATGAAGTCCCGATCTGTCTTCGCCCCGATGAAGAAGCTCTTGAATTCGTCGTAGCGGTCCGCGAGCGCATCCGGGACGGATGAACCGGGCTCAAACCGTTCTCCCATCCCGACGCCTCCGTAGCGCACGGGCTGAAACCAGCGGCCGCCCGTGAAGAACCGATGGACCAGTTCGCGAACAGTGTCCGTGGATGGAACGCCAGGAGGCAACGCGAAGGTCGTGTCCAGGGTTCGAGGGGCCATGAGGCGTTCCTAAGGAAAGGGGACGACCTTCGCACGACCTTGCGCGCCAAGGAGGCGCAACTCTCTTTTCAACGGCTCTGTGAGTCGCGTTGCGCCCTCGGGGTGTTTGGCGGAGCGAACCCAGAGTTCGATGGATCCACCATACCGCTTCACATACTCCAGCATGGCTTCCACATTGCCCGTGAGCGCCAGCTCCTTGCGACCCTTTACTTCGATGAAATCGTAGGCACTGCCCCAGACCAGGTCCCCCTTGTGCCCCGTCACCGCGTCCGGGACGAAACCCTGGGCCTTGCTTCCCGGCGGTGGCATCAGGAGGTCCGTGTTCTTCGGCAGCCTCCGGCCCTGGAGCACGGACTGTTCGAACGCAGTGCCCGCGCCCTTGTTCTTGATGACCGTCTGGTAGAGCCGCTCCCATTCCGGATCCACGGCGTACTTGAAGCTCCGGTACTTCTCCGGGTGACGGAACTGGTAGTCCACCCACGCCTGCGCCAGGTGCTCCGCGCTGCCCGGCACCAGCCGCGCTCCCTCCGCCGTCGCCCGTGAGCCCACCAGCGCCACGCGCTTGCCCTGGGCCAACACACGGCCTGCCTCCGCGAGCGGTGCCTCCAGCCGCTTCGCCAGCCCCTGGAGCCGCGCCACGTCCTCCGGAGACACGGCATCACCGCGTCCCGCCGCGCGCAGCACCCGGCGAAGCTCCTGTGCTTCCTGCGGCGACAGGTGCTGCACCACGCGCTGCAACACCTGCACCTCGTGCAGGCTCCGGCCCGTCAGCAGGGCCACCCGCTCCACGCCCTGCGCGCCTTCCGACAGCAACCGCCCCGACACCACCGGCAGCGCCACGCTCACCGCGCACAGCAGCCGCTCACCGTCCGTCAGGGGGTACCCCAGGAGGCTCTGGCCCAGCACCACGCCGCTCACGTCCGCCACTTCTCCAGTGACGGGCAGCAGCCCGAGCGCGATCTCCAGCACCACCTCTTCCGGCGGAATGCCCGGAGGCTCACGGGCCGGATCCCACGCCGGTGGCGCGACGCGGCCCGCCTCCACCGCCGACGCGAGGACGCTGTCGCGCGCCAGCAGGTACAGCGCCACCTCACTGGGGCTCTTGCGCGGGAAGTCGGGGTCCTCCATGTGCGTGGAGGCCCAGTCCAGCACCGCGTCCAGCAGCGCCAGCTGGGTCTCCTCGTAGAGCGGGCTCTCCGTGAGCAGCCCATCCCCTCCGAGCCCGCGGAAGTGCGCGTCCGCCAAGGCCTGACGGCGCGCGTCCGCCCAGCGGTGGAACTCCTCCAGCTTCGCCTCCGCCCGGGCCGAACGCGCCCCCTCCTCGCGCAGGGCCTCCGCGTGCTTCGCCTTCAGCCGCAGGTACACCTCCAGCGGCTCGTCCTTCGCGAGCTCCTCCTCCGTCCGCGCGGACGCCCAGAGCAGCAGGTCGTTGAGCGCGGCATGACCCACCTCACGCTCCCCCTCCATCACGGCGGGCTGCTTCAGGGCGGCACGCTTCTCGCGGATGAACGCGAGGTAGCGCCCCAATTCCTCTCCTCCCACGGTGCCGCCAGAGCCCGCGCGCTTCCACGCGCTGTCCCGCCCGAACGCGGCAGGCGATGCACTGTGATAGCGCCCGTAGCCGTGCAGCCCCACCGGCAGCGTGCGGGAGCCCGGCGTCCCACAAGCCGTGAGCGACAGGACCAGCACCGACGCCGCGCCGAGTCGTCCCAGCCATCCTGTCAGCATGACGCGCCCCCTCAATCACTCACATCTACCAGCCGTGTCTGACGTTTTTCGTGAGCCTCTTCCTGACGTGCGTGACGTCCGCGGGGACAAGACACCAGGTGCTGGAAGCCGGTTCCGAAGCGCGTTTCCCACGGCTCCATCCGTGGCCCATCAACGCCACGCACCGGCGGCCACCGCCATCACCCGTCCGGGGGATTCCGCTCGCAGCGCGCCGCCGTGGAACGCGGAACGAGGACTGGCCAGGAACCGGGGCATGCCGTTTGATGCGGGGGTGCGAGGAGCACCGCCCGGATGAAGCATCGCCCCCAATCCTCCCGTCTGCGGGACGCGCTGGGCTCGCTGTCCGCGCGGCTGCTGCTGGCGTTCCTCCTGCCCACCCTGCTCTTCCTGTCGCTCGCGGGCGCCTCCGTGTACGCGCTCGCTCGCGCGAGCCTGGAGGACGAGTTGGGCGCCAGCCTCTCCGCGCTCGCCGCCGCCACCGCCAGCCAGGTCAGCGGCGAGCGCATGCTCACCATCGAGCCCGGCGACGACGTGTCCGGCACCCGCACCTGGCGCAACCTCCTGCGCCTGCTGGACGGCGTGCGCACCGCGAGCGGCGTGCGCCGCGTCTACGCCGTGGACACGCGAGGCCGCGTGCGCGCGGACGCGGGCGGCAACCTGCCCGTGGGCACCGAAGTTCCGGACCTCGCGCGCGACCGGTTGGAATTGACGCGCGTCCTCGCCGGCAAGCGCGCCGCCAGCCAGGTGCTCTTCACCGGCTCCGACGGGCTGCTCTACAAGACGGGCTACGCGCCCGTGGTCCAGGACGGACAGGTGGTGGGCGCCATCGGCGTGGAGGGCAGCGCGGCCTTCTTCGGACCGCTGCGGCGGCTGTGGCGCACGTTCGTCATGGCCAGCGCCGTGGCGCTCGTCGCGCTCGCCGTCATCGCGCTCATCACCGCGCGGGGGCTGGCCGGCCCGCTGCGGCGGCTGATGGACTCCGCGCTGAGAATCGGCCGGGGGGACCTGACCACGCCGGTGCCTCCGGAGCCCACCCGGGAAATCGGTGTGCTCGCGCGGGAGCTGGAGGTCATGCGCGGCGCGCTGGAGAGCCGGGACCGGCAGCTCAAGCTGATGCTCGCGGGCGTGGCCCACGAGGTGCGCAACCCCCTGGGCGGCATCGCGCTCTTCTCCGGCCTGCTGCAGGAGGACCTGCGCGCGGGCGCGCACGCGGACGCGAACAGCCATGTCGACCGCATCCAGCGCGAGGTCGCCTACCTCCAGCGCATCGTCGAGGACTTCCTCGCCTTCGCCCGGGAACAGCCGCTGGCGCGCGCGCCCATGGAGGCGCCCGACCTCGTCTCCAACGCGTGCGAACTGCTCTCCGCGGAGGCCCAGGGCAAGGGCGTGTCCCTGGACATGACCGCCGCGCCCGCGCACCTGGAGGCGGATGGCAGCCTGCTCACCGCCGCGCTCGTGAACCTGGTGAAGAACGCCGTGCAGGCCGCGCCCGCCGGCAGCCGCGTGCACGTGCGCGGCGAGCTGCGCGACGGCCGCTACGCCATCGACGTCCAGGACTCGGGCCCCGGCGTGCCCGAAGCCGAGCGCGAGCGCATCTTCGAGCCCTTCTTCACCACCCGCGAGCAGGGCACCGGCCTGGGCCTGCCGCTCGCGCGGAAGATTGCCCGGGCCCACGGCGGCGAGCTCGCGCTGCGCTCCGCCCCGGGCGACACCGTCTTCACGCTGACGCTGCCCTGCCCTACGCCGGCTTCAACGCCTCGCGCGCCTTGAGCAGCATGCGGCGCAGCGGCGCTTCGTCCGCGCGCGCCATCGCCTCGTCCCAGCCCAGCCACTGGATGCCGAACGACTCCGCGGGGTCATGCGCGAGCGACTCCGGGTCCTCCGCCACCACCAGGTAGCGCACGTCCAGATGACGGTGCTCGGGCTCGTCCTTGCGCGCGGGGATGACGTGCACGTCCACGTCCAGCGGGCGCGGCGCCGTGGGGTGCAGGTGCACGCGGCAGCCCGTCTCCTCACGGGCCTCGCGCAGCGCGGTGGCCTCCATGTCGCCTCCGTCCCCGGCCTCCGCGTGTCCTCCCGGCTGAAACCAGCGCTTCAGCTTCGCGTGGTGCAGCATCGCCACCCGTCCGCCCGCCGCGTCCACCACCACCGCGCTGCCGGTGAAGTGCGCCTCCACCTGTGAGCGGGAGAAGGGCTCCTTCAGCGACGTGGCGAAGAGGCGCATGCGCGCAAGGTCCTCGCGCTCCTTGTCGTCCGTGGGGACGTGGCGCGCGAGCAGGTCAGCGAGGGCAGCGGAGACGGAGGCCATGCGCCCGGATAGACACCCGCCCGGCCCCGGACGCCAGCCCTTTCACGGCCGCCCCCCAGTGCACCCCGGCCGGTCCGGTGTAGGGTGGCCTGGCGTGTGCATCGCGCCGGACCCCATCCCGGCGACACCCCACCCTTCCTTCCCGAGCAGGCGCATGGCCCGCATCCTCGTCATCGACGACCACGACACCCTCCGCGAGGGCATGACCGTCACCCTCACCCGCTCCGGCCACACCGTGTCCGCGGTGAAGAGCGGCGCGGACGGGCTGGCCGCGTACAAGAAGGGCCCCTTCGACCTGGTCGTCACGGATTTGAAGATGGACGGCATGGACGGCATCGCCGTGACACGCGCCCTCAAGCAGGCGGACCCGGGCGCCGTTGTCATGGTGGTGACGGCGTTCGGCACCATCGAGACCGCCGTGCAGGCCATGCAGGAGGGCGCCTACGACTTCATCACCAAGCCCTTCCCCCCGGAGGTGCTGCGCGCCAAGGTGGACAAGGGCCTGGAGCTGTCCGCCACGCGCCGCCAGGTGGAGCGCCTCACCGCCCGCACGGACGCGCACGACGCGGACGCCGCCCTCACCCACCGCGACCTCGTGGGCGACAGCGAGCCCATGCAGCGGCTGCTCGCCCAGGTGCGCAAGGTGGCCGCCAGCGACGCCACCGTGCTCGTGCGCGGCGAGAGCGGCACCGGCAAGGAGCTGGTCGCGCGGATGATCCACCAGCGCTCCCCGCGCAAGGACGGCCCCTTCGTCGTCGTGCACTGCGCGGCCCTGGCGGAGACGCTGCTGGAGAGCGAGCTGTTCGGCCATGAGCGCGGCGCCTTCACCGGCGCCGTGAAGCGCAAGCTGGGCCGCTTCGAGCTGGCCGACGGCGGCACCCTCTTCCTGGACGAGATTGGAGAGATTCCCGCCTCCGTGCAGACGAAGCTCTTGCGCGTGCTCCAGGAGAAGGAGCTGCAGCGCGTGGGCGGCGAGGAGACGCTCAAGGTGGACGTGCGCGTGGTGAGCGCCACGCACCGCGACCTCCAGGCGGAGGTGAAGGCGGGCCGCTTCCGCGAGGACCTCTACTACCGGCTGCACATCGTCCCGCTCACCCTGCCGCCCCTGCGCGAGCGCCCCGAGGACCTGCCCGCGCTCGCCCGTCACTTCGTCGCCAAGCACGCGCCCCGGGTCAACCGCCGCGTCACCGGCATCGACGACGCGACGCTGCACGCGCTCACGCGCCACGCGTGGCCCGGCAACGTGCGCGAGCTGGAGAACGTGATGGAGCAGGCGCTCGTCTTCGCCGAGGGCGACACGCTCACCCCGCAGGACCTGCCCTCGCACCTGGCCGGCCAGACGCCGCGCGTGGACGCGGGGCTGCCGGTGCCCCAGGGCGACCGCCCGCTGCCCGACATCCTGGAGGACCTGGAGCGCCAGCTCATCGCCCGCGCCTACGAGAAGGCCGGCGGCGTGAAGACGGAGACCGCCCGGCTGCTGGGCATCAAGACCTCCGCGCTGTACTACAAGCTGGAGAAGTACGGCTTCCTGCCGCGCGGCGAGCGCCCCGAGGAGGGCTAGCCCGGGAACGGAGCCCTCGGAAATCCGTCACCCCCGCCCTGGCCCCATGACTTTCCACCGGTCCGGCCCACCCACCCCGTCCCACCCGGCCCGTGCAGGTGCCCGGAACCAGGGCGCTTTCCGTCGGGCCCGGGAACGGGGTAGGAGGGAAGGACTGGCATCCGCCTTGCTGACGGTGTCCCCCCGATTATGTCGCGTGTCCTCCCCCTCCTCCTGTGCCTGCTCGTGGCCGCTCCCGCCGGGGCGACGTCCGGCCTGGAGCAGGCGCGCGCGAAGGCCCAGGCGGCGCGCACGGAGGCACGCACCCTGCGCACCCGGCAGCAGGGGCTGCGCGACGAGCTCAACGGGCTGGCCGCGCGCATCGAAGCCCTCAAGGCCCAGCGCCAGGGGAAGCTCACCGCGGGCGGCGAGCTGGAGTCCGCGCTGCGCCGCTCGCAGGAGCTGAGCGGCGAGCTGACGGGGCTGGCCCAGTCGGTGTCCGGCGCGGACGGCGAGGTGGAGCGCGCGCACCTGGCGCTGCACGGCGCGCTGTCCCAGGAGCTGACGCGGCTGCGCGCGGCGTGGGACACGACGACGGACCGGACGGAGCGGGCGCGGCTGGTGGAGCAGATGCGGTCGGTGCGCGGCGAGCGCGAGGCCGTGCGCGCGGCGCTGCCCGCCTCCCAGGTGCCGGCGCTGGATGGCGCGGCGCGCGGGGACGACCCCGAGGACCTGCTCGCGCAGGCGGACGCGCTGCGCGACACGCAGGACAAGGTGAAGCAGCGGCTGGCGGCCCTGAAGGCGCGCATCACCGAGGTGCGCGAGGAGCGCGACCTGGACCGCCGCATGAACGACTTCCTGGGCGAGGAGTCCATGTTCGACGACCAGGACCGGCGCCTGCGCCTTCGCGCCACGGGCGACCGGGGCCTGCTGGTGGCCCCCACCCAGCGGGGCGGCGGCAACGGCCCGGTGCCCGTGAATGACTCCCTGGCGGAGTCGCCGAACTACACGGGCGACCCCTCCGTCGGAGAGGGAACGGGGACCGGGACCCCCGCGGGCGGGCAGGCCCCGTCGCTCGGCGTCACCGCCAGCGACCGGCGGCCCCAGGTGGACCCGGTGCGGGCCCAGGCGCTGGCCGCGGGCGGGCCGGAGGACCTCTCCTCGCTGGAGCAGGAGGCCGCGCGGCTGGAGTCCCTGGCGCGCGAGCTGGATGGACGCGCGGGCGCGCTGGAGCGCCGCGCGAAGACGCTGGCCCCGTAGCTAGAGCAGGCCGCCCTCCACCTCCAGCACCACCGTGGCCTGCACGCGCACCTCGCGCTCCGGCAGGCGCCCCGTGCCGCGCAGGATGATGGCCATGGTGGGCGCGGCCACGTAGGGCCGCAGGTCCACGCTCCCGTCCGCCTTCAGCGACAGCGTGGGGTTGGGCGCGCCCAGGCCCAGCCCGGCGATGCCATCGCGCGCCGCGAAGCGCGACTCGGTGTTGCCCGCGCGGGCCACCGCCTCCAGCGAGTCCAGGAACTCGAAGCCCTGGTCGTTCGGGCTCAGGATCTTGAGGGTCATCGACTGCACCTGCACGCGCGACACCTCGTCCTTGGTGACGTCGCGGTTCTTGAAGTCCTGGTTCTCGTTGAAGTCCAGCGCCGAGAAGCTGCTGATGGCGGGGAAGGCGTTGAGGAGCGTGGGGGTGCCGGCGGGGCTCGCGGGCACCGTCGCCTCGCCCTGGACCTCCGTGATGAAGGACGACGCGGAACAGGCGGAGAGCGACAGGCCGGCCGCCACCGCGAGGAAGGACGCGTAAGACATGGCCGCAATGTACCGGGCGGCCGGGTGCGGCGTCACCGACCGCGGGCGCACCCCGGGTGTCCCCGGGACGACCCGGCCGGAGGGACGCTTGCGAGGGTGGGGCACGCCCACGGGCCGGAGTATGGTGCGCGCGTCTTGGACCGCCGCCTCCTCCCGCTCCTCTTCGCCCTCGCGTTGCCTTGGGGCGGAGGTGCGCGCGCGGCCGAGTGGCAGGGCTCGCTCCGGGGCACCGGCCGGCTGCTCGTGGACAGCAACGCCCCGCGCGACTTCACCGACACCCGCACGCGCGGCCCCGGCACGGACCTGGCGCTGAGCGTGCTGGGCGTGGCGGAAGGCAAGGGCACCGGCGAGCGCGCCCAGGTGGTGGGCCGGTACGAGCTGGGCGGCCGCAAGTACGTGGACTACGCCAACGAGGACACGCTGGTGCAGGCGGGCGCGCTGGAGGGCTCCCTCGCCCTGGGCACCGAGTGGGGCGTGGGCGCCGAGGGGCACGCCAAGGACCGGCGGGGCGGCAGCCGCGCGTACTCGGACCTGGGCACCAGCCTCTTCGCCGAGTACGCCCCGGACGTGCGCCTGGCCCTGCGCATGCGCCTGGGCGCGCGCCGCTTCGTGTACCGCCCGGACCACACGGCCGACTTCGGCGGGCCGGAGGTGGGGGTGCTGGGCCGCTACCGGCTGAGCCCGCACCACACGCTGAGTGTCTTTGGCGAATGGGGCTCGCGCCGCTACGGCCCCTTCGCCCGCCCCTTCCCGGGCGTCAGCGCGGCCCCCGAGCGGCGGCAGGACGGCGCGCTGGTGGCGGGGGCGGGCTACACGTACCGGGGGCCGGTGAAGCTGTCGCTCACGTATGCCTTCCAGGAGGTCAGCTCCAACAGCTTCGGTGAGACGGCGCTGCGCCACCGGCTCACCGGCAGCGCGGGCGTGCGGCTGCCCTGGCGGGTGACGCTGCTGGCGCAGGGCACGCTGGGCCTGGCGCGCTACCCGGACGGCATCTTCCTGTCGCCGGAGATTGTCCTGGTGGAGGAGGACGAGGGACAGAACTCGCTGTCCCTCAAGCTGGCCCGGCCCGTCTCCGCCCACGTGGACGCGGAGCTGTCCTGGGGCCTCTGGAGCACGCGCCTGCCGCGCAACGGCCTGAGCTACACGCGCCAGGTGTTCGGCGTGGGTTTCACCTGGCGTGACCAGGACTGAGAGTCATTCCAGGTCGGCGATGCGCTCGTCGATCTCCTCCGCGAGGCTGGGGTGCTGCTGGGCGAGCGCGTGGTCCCGGGCGGTGGTGAGCACCGCCTTCGCCTTGTCCGTCTGGCCGGCCCCCGCGTAGGCGTCCCCCAGGGAGACGAGGGCGGCGGCGTACTTCGGGTCCAGGCGGACGGCGGTTTCCAGACTCTGGATGGCGCTGTCGTATTCCTTGCGCTCCAGGTGGAGCTTCCCCAGGGAGAACCAGGCCATGGGGGCATCCGGGAACTGGGCCGTCATCTTCTTGAACTGCTCCAGGCGGGCGTCGCTCATGGACGAACCCATTAGAGGAGCGCTGGAAGCTTGCCAAGGGTGCGATAGGGTATCCGCCACATGGCCACGAAGAAGAAGACCCCTGCATCCAAGAAGGCGAAGGCGAAGACCGGCACCCGGGCTCCGGCCCGCAAGAAGACGGCCGCCAAGAAGGCGAAAAGCGGCGTGCGTCCGCCGCCGCGCAAGAAGACCGCCGCCGCGCGCAAGAAGGCCCCGAAGGCCGCTGCCCCGCCGCCGCCGCCCAAGCCCGCGGACAACCCGAAGGCGCGCGAGCTGGCGCGCCGCATCGGCAACCTGCTGCTGGACAAGAAGGCCACGGACGTCGTCATCCTCGACATGCGCGGGATGACGTCCTACGCGGACTACATCGTCATCGCCTCCGGCGAGAGCGACCGCCAGGTGAGCGCCATGGCGGAGAACGTCCAGGTGCAGCTCAAGCAGGAGCAGCAGCCCCTGCGCCCCATCAGCACGGAAGGCCTGGAGACGGGCCAGTGGGTGCTGCTGGATTACGACGACGTCGTGGCCCACCTCTTCAACGGCGAGGTGCGCGCCTTCTACGACCTGGACGGGCTGTGGGCGGACGCGCCCCGGGAGAAGCTGGCCTAAGCCGCCGTGAAGGTCCGCCTCCTCTCCATCGGCAAGGACCGCTCCGGGCTGTTCGAGCCCGCCGTGCAGGAGTACGCGCGGCGGCTCGAGCACTACACGCGCTTCGAGCTGCTGGAGCTGAACGAAGCCTCGGGCCGCAAGCTCAAGCCCGGCGAGGCGAAGTCCGCGGAGGCCACCGCCATCCTGGGCAAGCGCAAGCCGCAGGACTGGATTGTCGCGCTGGACGAGCGCGGCACCCTGCTGGATTCCGTGGAGCTCAGCCGCTACGTCGCCAAGGCGCAGACGGGCTCGAAGGACCTGCTCTTCGTCATCGGCGGCGACGAGGGGCTGGATGACTCGGTGCGCGGCGCGGCGCATCAGGTGATGTCACTGTCGCGGATGACGCTGCCCCACCGGCTGGCGCGGGTGGTGCTCATCGAGCAGCTCTACCGCGCGTTCACCATCCTGAAGGGCGAGCCCTACCACAAGTAGGCGGCCGGGCAGGCCGGCCCGAGGCGCTGGAGCCCGGGGCGTCAGGGCGCGTGGAGTGCCCGCGTCGGGACCGGCCATCATGAACACCCCTTCTCCTGAAACCTCCACGGCCGCCACCGTGCGCATCATCGCCTCGCCCCAGTCCTGGGTGGAGGGCGAGGCCGTCCGCCAGTTGGAGGCGGTGTCGCGCCTGCCCGGCATGCGGCTCGCGGTGGGACTGCCGGACCTGCATCCCGGCAAGGGCGCCCCGGTGGGCGCGGCCTTCGAGTCCGAGGGCTTCTTGTATCCCTACCTCGTGGGCAGCGACATCGGCTGTGGCATGGGGTTGTGGGACGTGGATCTGCTGACGCGCAAGGCGAAGGCGGAGCGCTGGGCGGCGAAGCTGGACCTGGAGGGGCCGTGGGAGGGGGACACGAAGTCGGTGCTCACGGAGCACGGCGCGCGCGCCGCGGGCTTCGAGTCGGCGCTGGGCACGGTGGGCGGCGGCAACCACTTCGCGGAGGTGCAGCGGGTGGAGGAGGTGCACGACACGCGCGTCTTCGAGGCGCTGGGCCTGCGGGAGGAGCGGCTCTTGCTGCTCGTGCACTCGGGGTCGCGCGGGCTGGGGGAGGCCATCCTGCGCAAGCATGTCGACCGGCACGCGGCGGGCGGACTGGCGGCGGACTCGGATGAGGCGCGCGAATACCTCAAGCGGCATGACGGCGCGGTGCTGTGGGCGAAGGCGAACCGGGCGATGGTGGCGCAGCGGGTGTTGGATGGGATTGGGGCGACGGGGCGGCGGGTGCTGGACGTGTGCCACAACAGCGTGACCGCGAGACATGCGGACGGACGCATGTGGTGGTTGCACCGCAAGGGCGCGGCGCCGTGGGACGAGGGGCCGGTGGTGATTCCCGGCAGCCGTGGGGCGCTGAGTTACCTGGTGTTGCCGGTGGGCACGGGCGAGCAGAGCGCCTACAGCCTGGCGCACGGCGCGGGGCGCAAGTGGACGCGCACGGCGGCGCGGGAGCGGCTGAAGGAGCGCTTCACGGCGGAGTCGCTGACGCGCACGTCCTTCAAGAGTCACGTCGTGTGCGAGGACCGGGACCTGCTCTTCGAGGAGGCGCCGCCCGCGTACAAGGCCATCGACCGCGTGGTGACGGACCTGGTGGAGGCGGGGCTGGTGCGGGTGGTGGCGACGCTGGCGCCGGTGCTCACGTACAAGACGCGGGGCCGCACGGCGGAGTGAGCGGCACGGGGCTGGCACGAGGGGCGCGAGGATGCGCTGCCCCTGGGAGCCCCGGTGATGTGGAAGGCCCTGCTGGATTTGCTTTATCCGCCCATGTGTCTGGCCTGCGCGAAGGTGCTGCCGGGCATGGGCGCGGTGTTCTGCGAGACGTGTGACACGGCGCTGGAGCGGCTGCCGCCGGTGTGTTGCCGGACGTGCGCGGAGCCCGGTGCGTTTCCCGGGAGCACCTGTCCCCGCTGCCGGACGGTGCCGCCACCGTTCAGCCGGGCCTGGGCGCCGTTCGCGCACGAGGGGCCGGTGGCGAGGGCCATCCACCGGTTCAAGTACGAGGACCAGCCGGACCTCGCGGCGCCGCTGGGAGCGCTGCTCGCGGACGAAGCACGCCGGTTCCTCAGGACCGCGCCCGGCTGCGTGGTGGCGTTGCCGCTGCATGCGAGGCGCTTCCGGAAGCGGCAGTACGACCAGGCGCACCTGCTCGCGAGTGAGCTGGCGAAGGCCACGGGGCGGACGGCGCCGGGAGGCTGGCTGACGCGCACGCGGGAGACGCGACGGCAGGTGGGGCTGAGTGAGGCGGAGCGCGCGGGCAACGTGGCCGGAGCGTTCGTGGCGTCGCGGGAGGTGAAGGGGCAGGAGGTGTTGCTCCTGGACGACGTGTTCACCACGGGCTCCACCGCGCGGGCCGCGGGCATCGCGCTACGAGACGCAGGGGCCACACGGGTGGAGGTGCTCACATTGGCGAGGGCGTTCACCCTCACTTGAGCCGGGCGAGCTCGGCCTGGACTTCCGCGAGCCGACGCTCCAATTCCTCGCGGCTCTGTGCCTCCAGCTCGCGACGCTGCGCTTCCCTCGCGAGACGCGTCTCCAATTCCTCGCGACGCCGTGCCTCCTCCGCCAGACGCCTCTCAGCGTCTTCCGCGCGTCGTTGAAGCCCCATCGCCTGGTCTTCCAGCCTGCTGAAGAGTTCTCTCAACTCCAACAGCGGAGCGTCGTCTGCCCAGAAACGCAGGTGCTCCCCTTCGACCTGAAGCTCAAGTCCCAGCACCGCGGAGACGTAACGGCCTTGCCGCGGCTCCATGCGCGAGTAGACACGCGCATCACGTGTCGCCAGGTGGTAGCCCTCCAGCGTGAGCCGTCCACCGTCAAAGATGAAGTACTCGGGAATTCCCAACCGGGCATAGCGGCTCACGTTGAACTCGGCGTCTTTCTTCCTGTCGCCGCCAACATGCACTTCCATCACCCAATCGAGCCCGTGCCCCTCGTGGCTGACCACCCACTTGTCTCGGGAATGAGACTCCGCGTCCAGGACAACCAACAGGTCAGGCGCGAAGCGCCGCTCCGCTGGGTAATACACGGGCAACTCCGAGCCCACGTACACCTTGCGGCCACGGCGCGTGAAGAACCCTTCAAGGACATCCACCACGCTCCGCTTCGGCTTGGAGTGGCGATCCCCCTCGGGCATCGCCATTTCTTCGTACGTCACCTCACCCGGCAGTGTGGCCACCACCCGGTCCCGCTCCTCCTGCCCCATCCGGTCCCACTCTTCCTGCGAAGGCGCCCGGGGGAAGGCGTCTCCAACCTTGTCGGTATGACGTCCCATGACCTTGAGCCTGCGTCGGGTAGGTCCCATGGTCAATCGCCCCCGCGCAGGCCCTGAGCAAGCAACACGCCAAGAGACTTCCGCGCAGTGTCTATGCTGCGCGGAGAGAGGAAGCTCACGATGCTGACGCCAGAGGAGCACAAGCGGGCGCGCGGGGGCAGGCTGCTGGCGCATGGCAGCTGGTGGCTCTACGTCATCGCGGTGCTGATCCAGCGGCTCGCGGATCCCGCGCTGCTCGGCTCACGGCCCCTGGGTTACGTCCTGGTGCTGCTCTTCGGCTCCGGGTTCGTCATGGGGCTCGTGGCGCTCCTCCGCCACAAGCGCTACCGGCCTGCCCGGGTGTTCGCGCCCGCGGTGGCGGGGATCATCCTGAACGGCTTCGTCTTCGCCAGCATCGCCATCGTCATGGCCGGGGAGTAGGCGCGCTCAGCGCCTCTTCGCCCCGCAGCTGCGCGTCCAGCCAGAACGTCCCGCCCGGCACGAGCGAGGCCACGAAGGCCACGGCGATCCGCTTCACGTCCCAGCGGTATTCGATGGCCGCCATCATCAGCGTGTAGAGGTACGCCATGAACAGCAGGCCGTGCGCCATGCCCACCACGCGCACGCCCAGCGGCATGTGCAGCACGTACTTCAGCGGCATGGCGATGAGCAGCAGCACCAGGAAGGACAGGCCTTCCCAGAAGGCGACGGCGCGGAAACGGCCCAGGGCGGTCTTCAGCATGACGTCCTCTCTCCTCTGCCCCTCCCCTGCCGTCAAGACTCCCGCGCCTGCCCGCTCCAGGTCCTGCCTGACGTCATGACGTCCCCGCCGCGCGCCGGATGTCGGGCGCATCACGCCCCCCACCTTCCTCCACCCGTCCACCCCCGGAGGCTGTTATCCCCTGCGCGTGGACCCCACCCAGATGAACCCTTCGCTTCCCGCCCTCGCGCGCGAGGCCGCCGAGGCTCCGGCCGCCGCCCGCCGCCAGCTCGAGCGCTGCCGCGACACCTTCGCCTACCTGGGGGCTCGCCTGCGGCGCACGCCTCCCCGCTTCGTCGTCACCTGCGCGCGCGGCAGCTCCGACCATGCGGCCGTCTACGGCAAGTATCTGATTGAAACCACGCTGGGCCGCGCCGTGGCGTCCATGGGCCCCAGCGTCGCCTCCGTCTACAACACGCGCTCGCTGGACCTGCGCGACGCGCTCTTCATCGCCGTGTCCCAGTCCGGCCAGAGCCCCGACCTGCTGCGCATGACCGAGGCCGCGCGCGCGGGGGGCGCCGTCGTGCTGGGCTTCGTCAACGACGAGTCCTCGCCGCTGAGCGCGCTGTGCGACGTGCGCATCCCGCTGTCCGCCGGTCCCGAGCACAGCGTCGCCGCCACCAAGTCCTATCTGCTCTCCGGCCTCGCCTTCCTCCAGCTCGTCGCGCACTGGTCGGACGCCTCGGAGCTGCACGACGCGGCCCGGCGGCTCCCGGACGCGCTGGAGGCCGCGGGGAAGCTGGACTGGTGGTCGGCGCTCGCGACGCTCCAGGAGGCCACCAGCCTCTACGTCGTCGGCCGGGGCAGCGGCCTGGGCGCCGCGCTGGAGATGGCCCTCAAGCTCAAGGAGAC
Organism: Corallococcus macrosporus; assembly: GCF_017302985.1. NCBI lineage: Bacteria > Pseudomonadati > Myxococcota > Myxococcia > Myxococcales > Myxococcaceae > Corallococcus > Corallococcus macrosporus. Next base: position 957,028 of record NZ_JAFIMU010000007.1, read on the forward strand.
CTGCCGCATGCACGCGGAGGCGTTCAGCACGGCGGAGGTCCTTCACGGTCCGCTCGGGCTCGTGCGGCCGGGCTTCCCCGTGCTCGCGCTGGGCCAGGAGGACAACGCCGCGCAGGGCACGCGCGACGTCGTGCAGCGCATGGTCGAGCTGGGCGCGAGCGTCCACACCGCCCTGCCCGTCCCCGGCGCGCACTCCCTGCCCACGCTGCCGGACCTGCCCGCGGCGCTCGCGCCGCTCTGCCAGGTGCAGAGCTTCTACTTCGCGGTGCACCAGCTCGCGACGGCACGCGGACTGGACCCGGACGCGCCCGCGCACCTGCGCAAGGTCACGGAGACCGTGTGATGACCACCGTCCTTCAGGGCGCTCGCGTCTTCACCGGGGACCAGGTCCTCGAAGGTCACGCTGTCGTCCTTGAAGGCGACTCCGTCCACGCCGTCGTCCCCGCCTCCGCAATCCCTCTCAACGCCGCCGTGCACACGCTGCCCGGTGACACGCTGCTGGCTCCCGGCTTCGTGGACGTGCAGGTCAACGGCGCGGGCGGAGTGCTCTTCAACGACACGCCCACCGTGGAGGCCGCGCTCGCCATCGCCTCCGCCATGCGCGCGTGCGGCACCACGGGCCTGCTGCCCACCTTCATCACCGACGACGCCGCCCGCATGCGCGACGCCTGCGAGGCCGCGCTCACCGCGACTTCGCGCCCGGACAGCGGCGTGCTCGGCATCCACCTGGAAGGCCCCTTCATCAGCCGCGAGCGCGCGGGCGTCCACGTGCCGTCGTTCATCCGCACGCCCGACCCTCGCGACCTGGACTACCTCACCGCCCTGCCCCGCCGCTTCGCCGCGCACGGTGGCCGCGTGCTGATGACGCTCGCGCCCGAGTGCGTGGATGACGCCACCCTGCGCCGCCTCGCCACCTCCGGCGTGGTGCTCAGCGCGGGCCACACCGCCGCCACCAGCGAGCGCACCACCCAGGCCCTGCACGCGGGCGTGCGCGGCTTCACCCACCTGTTCAACGCCATGCCGCCGGTGATGAACCGTCAGCCCGGCCCCGTCGTCGCCGCGCTCACCCAGGACGACGCGTGGTGCGGCGTCATCGCGGACGGCGTGCACGTGCACGCGGACAACCTGCGCCTGCTCCTCAAGGTCAAACCTCCGGGCAAGGTGTTCCTCGTCACGGACGCCATGCCGCCCGTCGGCACGCCCGTCACGTCCTTCACCCTCCAGGGACGCACCATCCTGCGCCGCCACGGCCGGCTGGAGACCGAGGACGGCACGCTCGCGGGCGCGGACATCGACCTCACGGCGGCGGTGCGCCACTGCGTCCACTCGCTCGGCGTGCCCCTGGAGGACGCGCTGCGCATGGCCTCGCTCCACCCCGCCACGTTCATCGGACTGCACGGCCACCGCGGCCGCATCGCTCCGGGACAGCGCGCGGACCTCGTGCTGCTGAAGCCGGACCTTTCCGTCCACAGCACATGGGTGGGCGGACAGACAAAATCCAACGCCAGCCATTAACCCGGAAAAATGGGGACGTGACTCCTTCCGCGTGTACCGCAGGCGAGGAGAACACGAATGCGTCGTAGCAAGTGGATGGTGGGCCTGGTGGCGTCCGCGCTGACCGTCGCCGGTTGTGGTCAGGAGTCCTTCGCGCCCGAAGCCGAGGGCCCTGGCAGCGTGATGAAGGCGCCGCTGGACGCCGCGTGGGCCGTGGGTGTCGCGTACTCCGTGGGCACGCGCGTCACCTATGAAGGCCGCGTCTATCAATGCCGTCAGGCCCACACGTCCCAGGCGGACTGGACGCCTCCGGCCGTGGCGTCGCTGTGGCTGGACCTGGGCCCCGTCACGGGCGGCGGCGACACCACCGCCCCCGTCGTCTCCGCGTCGAGCAGCAAGACCAGCGTCACCGCCGCGGGCTCCATCACCGTCTCCGGCAGCGCCACCGACGACACGGGCGTGACGAAGATCGAGATTCTCGAGAACGGCACGCTCGTCGCCACCGCGTCGTCCTATACGCGCGGGTTCTCCGGCTCCGGGCAGAACGGCACGTACACGTACACCGTGAAGGCCTACGACGCCGCGGGCAACGTGGGCTCGAAGACGGTCACCGTCACCGTCGCCATCCCCTCCAACGGCGACGTCACCGCCCCCGTCGTCACCGCCAGCGCCAGCGCGTCGCGCATCACCGCCGCCGGCTCCTTCACCATCTCCTCGAGCGCCACCGACAACGTGGGCGTGACGAAGGTGGAGATCCTGGAGAACGGCACGCTCGTCGCCACCGCGACGTCGTTCACCCGGACCATCTCCTCGTCCGCGCAGAACGGCACGTACACGTACACCGTGAACGCGTACGACGCGGCCGGCAACGTGGGCTCGAAGACCGTCAGCGTCGTGGTGGAGCTGCCCACGACGCCTCCGCCTCCGGGTGGCAAGCGCATCGTCGGGTACTTCACCGCGTGGGGCATCTACGGCCGCAACTACCAGGTGTCCAACGTCCCGGCGTCGAAGCTCACGCACATCAACTACGCCTTCTCCAACATCTCCCCGGACGGCAAGTGCATCCTCGGCGACCCGTTCGCGGACATCGACAAGGGCTTCGGCTACCCCGGCGAGTGGGACCCCGGCGCGCTGCGCGGCAACTTCCGCGCGTTCAAGGAGCTGAAGAAGACGAACCCGAACCTCAAGCTGCTCATCTCCATTGGCGGCTGGTCCTGGTCCAAGTACTTCTCGCAGGTGGCCGCCACCGCCGCGTCGCGCACCGCGTTCGTGAAGTCCTGCGTGGACCTGTACGTGAAGGGCCAGTTCCCCGGCGTCACCCCGGCCAACGGCGTGGGCGTGTTCGACGGCATCGACGTGGACTGGGAGTACCCCACCGGCGGCGGCCTGCCGGACAACATCAGCAGCCCCGCGGACAAGGTGAACTACACGCTGCTCATGCAGGAGTTCCGCACCCAGCTGGCCGCCGTGACGGCGCAGACGGGCCAGCCCTACCTGCTCACCATCGCGTCGGGCGCGTCACCGGACCTGCTCGCCAACAAGCAGGAGACCGTGAAGCTGGCCGGCATCCTCGATTGGATCAACGTGATGTCCTACGACTACCACGGCGCCTTCGAGAGCACGGTCAACTTCCACTCCGCGCTCAACCGCGTGACGGGCGACCCGGGCGCCAACGACGGCTTCTACACCGACGGCTCCATCTCCAAGATGCTCCAGCTGGGCGTGCCCGCGTCCAAGATTGTCCTGGGCGTGCCCTTCTACGGCCGCGGCTGGGGCAACGTGCCCAACGTGAACAACGGCCTGTTCCAGTCCGGCGTCCCCACCAAGGGCACGTGGGATGACGGCCAGTCCGGGCTCACCGGCGTGTTCGACTACAAGGACCTCAAGGCCAACTACGAGCGCGCGGGCTCCGGCTACTCGAAGTTCTTCCACCCGGAGAGCAAGCAGGCCTACGTCTACAGCCCCACGACGAAGGTGTGGGTGGCCTACGACGACGTGCAGAGCATGAACGCCAAGTCGGACTACATCCTGGCCAAGGGCCTGGGCGGCGCGATGTTCTGGGAACTGAGCGGCGACGACGGCAGCCTCGTCAACGCGCTCTACGGCAAGCTCCACTGACGTCCGTCCCCTGAGAGACGGGGCACCCACACCGGGGCCGGCACGGGCATCCAGCGCCCGCGCCGGCCCTGTGCGTTTTTCCGCCGTTGCCTCCACGGGCACACCCCGCCCCACACCGGTCCGGCATAGAGTGGGACGCGAATTGGTTGCCTGCCCGCCGTCCGGGGCCGCATGCAGGGGAAGGCCGTGACGGGTCCGCCTGTTCACTGGCGTCATCGCCCCCTGCCTGCCCCCGGGCGCCGTCGAACTTCGAGGAGAACGGATGTCGCGTTTCACATCGCTGGCCGCACTTGTCGTGCTCACCTGCCCCGTGCTGGGGCTCGCGAAGCCGAACGCGGACGACCGGGCCCGCGAGTACGCGGCCGAGGCCGTCAAGGCCGCCAACTCGCCGCGCGGCGGTGCCGCCCTCCTGCGCATGCACGCGCTGGTGGATGACGTGGAGGACCTCACCCCGCTGGTGAGCACCTACCAGCAGATTGCCTCCCGCCGCACGTCGGACGTGAACACGCGCACCACCGCTCAAATCCTCCTCATGGACGCGGAGCGCTCGCGCGGCCGGATGGTGCGCGCCAACGAGGTCCGCCAGTGGCTGGGCTTCGTCAACGACTACTACGTCGTCGGCGGCTTCGAGAACGAGGGCAAGGCCGGCTGCGACACGGACTTCGGTCCGGAGGCCGCCAACCTGGACCTCACCGCGCGCTACCCCGGCGCGAAGGGCCACGAGGCCACCTGGCGCAAGCTGTCCGTCACGTCCGCGGACGGCTACGTGGACCTGGCCACCGCGGTGCGCCCCAACAAGGAGTCCGTGGCGTACGCGCTCACCTGGCTGGAGGTGCCGCAGGACACGCGCGTGGCGCTGGGCCTGGGCACCTCCGGCGGCTACCGCCTGTGGGTGAACGGGCAGCTCGCGTCCAAGGAGGACCGCTACAACCTGCCGCGCCCGGACCAGACGCGCGTGTCGGTGAAGCTCAAGAAGGGTCTCAACCGCGTGCTGGTGAAGGTGTGCCAGGAGTCCGGCCCGCTGGGCTTCTACCTGCGCTCGGAGACGGCCTCCGCCCGCGCCTCGCTGCCCGCCAAGGCCCCCGCCCTGGACCGCATGCCCGCGCCCGCGCCGCAGCCGCTGCCCACGCTGACGTCCTCCCTGCGCGCGCTGGTGGAGAAGAACCCGGACGACGCGCAACTGCGCGGTGACTACGCCCAGGTGCTGGCCTTCTTCCGCGCCTATGACGAGCGCGAGCACACCGCCAGCGCCGAGGCCGCGCTCGCGGCACAGAACGCGCCTGGCGACGCGCGGTTGCAGGTCCTGGCCGCCAACACCCAGACGGACGACCTCAACGAGCGCCGCCGCTTCCTGGAGGCCGCCGTGAAGGCGGACCCCACCTACGCCCCCGCGCGCCTGGCGCTGGCGGACCACGAGATGGACCGCGGCCACCCGGAGCGCGTGCAGCCGCTGCTCGCCCCCATCCTGGAGAACGAGGACGGCCGCAACGTGCCGGGCGCGCGCCTGCTGCTCGCCCGCGCGGCGGAAGGCCTGGGCGAGCGCGCCCGGGCGCACGCGCTGGTGGAGGAGGCCTTCCGTCAGCAGCCGCGCGTGCCCCGCGTGGTGCGCGTGGCCGCCGCCGCGTCCCGTCAGCTGGGCCGCGACCAGGAGGCCATGGACCGCATGCGCGTGGTGCTGGCGCTGCGCTACGACGACACCAACACCCGCCGCCAGCTGGCCTCCATGCTCGCGGACGCGGGCAAGGTGGACGCCGCCGAGCGCGAGTACGCCAAGCTCACCGACCTGAACCCCTTCGACAACGGCAGCCGCGTGCGGCTGGCGGAGCTGAAGGCCGCCAACGGCGCCGTGGAGGAGGCCACCGCCCTCTTCACCGAGGCCAAGGCCCTCTCCCCGGACGAGCCGGAGGTCTACGAGCGCGAGGGCCGCGCGCTGCTCGCCGCCGGTCAGCGCGAGCCCGCCCTGGCCGCCTTCGAGCGCTCGCTCCAGCTGCGCCCGCAGAACCCCGGCCTCAAGGAGGCGCTGCGCACGCTCAAGGGCGAGTCCGAGAGCGCGGGCACCCAGTACCTCGTGGACGCGAAGCCGCTGTCCAAGGAGGCCGAGGGCTACATGAACGAGGACGCCCTCTACCTCGTCGACAACACCTACGTGCGCGTGCAGAAGAGCGGCCTGTCCAGCCGCATGCAGCAGATGGTGGTGCGCGTGTTCAACCAGCGCGGCGTGGACGCGTTCCGCAGCGTGCCGGTGACGTACTCGCCGGACCGCCAGGAGGTGCGCGTGCTGCGCGCCCGCGTGACGAAGCCGGACGGCTCCGTGGTGGACAGCTACGGCGACGCGGACCGCAACATCAACGAGCCCTGGACGGGCATGTACTACGACGCCCGCGCGCGCATCCTGTCGTTCCCGTCGCTGGCCGCCGGTGACACGCTGGAGCTCACCTACCGCCTGGACGACACCGCGCAGGACAACCTGCTGTCGGACTACTGGGGCGACGTGGAGAGCGTGCAGGGCACCTATCCGAAGGTCCGCTTCCAGTACGTCGTGGACATGCCCAAGGAGCGGCCGCTGTACTGGAACAAGAGCCGCCTGGCCGGCGTGGAGCAGCAGCAGGAGGCCCCGGAGTCCGGCCGCACCGTGTACCGCTTCGGCGCGAAGCACGTCTCCAAGGTGGTGCCGGAGCCGGGCATGCCGGGCTGGGCGGAGGTCGCGCAGAACCTGCACATCTCCACGTACAAGACGTGGGACCAGGTGGGCCACTACTGGTGGGGCCTGGTGCGGGACCAGCTCCAGCCCAACGCGGAGCTGAAGACCACCGTGGATCAGGTGCTCACCGGCGTGGACCGCAAGGACCAGCTCGCCGTCGTGCGCGCCATCTACTCGTTCGTCGTCACCAACACCCGCTACGTGGCGCTGGAGTTCGGCATCCACGGCTTCAAGCCGTATCGCGTGGACCGCGTGCTCGCGCGCCGCTTCGGTGACTGCAAGGACAAGGCGAGCCTCATCCACTCCATGCTGAAGGTGGCGGGCGTGGACAGCAAGCTGGTGCTCCTGCGCATGCGCAACCTGGGCGCGCTGGACGCGGAGCCCGCGTCGCTGGCGGCCTTCAACCACGCCATCGCGTACGTGCCGAAGTTCGACCTGTACCTGGACGGCACCGCGGAGTTCCACGGCGCCAAGGAGCTCCCGAGCGCGGACCGCGTCGCCAACGTGCTGGTGGTGGACCCCAACGGCACCAGCAACTTCCTCACCACGCCGGAGGCGAAGGCGGACGACAACAAGACGACGCTGGCCATGGACGTGGCGCTGCGTCCGGACGGCGGCGCGGACGTGAAGGGTGTCAGCAGCGTGTCCGGCCAGTCCGCGCCGGACTACCGCCGCGCCTACCGCCCGGAGTCCACGCGCAAGTCCACCTTCGAGCGCGCGTGGGCGCAGAGCTTCCCCGGCCTCACCGTGCGCGAGGTGAAGCTCAGCGACACCACCCGCCTGGATGACGACGTGACGCTGGACTTCAACATGGGCATCCCGCGCTACGCGGAGGTGCTGCCCGGCGGCAGCCTGCGCTTCCTGCCCTTCGGCACGGGGCGCACCTACCAGCAGGCGTACGCGTCGCTCGCCGAGCGCCGCTTCGACCTGGTGATGCAGAGCCCCTGGGTGAACACCTTCAAGCTGCGCTACACGCTGCCCGGCGGCTACACCGTCGCGGAGATGCCGCAGGCGGTGGAGGAGACCACGAAGTTCGGCCACGTGAAGCTGAGCTACCGCGTGGAGAACGGCGCGCTCGTCGCCGACGGCGAGGTGGCCCTCTCCGTCGCCCGCATCAAGGCGGACGAGTACCCCCAGTTCCGTGAGTTCCTGGGCCGCGTGGACCGCGCCTTCGGCCGCCGCATCCTGCTCCAGGGTCCGGGGCAGAAGACGGCTTCGCGGTAATCGCGGACACTCGCGGCGCCTGATGGACGCCGCTTCGCACGGAGGGCTTGACCCGGACGCGGCCCTCCGTGCTTAAGCAGGTGCATGCACCGTGCACGCGCGCTCGTCCTTGGCTGCCTGCTGGTGGCGGGGGCCGCCACCGCCGCTCCCGTCGTCCAGCTCCCCGAAGGCGGCCGGGCGGTGGAGGTCATCCCCAAGGGCGTGCTGTGCGGCCCCGTGCGCGGCGGCTGGGTGCTGGAGGGCCGCACCCTCAAGCCGCCCACCCGCGCGGAGGAAGCCAGCCGCACGCTGGAGCTGAAGGTCGCCGCGGATGAAGCCGGCTGCGCCACGGCCACCGACACCGTGGTGGTGGTGGCCACCGCGCCCTTCCCGCGCATCGACAGCGCTTCCACGACCTTCTACCCGGATGACGGGCGGCTGGAGCTCAAGGGCACCGGCCTGAAGAACGTGGCCATCGCCTGGTCCGGGACGCCCCGGGGCGCGGACCCCAAGACGACGACGCTGGACGGCCAGGACGTCTGCCTGGAGCCCAACGGCCCCTCCGAGTGCGCCGTCCCGCTGACGCCCGGCCTGCCCACGGACGCGACGCTGTCGTGGGTGCCCGCGTACGGCCGCCGGGGCGCGGACGTGACGACGTACGACGCCAACGGGCGCTTCCTGGACGACGAGTACTTCCGCCTGCGCCCCGGCCGCACCGTGCTCACGCGGCCCCTGGTGCAGTCCTCCGGCGTGGACCTGTCCAAGGGCCCCGGCTACGCGGCGGTGACGCACTCGGAGGCCATCGCCTCCGTGGACTGCGGCACCGCGCGGTGCGAGGTGGCCGAGGGCGCCGTGTCCATCCGCAACGTGCCGGGCCTGAACCCCACGGTGAGCTTGCGCCTGCGGCTGGTGCCGCGCGTGTTCTTCGCGAAGGGCGACGCGCTGGAGACGTCCGTGGCGGAGACGCTGCCCGTGCTCGCGTGCCCGCTGTCCGCCGTGGAGGGCACGGTGCTGCGCGACGCGGAGGACTCCGGGCTGGTGATGCGCCTGGACGCGGCCTGCGCGCACGACCCGCGCGGCCTGCTGTGGACGGTGAACGGGGCGCGCGTGCGCGTGGAGCGCGTGGTGAAGGCGCAGGACGGCACCTACGTGCTGTTGCGCACCAGCGGCACCAACGAGCCGCAGGTCACCGTCACCGCCATCACCTCCCGCGTGGACGGCACGGTGGTGGCGTCGGAGACGGCGGAGACGCGGCCCGTGCCGGACCCTCGCGCGACGCTGGAGCTGCCCGGCCACGGCACCATCGACTTCGTGCCCACCAACCGCCCGGCGGAGGTGACGGTGGCGTCCAACGGCGGCCTGGGCCGCTTCGTGCTGCGCCCGCTGGGCGGCGCGTACACCGTGACGACGCGCGAGTCCGCCACGCTCATCCAGGGCGAGGCCACCGCGGGCGGCTTCGTGTCGCTGCGCTTCGGCTACCGGCTGCCCACGCTGCCGGCGGAGCTGGCCACGTCCGACCTGTTCCTCACCAGCGAGCGCGTGCAGCGCGCGGTGCGCGAGGCCAGCGTGCCCACCAACGTGGAGAACCTGGTGGAGTTCCTCTGCGCGGACAAGGAGGGCAACGACGAGAAGCTCTCCCCCAGCCGCCCGCACCGGGTGGACTACGCCATGCGCAACACCTGCCGCGTCATCATCCACCGCGAGCGCCTCACGCCGGAGGAGGGCAACCAGGAGATCACCCTGCGCATCACCGTCACGAAGTCGGACGGCTCCGTGCGCGGCGAGAGCAGCGTGGACCAGCGCCTGTTCCTGCGCCCCAAGGGCGAGGTGCGCGTCATCCCCGTGCAGGGCAACCTGGGCCAGTACGACCGCATCCTCGTGCAGGTGTCGCACGTCGCGGATGAATCCCGCTACGCGCTCTCCACGGTGGACCGCACGGGCCTGCCGTCCGCGCAGTGGACCGCCATCGTGCGCGGCGGCATGTTCCGCCTCTACACCATGGCCACCATCCCCGCGGGCCTCTACCGCGCGACGCAGCCCTCGGGACAGCTGGCCATCAACTTCGGCGTGCTGTCGCGTCTGGCGCTGCTCAACAACGAGGGCCAGGAGCGCCTGCTGGGCATCGAGATGGGCCTGATGGGCCTGGGCCTGGTGCCGCAGTCCGGCGACATCCAGTTCCCGCCCACGCTCGCGGTCGTCATGGGGCTGGGGTTGCGCGTGCCCATCGGTCCGGGCGCGGCGGTGGGCGCGCAGGCGTGGATTGCCCGCGAGTTCCGGGGCGACATCACCCGGCGCACCAGCGGCGACCCCAACACCGACACCGTGGTGCCCTCCAGCAAGTGGTCCTTCATCTTCGGACCCAGCATCTCCGTGGGCAACGTGGGCTTCAACCTCTGAAGCCCACCCGGGACGTGGCGCGGCGGGCTACTTCCCGAGCAGCGCCTTGAGCAGCCGCCGCACCTCCGGCGGCCCCTCCACGCGGTAGCCCGCGCGCGTGTGCTTGTTGCCCGCGTGCACGGTGATGCCCCCCCCCTGCGGCACCGCCGCGAACAGGTCCTCGTCGGTGACGTCGTCGCCCAGGGCCATCACCCGCACGTCCGGCCCCTCCTGCTTCAGCACCTCCGGCACGACGCGGCCCTTGTGGACACCCTTGGGCCGCACCTCCACCACCCGGTCCCCGGGCAGGATGTGCATGGGCTCCTGGGAGAACTGCTCGAAGAGCAGCAGGCGCAACTCGCGCGCCTGGAGCGCGCCGAACTCCGCGTCCACCTTGCGGTAGTGCCACGCGAGCGACGCCGTCTTCTCCTCCACGAACGAGCCCGTCACCCGCGCCGCGAACGCGTCCAGCACGGGCTTCACCTTGGACTTCCACTCGAAGGACGCGCCCGGCAGCGCCTGCCACGGCTGGCCCCGGCGCATGCGCGACCACAGGCCGTGCTCCGCGTGCAGCCCCAGGGGCAGCTCTCCGAACCACGCCTCCAGCGTCTCACGCGGGCGGCCGCTCACGATGTGCACGGACACGTCCGGACGGGCGCACAGCTCCTTCAAGAGCGTTATCAGCTCCGCGTCCGGCGCGGCCATCTCCGGCGTGGGAGCGAAGCCCACGAGCGTGCCGTCGTAGTCCAGGAACAGCACCTTGCGCCCCGGCCCCTTCAGCTTGTCCAGGGCGGCCATGCCGTCCGGCAGCGGCGGCTTCTCCGCCTGGGAGGGCAGCCCCTGGAGCCGGTCCAGGAAGCTGCTCACCCACCAGTGCACGTCGCGTGACTTCACGCCCGCGCGCAGAGAGCGCATGCGCTCCTGACGCTCGGCCTGGGGCATCTTGAGCGCCTGCTCGATGGCGTCCGCCATGTCCTCCACGTCGTAGGGGTTCACCTGCAGCGCGTCGCGCATCTCCGCCGCCGCGCCCGCGAACTCGCTGAGCACGAGCACGCCGTCCTCGTCCGGGCGGGCCGCGCAGAACTCCTTGGCCACCAGGTTCATGCCGTCGCGCACGGGCGTCACCAGCATCACGTCCGCGCCCCGGTAGAGGCTCACCAACTGCTTCTCGTTGAGCGAGCGGTAGAGGTAGTGCACGGGCGTGCTGTGCACGGTGCCGTAGAGGCCGTTGATGCGGCCCACCAGCTCGTCCACCGTCTCGCGGTACTCGGCATAGGCCTGCACCTGCGTGCGGCTGGGGACGGCCACCTGGATGAAGCGCAGGCGCCCGCGCAGGGACGGGTCGCGCTCCAGCACGCGCTGCACCGCCAGCAGGCGCCGGGGAATGCCCTTGGTGTAGTCCAGCCGGTCGATGCCCACGAGCAGCCGCTCCCCTTGAGCGCGCCCGTGCAGCGTCTTCACCTCGTCCAGCACCGCGGGCTCCTGCGCCAGCGACTCGAAGGCGGCCGCGTCGATGCCCATGGGGAAGGCGCCCACGCGCACCTCGCGCCCCTGAAAGAGGACGCGGTCGATGTCCGTGTCCAGCCCCAGGTGCCGGAGCAGCGTGCCGGAGAAGTGCCGCACGTAGCTCACCGCGTGGAAGCCGATGAGGTCCGCGCCCAGCAGCCCCTCGAGCAGCTCCACGCGCCGGGGCAGCGTGCTGAAGATTTCCGACGACGGGAACGGGATGTGGTGGAAGTAGCCGATGCGCGCCTGCGGCAGGCGCTTGCGCAACATGCCGGGCACCAGCATGAGCTGGTAGTCATGCACCCAGATGGTGTCGCCCGGCTGGTAGTGCTTCGCGGCCAGGTCGGCGAAGCGCTCGTTCGCCTTGCGGTAGGCGTCCCAGTCCCGGTCCTGCCGGGGGACGCGGTCCAGCATGTAGTGGCACAGCGGCCAGAGCACCCGGTTGGAGTAGCCCTCGTAGAAGCGGCTGACCTCGCTGGCGGACAGGTACAGCGGCACGCAGCGCAGGTCCGACAGCTGCTGCTCCACCTGCGTGCGCTGGGCGTCCGTCAGCCGGGAGACATCTCCGGGCCAGCCGATCCACAGGCCTCCGGAGCGCTCATGCGGGCGGCTGAGCCCGGTGGCCAGCCCTCCAGCGCTCCGCACCACGGAGACGGAATCCTTCTCCGCCTTGACGGTGACGGGAAGACGGTTCGAGACGAGCAGGAGTCGAGCCATAGACCCACTAGCTCTATTCACCCCCTGCGGAAATGGCTACCACCTCCTGTGCCGGGCGGACGTTTACCGGCCCCTGGGCCGCCCGTGACCAGCCGAGCCGGACCAGCAGCGCGGGCTCCTTGCCGGCCTTCCAGATGAAGGCGTCCAGCACGTAGTGCGTGGCCTGCGGCAGTGCAAGCAACGGCACCACGAGCGCCAGCACATCGGCCTCCAGGACAGGTCCCGTGTCGCCGAACAACACCGGGCGGTCGTGCCACACGAGCACGTCCCACAGGCCCTCCTCCAGCAGCGCCAGCACGCCGAGGAACAGCAGGAAGCCGGGCAGCCCCGCGCGCAGGAGCCCCCCCAGTCCGCCGAAGCCCCCTTCCGCGTGGCGGCCGCGCGCGTAGCGGAACAGCAGCGCGAAGTACGGCACGCCGTGCAGCACCACGTTCATCACCGTGAAGGCGAAGTCGTCCCGCGCGAGCACGATGCCGCCGAACCACGCCACCCACGTGGCCACCACCAGCAGCACCTTGCCGGCCTGCACGCCGTCGCCCCGCGCGATGCGGAAGGACTGGAAGCCCGCCCACAGGCAGAGCACCGCCGCGTGCGCGCCCAGCGCCACGGTGCCCGCCCACGCGGGGAGCCCGGCGAGGAAGTCGTTCTCCACGAACCACCAGAAGGCGCGCGGCAGGTTCGCGTGCCACCAGATGACGGGCCCCAGCGTGGCGGCGTAGACGGCGGCCGCGTCCAGGCGCCGCTCGAAGGAGGACGCGCGCGCCTTGCGGTCGTAGAGCGCCACCCAGCCGTACTGCTGGCGGATGAAGTGGAACAGCGCCACGTACGCGAACAGGCTCCAGAACACGCCCGGAGACACCAGGTACGCGAAGACGCCCACCGCGTACGCCGCGAGCGGCGCGCCCACGTAGAGGCCCGCGCGGCGCGACACCTCCTCGCCGTCCAGGTACGTGCGGAACAGCGTGGACCAGACATGCGCCACGTCCACGCCCACCACGAACAGCAGCCACGCCCACGCGGGCGTGTCCCCCACCGCCCCCAGCCACGGCGCGGCCAGCACGAAGGCCACCGACGCGAGCGCGCTGCCGGCGAACACGGTGAGGTCCACGCCACGGCCGAACAGCCAGGCCTGCGTGGGAGCGAGGAGACGGGGCATCGGGACCGCGAGCCTACCAGCCCGCCCGCGCCGCGCATGGCTTCCGGGCCCTCACACCAGCCCTTCGCGCACCAGCCCCTCCGCGCTGGCGAGCACCGCCTCCGCCGCGGGACGTGCACGCCAGCCCAGCAGCCGCTCGGCCTTGGCGGTGCTGAACTCGCGCCGCACGCCCAGGTCGCCCACGAACTGGCGAAGCTCCGGGTCGAACAGGGCACCCAGGCGCACCAGGAAGTCCGGCACCGTCCGCGTGGACACCTTCGCGGCACGCGCGCCCAGGTGCTCGCGCAGCAGGTGGGCGACGTCGGAGAGCCACAGGAAGTCGCTCGTCGCGGCGAAGCGCTGCCCCGCGGCCTCCGGCGCGGTCATGACCTTCAGGTGCAGGTCCACCAGGTCGCGCACGTCCACCATCGCGAAGCCCAGCCTGGGCAGCCGGGACATCTGCCCGCGCAGCATCCGCGCCAGCAAATCCAGTGACCCGGAGATGTCCTTCCCCATCACCGGCCCCTGGATGAGGGAGGGCAGCACCGTGCTCAGCGTCATCGCGCCGCCCTGCTGTTTCACGAAGGCCCACGCGTCCTGCTCCGCCAGCGTCTTGGAATGCGCGTAGTGATTCACGCCCTTCCGGGTGAGGTCCGTCCACACGGTTTCATCCGTGGGCGGGGCCCCGTCGCCAGGAGGCCCGGACGGAAGCGCGGCCATCAGCGTGGACGTCATCACCACCCGCTTCACGCCCGCCTTCGCGCCCGCCCTCAGCACCCGCAGCGTGCCCTCGCGCGCGGGGCGGATGAGGTCCTGGCCCTTGAACTCGCCCACCCCCATGGGGGACGCCGTGTGCAGGATGAAGTCCGCCCCGTCCGCCGCCCGGTCCCAGCCCTCGTCCGCCAGCAGGTTCGCGGCGAAGACGGAGAGCCGGTCTCCGGGGTCCACCTGCCGGGAGATGCCCGCCCGCAGCGTCCCCTCCCGCGCCAGGCTCCGCACCGTGGTCCGGACCCGGTAGCCCTTCCGCAGCAGGGCCACCACCGTCCAACCTCCCAGGTAGCCAGAGCCCCCGGTCACCAGTACCGTTTCGGCCTTCGAGTCCTCGCGCATGGTCCAACCCGCCTCGTCCTGCTCCCGGGGGAGTAGGTATCAAAAGGAGAGTGGGTATATGTTGGTAACTTCGGCGCACTTCAAGAAGGCACCTTCATGAAACTCGGTCACCTCGACCTCCCCTCGGAGGTCTGCCGCTCCGTCGGGGACGTGCTCGGCCGCGTCGGCGACAAGTGGTCGGTGCTGGTCATCGTGATGCTGGCGGACCAGCCACTGCGCTTCAGCGAGCTGCGCCGGTCCATCGGCACCGTGTCGCAGAAGATGCTCACGGCCACGCTGCGCGGACTGGAGCGCGACGGCTACCTCACCCGCACCGTCACCCCCACCATCCCACCGCGCGTGGACTACGCGCTCACGGAGATGGGCCGCGACGTGCTGGTGCCGCTCAACGCGTTGGCGCAGTGGGCGCTCGCACGCCGCGAGCAGGTGGAGGCCGCGCGCCGCGCCTATGACGCGAAGGCGTGACGCCCGGCGCTGCGGTTTTCCACGGGGGTCCCCGCATACCGGAGCGTGCTGTCTCGTCAGAAAATGCGACCGGCAGCGGCCCGCATGACAGCCCCCGTGGAATCTTCCTGAAACAAAGTCATGCGTCAAAGACAACAACCCGACACGTGTGACTAATTTGCAAGGATATTCGTATTGAGCGTTATCATGGATAACGCCACACAGACGCAGGGCCCAAGCGAGGAGGCTGTCATGTCCGGAACGGCGATGATGAATGGCCTGGTGCACACCGCGGACCTCGAGTGGAAGCCGCTCGGTCCAGGAACCTCCTACCGCTTGCTGCGCGTGAGCGCGGAGACGGGCGTGTGGAGCGCCATCCTGAAGATGGAGAAGGGCGCTGTCTTCGCGCCGCACAAGCACCTGGCGGCGGCGGAGATCTTCATCCTCTCCGGCTCGACGCAGGACCGCTACGGCACCACGCGCCCGGGTGACTACGAGTTCGAGCCGGTGGGCGCCGAGCACCCCGCCACCACGGCGCTGGAGGAGTCGCTCATCCACTTCACCGCGCACGGCCCCATCGCGTTCCACGACGACAAGGGCCGCATCGCGATGCTGCTGGACTGCGAGTTCTTCCTGAAGGAGCAGCAGCAGGAGCCGCAGTACAGCATCAAGAAGGCGGCCTGACGGCCCTGCTGTGTTTCACTCGCCGGGTGTCTGACATTGACACCCGGCGCGAGCCAGGCGGCCCTGCTTCAGGCCGCCTCCAGCAGGCGCAGGAAGGCCCGGGCGGCGTCGGCGTCGCTGATGCCCTGGAGCCCCTCGCTGACCTGCAGCTCCGTGGACACGACGCCAGGCACGCGCGTCTGTCCGAAGCCCCCCGCCACCCAGACGCGGTCCTCGCGCGCGATGCGGTCGCGCTGGCGGTTGTACGCCTGGGGTGAGCCCCGCAGGAACACGTGGAACATGTTCGTCTGCACCGGCTGCGGCAGCACGGTGACGCGCGAGTCCGCCGCGATGAGCGTGGTGAGCGCCTTCGCGCGCTTCACGTAGCCGGGGATGGCCGCGAGCGCCGCGTCGAAGCGCATGGCGGCGGAGGCCACCAGGGGAGCCAGGTGGTACAGGTTGCCGCCGTGCCGGTGGCGCCACACGCGCGCCTCCTTGATGAAGTCGCGGCTGCCCACCAGCATGGCGCCGCCGATGCCGCCCACCATCTTGTAGAAGGACACGTAGACGGAGTCGAAGCCCTTGCAGATGTCCGCGTAGGAGCGGCCGTAGAAGGGCTGGCTCTCCCACAGCCGCGCGCCGTCCATGTGCAGCTTCACCTTCCGGTCGCGGCAGGTGCGCTTGAGCTCCTGGAGCTGCTCCCACGTCTGGAGCTGCCCGCCCAGCCAGCGCACCGGCAGCTCCACGCTGACGCTTCCCAGCACGTCGCGGGCGTTGGCCACGTCCTCCGCCAGCAGCGGCCGCGTCCACGGTCCCAGGTACACGGCGCGCAGCTGGTGCAGCACGGAGTACGCGTCGTCCTCGTGCAGCACGTGGTGCGACGACGGGTGCACGCCCACGGTGCGCACGTTGCTCGCGTCCGCGTAGATGCGCAGCGCGATGAGCTGCGCCATGGTGCCCGTGGGCATGAAGCACGCGTCCTCGAAGCCCAGCAGGTCCGCGACCTTCTTCTCGAAGGCCTGCACGAAGTCGCCGTTGCCGTAGACGTCGCTGGACAACTTCTGGCGCTGCATCCACTCGCCGATGCGCGCGTACTCCGCGCCGTCGTCGGAGCTGGAGCGCACCGGCAGGGACGCGGTGCAGGACTCCCGCAGCTTCTCGTACTCGGCGGGAGACATCGCCGGTGCGGCCCCCTTGGGCCCCGCGACGCCCGCGTCCGACGCGGGGACTCCCACGAGCCCGGGCGACTTCACGGTGCGCAGGGACGGCGTGCCCCCGTCGGCGGCCGCCTCGCCGCGCTTCGGGAACAGCGTGAAGCCCGCGAGCAGGCTGGTGAGTGCGAGGAACTCCGCGCGGCTGAAGCGACTGTCCTTCATGTGCCCTTCCCTCCCGCTTCCGGTGGCTACAACCAACTGGCGCTCGTACGCCCCATTCCCGCCAGGGCCCGCTCCGCGGCCTGGACGCCGAACCAGTTGGCCTCCTCGAAGAGGGCCATGCCGCCCAGGTCCGTGTGCGCGAAGTGCAGGTGCCGTCCCAGGCTCTGTTGCGCGGCGCGGCGCGCGTCCCCCCAGAGGAAGCCCGGTTGGGGGCGCACCATGGCGTGGCCCCAGCGCTGCACCTCCAGCCGCTGCGCGAGCGCGCCCACCCCGGGATGCGCCGGCAGCAGGTCCGCCATCACCAGCGCCTCCCAGTCCCCGTACGTCGCCAAGAGGGCCTTATTGCGCTCCGCCTTCACGTCCGCGCCGGCCATGGGCAGGTACCAGGTGAGCACCGTGGGCCCGCGCTCGTCCTGGCGCAGCGTCTGGTGCGTGGCCACCACGTAGCCCAGGCTCTGGCTCTCGTAGAAGACGTTGTCCCAGGCCAGCGGGAAGCCGCGCGACGCCGGCGGCGCGGACACCGTCAGGTTCGCCACCACCCACGGGCTGTAGACGAAGGCATCCAGCCACGCGGGCCGAGCCTCGCGCCACGGCGCCACCACGTGCGCGGCGACGAAGCGCGGGCACGCCAGCACCACCTGCCGGGCCTGGAAGGCGCGGGGCGCCCCGGTGCGCGCGTCCAGCGCGTGCACGCGGCAACCGTCCTCGCCCGGCTCCACCGTGTGCACCAGCACCTGCGTCTCCAACTGGCGCGGGCCCAGCGACGACGCCAGCTGCTTCACCAGCCGGCCGTTGCCCTCGGGCCAGGACAGGAAGCCGTCGCTGCGCTCACCCTTCCCATTCTGCCGGGCGGCGAAGTACCAGATGCCCGCCCAGGCGGAGACGTGCTCGGACGTGGTGCCGTAGTCGTCGCGGCACGCGTAGTCCACGAACCACTTGAGCCGGGGCGAGCGGAAGCCCTCCGCCTCCATCCACGCCGCCATGCTCACCCGGTCCAGCGCGGTCCACTCCGCGTCGTCGCTGGAGAGCGCGCCGGGCACCGCGAAGGCCTTGCGCCCCTTCGCGTCGCGCGCGGCGGCGAAGGCGTTCATCCGCGCGTCGAAGCGCTCCAGCTCCGCCAGGTCCCCGGGGCTCGCGCCCGCGCGCAGGTACAGCCCCTCGTACCAGTGGCCCTTGTAGAAGACGCGCTCGTCGGGCTCCTGGATGAGCAGCTCCTCCGCGAAGGACGGGTGCCCTTCCGCGTCCACGCCGGTGACGGCGTCCATCTCGCGCAAGAGGCGCATCACCGGCCCGCGGTCCTCCAGCGGGGACGGCAGGTAGTGCGCGCCCCACGGGAACGCGGACACGCCGTTGCGGCCGGAGCGCGACGTGCCCCCGGCCTCCGCCTCCAGCTCCACCACGCGCACGTCCTTCACGCCCGCGGCGGTGAGGCGCCACGCGGCGGACAGCCCGGCCGCGCCCGCGCCGACAATCAGCACGTCCACCGGCTCGAAGGCCTGCGCGCGCGGCAGCGGCCCCGTGCGCAACTTGTGACCGGTGTCCACCGCCCGGTCCACGATGGCGCCCGGCACCGGCGCGCGAGGAGCCTGGGACCGCGTACAGGCGCTCGCCACGGAGGCGCCCAGGAACGCGGCCACCAGCTCGCGCCGCGTCAGTTCCACCGGCGCCACTCCTCTTCGTAGTAGTGCACCAGCACCTGGTTGTTCAGCCGGTTCACCTCCGCGGGCAGCGGCGCCATGTCCGGCGAGAAGCGCGTGAGCCCCTCCAGCGTGTCCTCGTCCAGGAACGCCAGCCCCTCCGGCAGCGGGCGCTGACGGCCGGCCGCCTCCTGCGCCACCAGCACGTAGCCCCACTCCCCGAAGGACGGCACCAGCGCGTGGTAAGGCTGCGTCCAGAAGCCCGCCGCCTTGAGCGTGGTCTCCACGCACCAGAACGAGCGCCGCGCGAACAGGGGGCTGGTGCTCTGGATGACCGCCACCCCGCCCGGCGCCAGGCGCTTCTTCAAAATCTTGTAGAAGCCCGTCGTGTACAGCTTCCCCAGCGCGAAGTTGTTGGGGTCCGGGAAGTCCACCACCACCACGTCCCAGTTGTTCGTGCCTTCCGCCAGGAACTGCATCGCGTCCGTGTTGATGACGCGCATCTTCGGGTGCGTCATGGAGTGGTGGTTGAGCGCCGCCAGCTCCTTGTAGCCCGTGGCGAGCCCCGTGATGGCGGGGTCCAGGTCCACCAGCGTGATGGACTTCACCTCCGGATACTTCAGCACCTCGCGCGCCGCGAGCCCGTCCCCGCCGCCCAGAATCAGCACGTGCTCCACCTTCCGCGCGCGCACCATGGCCGGGTGCACCAGCGACTCGTGGTAGCGGTACTCGTCGATGCTGGCGAACTGGAGGTTGCCGTTGAGGAACAGCGAGAACCCCCGCTTGCCGCGCGTGACGATGATGCGCTGGTAGGGGGAGCTCGTGGCGTGGACGACCTCGTCCGCGTAGAGCTGGTCCTCGTAGAACGTGGTGAGCCGGTCCCCCAGCGCGAAGCACACCAGCAGCCCCGCACACAGCACCACCGCCTTGACGCGCAGGCGCACGGGGTTCGCCAGCACGGGCGCGAGCAGCCACGTGCTCCACAGCCCCACGCCCGCGTTCAGGAGGCCGAAGAGGAGCGACGTGCGCACCAGGCCCAGCTTGGGCACCAGCAGCAGCGGGAAGGCCACGCTGGCGGCGAGCGCGCCCAGGTAGTCGAACGTCAGCACCTGGCTGACCAGGTCCTTGAACTTGAGCTGGTCCTGCAGGATGCGCAGCAGGAGGGGAATCTCCAGCCCCACCAGCGTGCCGATGGCCAGCACGCTGCCGTACAGCACCACGGGGAACACGCTGGTGAGCGTGAAGGTGAGGAACAGCATCGGCGCGCACAGCCCGCCGAGCAGGGCCACGGCCAGCTCGATCTCCACGAAGCGCTGGGCCACCCCGCGCTCCACGAAGCGCGACAGGTAGCTGCCGATGCCCATGGCGAAGAGGTAGCCGCCAATGACGGTGGAGAACTGGGTGATGCTGTCCCCCAGCAGGTAGCTGGCGAGCGTCCCGACGATGAGCTCGTAGATGAGCCCGCACGTCGCGATGACGAGGACGGTGAGAAAGAGCAGCGTCTTGTTCAAAGCGTCACGTGTTTCAGCCGCTGATGGCCGCCGCGATGATGATGGCCAGCCCCAGGATGAAGGAGCCGATGACGATGCCCAGCGCGACGTTCTGGTCGACTTCAATCTCCTTGTGCACGTCGTACGGCAGGATGAGGCGGATGACGTAGAAGCCGGCCACGAACACCGCCAGGCCGATGAGCGAATAGATGACGCTCGCCAGCACTCCCTGCAGGGTGACCACCACTCCGAGCAACAGCATCACTTGCCTCCCATGAATCCACCGGTCCACAAGAGCACGCCGCCGGGACCGCGCTTCACGTCGCCGGTCACCCGCCCGCGCTCCTCGTCACTGAAGGGGGCCCACCCCGTATAGGTGGCCCACGCGTACGCCACGAGCACCAGTCCGCCCAGGAATCTCATAGGTTGCTTTCCTTCCAGCGCTCGGTCTCGAAGCTGTTGGCGCTGAAGAACGACAGCGCCGGGATGATGATGAGCAGCACCAGCGCGATGACGAACCAGCTCTCGTTGGGCGTGTCGTGCGTGAGCACCACCTGGTAGCTGACGATGGGACCGATCGTGGTCGCCGTGAGCTGCAGGCTCGGGTCGAACGACGTGGTCGTCCGCAGCACGTACTTGCCCTTGGGCAGCGAGGACAGGAACACGCTGCCGTCCTGGCCGCCCTCGCTCCAGGAGCCGTCGCTGTCGCGCCCGTGGTAGTAGCTCACCTCTTCGTAGAAGCTGACGACGTCCTGCGTGTCCTGGTTCACCAGGTCGCCCTGAACGCCCACCCAGGCGTTGTCGAGCGACTTCGACATGGTGATCTGCGCCCGCACGTTGCCGTCGCGCGAAAGCTCGAAGGGCTCGCTGAAGTGCATGGCGGTGGGCGTGCCGGACGCCGCGTCCCGGGGCAGCGTCACCCGCATGTCCAGCACCCGCGCGTTGAGCGCCCGCGCATGGAACACGGCCGACAGGGCGAACAGGCCCAAGAGCCACAGCGCGGACCAGGCCAGCGTCTTCATCATCGCCGCGCGGCGCGTGTTGGGCTGGCTGGGCGCGATGCCCCGGGGCCTGGGCAGCGGCTCCTTCAGCTTGAACGCGTCACGCACCTGCTCCGGCGTGAGGTACTCGCCATGCGTGTAGGTGACTTCGTTGTCGGTGGCGTCCTCGTTCACCGAGTACGGCGGCGCGACGTACTCCGTGGCGCGCGCCGTCTCGCCCTGGAAGACCTTCCAGTAGAACTCGCCCACCACCGCGTCGGTGACGGCGGTGACGGACTGGAAGGCCTTGTAGCGGCGGCGCTCGTAGAACGCGGACACCTGCGGCACGACGCTCGCGTCACCGGCCGCCATGGGCTTCAGGAAGACCCAGTGGCCGTTGGACTCCATCAGCCAGGTGAAGCCGCGCGCCGGGTGGTAGAGCAGGTACTCCATCCACGGGTAGCGCGTGCCCTCCACCACGCACGAGCGCTCCTGGTAGCCGATGCAGATCCACTCCGCGCCGTCGAGCGTCCCCTTCTGCCCCAGCGAGAGGGCCGCCGGCAGCTCCGGCTTCTGGAGCAGCTTGAGGAAGGCCAGCTTCCCCTGCGCCACGCTCATCAGCGCGCCGCAGTACGGGCACGCCACGCGCAGCGTCTGGTCCGGCGCGCGCAGCTCCAGGGGACCGTTGCAGTTGGTGCAGCGCGCCTGCTGCAGCTGCGCCTTGCGCACGCGCGGGCGCATCTCCCCCGCGGGGATGCCCAACTGGGACAGCTCCAGCTTCTGCCCCAGGAACACCTCCGGGTCGCGGTCGCGCGTGCCGAAGTCCAGGGTGACGAAGAGGCCGCGCGGGCCGGTGGCGTCCACGTAGTGGCTGTCCGCCGTCGGATCCACGTCGCTGGGGAGCTGGCCTTCCGCGGCGGTGACGCGCCCGTGGCCGCGCTCCTCCACCACCAGCGGCCGGTTGCGCAGGCGCAGGCGGTCACCGGGATGGAGGCGGTCCAGGTGGATGCCCTCCTCCACGCCCGCGTCGGAGAGCAGGTGGAAGGCGCCCTCGGACTCGCTGAGCCAGCCGGTGCGGCCGTCGGACATCTCCACGTACCACTCGTCCCAGGGGCCAGCGCCGTGGTCCTTCTGGAGGTGCCCGACGATTTGAAACGAGGTGTCGTTGACGCGGCCCTCCAGCCCCAGGCGCAGCGGGGAGTCGGTCTCCACGACGCGGGACACCTTGCCGTGGGCCTCCAGCTCCGCGCCCACGCGCGCCACCATCGTCTGGCAGTAGGCGCAGACGACCACCTGCGCGGACCCGACGGAGAACTCCACGCTCGCGCCACACGACGGACACGCCCCCTGCGTCACGCCTCCACCCCTCTCGACAGCTCGCGCACGCGGCAGGACGTGGCGCCCAGGTGCTTTTGCGCCAGCGCGTCGAAGTCCGGCCGCGCGCGGGTGCGGCAGCAATACACGTTGAGCGCGGCGAAGCCGTGCTCCGGGAAGGTGTGGATGGTCAGGTGGCTTTCAGCCAGGAGCGCCAGGCCGGTGACGCCGCCGGGCTCCGGGAAGACGTGCCACTGCGGCTGGCCCACGACCTTCAGGTCCATCAAGACGACCAGCTCCTCGAAGAGCGCCGCCAGCGCGGCCGCGTCCTTGAGCCGCTCCGGCGCGCAGCCGCTCGCGTCAACCAGCCATTCCTGTCCGGTTGTCACAGGGGAAACCTCCGGGGATGGAGCCCTCTTTAACACGCTGGAGCCCGGTCGAAAGCCGCTAGGATGCCCGCCCCATGCGCACCCGATTCCTGACCGCTGGACTCCTCTGCCTCGCCCTGACCGCGTGCTCCAAGGACAAGGAGCAGCCGCCGGCCGCGAAGGCCCCCGCCGCACAGCCCTCGCCCTCCAACTCCCAGGCGGCTACCCGCACGGTGAGCCTGCAGACGGACGCGGCCTCCGCGAAGGGCTTCCAGAAGAAGGCCCTGGAGGGCCAGGACCTCTGGGCCACGATGGAGACGAACCAGGGCACCATCGTGCTCAAGCTCTTCTCCAAGGACGCGCCCAAGACGGTGGCGAACTTCGTGGGCCTGGCGTCCGGCGAGCAGCCGTGGATCAACCCCCGCACGGGCGAGCGCGTGGAGGGCAGGCCGCTGTACGACGGCGTCATCTTCCACCGCGTCATCCCGGACTTCATGATCCAGGGCGGCGACCCCACGGGCACCGGCCGGGGCGACCCGGGCTACCGCTTCGGCGACGAGTTCAAGAGCAACCGGGACTTCGACAAGAAGGGCCTGCTGGCCATGGCCAACGCGGGCCCGGGCACCAACGGCAGCCAGTTCTTCATCACCACGTCCACGCCGCAGTTCCTCAAGGGCCGTCACACCATCTTCGGTGAGGTGGTGAAGGGCTACGACGTGGTGGAGAAGATCGCCAACACGCCGCGCAATCCGCAGGACCGGCCGGACACGGACATGGTCATCCAGCACGTCACCATCAGCGACGCGCAGCCGTGAGCCTCCGCCCGCGCCACGTGCGCACGAAGCTGGGAGAGCTGAACTGCCACGTGGTGGACGCGCTCCCCCCGGGCACGACGCCGGAGCTGGTGGTGGTGTTGAGCCACGGCTTCGGCGCGCCGGGGACGGACCTGGTGGCGCTGGCTCCGGAGCTGATGACGGCCGCGCCACGGCTGGCGCAGGCCGTGCGCTTCGTCTTCCCGGAGGCGCTGCTGTCGCTGGAGTCGCTCGGCATGCCCGGGGGCCGCGCGTGGTTCGAGATCCCCATGGACATCCTCATGGGCCGGGGGCGCGACTGGGAGCAGTACTCCCAGACCGTGCCGCCGGGGGCACCCGCCGCGCGCCGGGCGCTGATGAGCACGGTGGCGGCGCTCGGGGTGCCCATGAATCGCGTCGTGCTGGGAGGCTTCAGCCAGGGCGCGATGATGTCCACGGACGTGGCCCTGCGGCTGGAGGAGCCTCCCGCGGGCCTGTGCCTGCTGTCCGGGGCGATGGTCGCGGGCAAGGAGTGGGAGCCGAAGGCGAAGGCCCGGCCGTCGCTGCCGGTGTTCCAGGGGCACGGCCGCCAGGACGCGGTGCTCCCCTACCCGGAGGGCGAGCGGCTGCGCGCCATGCTGACGGGCGCGGGGCTGACGGTGGAGTTCCTACCTTTTGACGGCGGGCACACCATCGTCACCGAGGAGCTGGAGCAGCTGGCGGCGTTCCTCGTGAAGCGGATGGACGGGCGCTGACCCGCGGGACGGAGGTTCGGGGTGTACCAGGCGAAGGAGCTGACGGTGTCCACGCGGGGCCGGGGCCTGGTGGACATCACCGGTGAGGTGCAGAAGGCGGTGAAGGGCTCGGGCATCCGCGAGGGCCTGTGCACGCTGTTCCTGCACCACACCAGCGCGTCGCTGCTCATCAGCGAGAACGCGGACCCCGTCGTCCAGCGCGACCTGGAGGCGTTCTTCTCCCGGCTGGTGAAGGACGGCGATCCGCTGTTCCAGCACGACGCGGAGGGGCCGGACGACATGCCCGCGCACGTGCGCACGGTGCTGACGCAGGTGTCCCTGAGCGTGCCCGTGAAGGACGGAGCAGCGGACCTGGGCACGTGGCAGGGCGTCTACGTCTGGGAACACCGCACGTCCCCGCACCGCCGCCGCGTCACGGTGTCCGTGCTGGGCGGCTAGAGCCCTTCGAGCCTCGTCACCCAGGCATCGAAACGAGGACACGCAGCCCGAAGACTTGCGAGTCCGGTTGATTCGACCGCGAGGGGGCCATGGAGCGTCTTCCCATAGCTCGGAATCCTCGCAAGGAGTCGTTTAGATGGCGCGCTCTTAGGGCCATCATTCACGTCCTCCGGTGGATATGCCGCGATCTCGGAGCGAAGCTGCTCGAGTCCCCGCAGATCATCTTCTGCGTCCAGCACTCGCGCCAGCTCGCCAAGACTGGCGAGCACCAATGCCTCGAACTCGTGCCGCTGAACATACGGGATGAGTCGGCGGTCCCCGAACTGCTTGGAGATCACATCCTCTACTTCGGACGCACGATGACGGGTGTCACCGATCCTGGACAGAGCTTCGAGTTGAGGAAAGTCCTTGGGCAACCCGTAGAGATCAATCAGCGTGGTGAATGCCACGTCGGGGCCTGAGTTCTCGCCCATGACGCGCCTCAGATCCCTGTCCCAATTCCTCCAGAAGCCCCCGCCCTTGTCGAGTTTGGCGCCCGTGAGTGCATCGCGGCGGGTCGTCACGATGATGACAGATGTATAGATGGAGCGCGCATTCAGGTGTGGGCATAGGACTCCCTTCACGAACCCTTCCTCAGTCTGCCCTTCCACGACGATGATGAGCCGCTTCACGGGCGTCCCCCGAGGACGTTCTTCTCGTAGAGCTCGGACAGGCTGTAGTCCTCAAGCCAACCCTTCAGCCGTTCGGGGTCGAGCCGCCGGAACGTCGTGGCGCCCTGGGCCCTCTCCGTGACAACGACCTCCTGAGGCTCGAACAGGTCGAGCAGCGCTGGCGACTGCGTCGCCAGCAGGATCTGCGCGTGGGTGCTGGTGGAGCGGACAAGGCTGGCAAGGATGCCGAGCGCGGCTGGGTGAAGCCCGAGCTCCGGCTCATCGATACTGAGGAACGCAGGGAGCGATTCCACAGGCTGACCGAGCGCGGTGAACAGTGCGATGCACCGCAGCGTTCCATCCGAGAGATGGTGCGGACCGAAGAGCTGGTCTCGCTCGTCCACCCAGTCCAGCCGCACGCTCGATGTGTCCGGGTGTGCCGGGTCGACCAGGGTTGGCTGCAGGCTCTTGATGAAGGGGGCCACACGCCTGACGAGCTGGCTGATGCGGCGCCATGCCGCCTGCTTCGCGGGCTCTTCACTGATCTCAAGCGACCGCAGGTACGCAGCCAGGTTGCTTCCATCAGACCGAAGGAAGCGCACGTCTTCCTGACGGGAGTTCTGACGCAGCGGAGCGGCGAACGAGGTGTCGTGGAAGTGGAAGAAGTTTGTCTTCGACAGCCACCACCTCACGGTCTTGGCGGTCGGGCCACCCTGCTCGCCCGCGGCTTCTTCCAGGATGGACTCCTTGTGCCCCGCGCCCAGCGATGTGAGCTTGGTCACGTCGCTTCCGGCACGTCGATGCTCGACGGTTTCGTCCAGGAACAGAAGCGTGTCGCCCGCCGCATATCCCAGGCGCGCGACATAGGCATTCGCTCCCGTCTTCTGCTCGAACTCCAGGCGGATGTTCAGCTCTCTCGTCAGCTTGGGCCCATAGTGCAGGAGTGCGGAGGCGCCACCCGCCTCCCCGACATACCGGCGGAGCGACTGCGTCCGCATCAGTGCGACCATCCGCAAGAGGGAGAGCAGGTTCGACTTGCCCGCTCCGTTGGCGCCGATGAGGACCGTCACACGACCGGGTTCCAGGTCGACGTTCTGGAGCGACCTGTAACCTTCAACGTGGATGCGCGTGATGGCTTTGTTCTCAGCGGACATGCGTCGCTCTCCTCCGACATGGCGCGCGGCAAGGTAGCCGCTCCCCTCTCGCGACTACAAGGAACGCCCTGTCTCCGCCACTCCTAGAGGTCGCGAACGGTGGCGACGACGGGCGCGCTCTTGCGGCGCTTCTTCGGCGCCTCATGGGCCTGACCGCGGATGCGCACCCAGGTGCCCGGGTCCGCTGGCGTCGCGTGGGCCATGGACCAGCCGGTGGGCACTTCCGGCGTGGTCCAGCCGTAGAGGGCGCGGGCGTCCCTGGGGGCCAGGTTGATGCAGCCGTGGCTCACGGGTTCGCCGAAGCGGTCGTGCCAGTAGGCGGTGTGCAGGGCGAAGTCGCCCTCGAAGAACATGGTCCACGGCACGGTGGCCACGCGGTAGCTGGCGCTGCCCATGGTGCCCGTCATGTCCGCCTCCGCGAACTTCACCCAGATGCGGAAGAGTCCTTCGGGTGTGTCGGTGCCGGGTTTGCCGGAGGAGATGAGCGTGGCGTAGACGGGGCGGTCGCCCTCGTAGGCGATGAGCGTCTGGGCCTCCAGGTCCACGTCCAGCCAGCGCGCGCCGGGTTCCACGATGGACGGTGACGCCAGCGGCCACGCGACGTGCAGGTCGTCGCGCGCCACCCAGTGGTCCTCCGCGATGCGGACCCACTGGCCATCGGGGGACAGCTCGCGCACGGAGACGAGCGTGCGCGGCGGGAGCACGGTCTCGCGCTCGGCGCTCGCGTCGGGGGCCTTGCGCACCACCACGTCGGTGCGGGGCGCGGTGCGGGACTGGGCCCAGCCGAAGGGCATCGGCAGGGACGCGAGGGCCTCCGCGTCCAGGCCGCTGAAGTCGGAGGGGCGGTGTTCGCGCAGCACGCGCGCTTCGAAGTACTGGCCGTCGGAGGTGCGCCAGAAGGTGCGCCGGCCGACCTTCACCTGGCCCAGGAGCTTCACGGTGACGGAGCCCTTGAGCAGCACGCCCTGCCGCTTCCTCCGGGCCAGCGCGAGGCTCGGGTAGGCGCGCACGCGGTGGCCGACGACGCGCGCGTAGATGCCGGGCGTCAGTGCGCCCTCTTCCAGGCGAGGCAGCGGGCGGACGCGGGGCTCGCGGAAGTTCTGTTCCAGGTAGCGCTCGCAGACCCAGCCACGGGGCTCGATCTCCACCCACGTCTCGCAGTCGGGTCCACGCATCGCGCCCTTCCAGCGCACGCGCATGTCCTGGGCCACGGTGCCCAGCGAAGGCGAGTCCTGCCGGGGCTCCGAGCGCACCGCGATGGAGCGGCGCACGCGCAGCGAGCCCGCGTCCGGTGCGTAGGGAATGGCGTAGGGCTCCATGCCCGCGTCGACGTCCGTGAGCGGAGCTTCGGCGACGACGTCCTCGTCACCGTCCGTGCCCACGACAGCGGGGCTTCCTCCGTCCAGCCCATCCGTATCGGCTTGCGCGAGGGCATCCGTCCCGGTCGCCGGTTCCTCCGCGTCGATCAACGGCTCACCGTCCGGTCCCAGTTCCAGCACGGGGACCTCGGACTCGGTGATGACCTGCGGTTCCTCTTCGCCGGGCAGGGCTTCGGTGCTCGCGCCGACGGAGACGGACTGCGACAGCGAGGGCTCCAGCGACAGCGCACTGCCCGCGTCCTCGGAGTTCTCCAAGGCGTCCAGCAGGGCCGGCGCGGTGGCGTGCATGACGCCGCCATCGTCGGAAGGCTCGGGCGCGGTGGCCTCCCATGCGAAGTGCAGCGCCTGCGCGGACTCCGCGGGCGCAGCATCGGGCTCGGGCACCTGTGCCGTCACGGTGCCCGCATCCACCGGAGCGATGGGAGCGGGGGGCTCCACCGGAGCGCACGCGAAGAGAATCAGGGGGAGTCCGAGGGGCAACCAGCGGCGGCGCATACAGGCCGCAACGCTACGGGTCCCCGCTGACATCCTCAACGTCGGCCCAGGTGCGATCTCCTGCGCGCGAAAGCGCCTGGGTGGGCAGGGCATGCGCCCCGAACGGCGATTGCCACGAACGGCGGAAAGTGCCCGCCGCGGATCAGCCCCGGCCCTCCGCGGGCGGGATGCCCTCGGGGGCTTCTGGCGCCTCCAGGAGTTTGTAGAGCGTCTTGCGGTCCACGCCCAGCAGGCGCGCGGCTTCGCTCTTGTTGCCGCCCACGTGCTGGAGCACGTGCGCCGCGTACCGCCGGGACAGCTCCGCGAGGCTGGGCAGGTCTCCCGCGAGCCCCGTCAGCCGCTTGGGCGCGTCACCGATGGGCTCCGGGAAGTCCGGCGGCCCCAGCACGCCCGTGACGTTCAGCGCGAGCGCCCGCGCCATCACGTTCTCCAACTGCCGCACGTTGCCCGGCCAGTCGTACACCGTCAGCCGCGCCATCGCGTCCGCCGTCACCACCGGCCGCACCCCGCCCCGCGCATGCAGCGACGCGAAGTGCTCCACCAGCGCCGGGATGTCCTCGCGCCGATCGCGCAGGGGCGGCAGGTGCAGGTGCACCACGTCCAGCCGGTACAGCAGGTCCTCGCGGAAGGCCCCTTCCGCCACCCTCGCCTTCAGGTCCTTGTTCGTCGCCGCCAGCACCCGCACGTCCACCTTCACCGGGACGCTCTCGCCCACGCGGCGGATCTCCCCCTCCTGGAGCACGCGCAGGAGCTGCGACTGGACCTTCATCCCCACGTCGCCAATCTCGTCCAGGAACAGCGTGCCGCCGTTGGCCTCCTCGAACAGGCCGCGCCGCGCACCCGACGCGCCCGTGAAGCTGCCCTTCGCGTGGCCGAACAGCTCGCTCTCCATCAGCGACTCGGTGATGGCGCCGCAGTCCACCGGGATGAACGGGCCGGAGGAACGCGCCGAGCGCTTGTGCAGCGCCCGCGCCACCATCTCCTTGCCCGTGCCCGTCTCACCGGTGATCAGCACCGGCACGTTGCTCGTCGCCGCGCGGGCGACCTGCTTGTAGACCTCCAGCAGCGCCTGGCTGCGGCCCACCAGCGACGTGCGCTCCACCTGCTTGCGCAGCGTGCGGTTCTCCTCCACCAGCCGCTTCTGCTCCAGCGCGCGCTTCGCCACCCGCATGATGGCGTCCACGTCGAACGGCTTGGACAGGTAGTCGAAGGCGCCCTGCTGGATGCTGTCCAGCGCGCCCTCGATGTTGCCGAACGCCGTCACGACAATCACCGGCGTGTCCGGCAGGTTCGACTTCACCAGTTGGAGCACCTTCAGGCCGTCGCCCGGGTCCGGCATCGCCATGTCCGTGAGGACCAGGTCGAAGGACTGCTCGCCCATCCGCTCCGATGCGCCCTTGGGGTCCGGCGCCTGCGTCACCGGCCCCAGCACGCCCAGCAGACGCTGGAGCAGGTCCCGCGCATGCGGATCATCATCGACGACGAGGATTCGGGCTGAGCTCATGAGGCCTTGCGGATGGAGGGGGCGTCGCGCTGCGGCCCGGACTCCACCACAAGCGGCGCCGGAGTGCGCGCCACACGCGCGAACCTCACGCGGATCCGCGTGCCTTTTCCCTCTTCCGAGTGCACCGTGAGCGTCCCGCCGTGCGCCTCCACCACGCGCCGGGTGGTGGCCAGCCCCAGGCCGTGCCCGGGAATGCCTCGCACCTCCGCGGCCCGGAAGAACGGCTGGAACAGCGACGCCTGCGTCGCCGGGCTCATCCCCAGCCCGTTGTCCGTCACCTCCACCACCGCGTCCGTGCCTTCCGTCGCCACCCGCACCTTCACGCGCGGATCCGGCCGGCCCGCCGTGTACTTCACCGCGTTGGACAGCAGGTTGCGCGCCACCACCTGGAGCAGCTGCGCCGGGCAGTCCACCAGCACGCCCGGCTCCAGCTCGCGCTCCAGCGACACGCCCAGCGCCGTGGCCGTCTGGCTCACCTCCAGGAGCAGCGTGCTCACCGCCGTGTCCAATTCCCCCATCGTCCCGTCGCCCCGGGTGCCCGCGCGGCAGAAGCGCAGCAGCGCTTCAATGAGCTCGCCCATGCGCACCGCGCTGGATTCGCACTGGGAGATCATCTCCAGCGCGCCCGGGTCCTTCACCGCGCCCGAGCGCCGGATGAGCGTCAGGTAGCCCTTGAGCGGGGACAGCGGCCCCATCAGGTCGTGCGCCACGCGGCGGGTGAACGCATCCAGCTCCTGGTTGTGCCGCCCCAGCTCCTCCAGCTGCCCCTGGATGGTGGCGTCCTGGCGCTTGAGCAGGGAGATGATGTGCCAGCCCACCACCATGGACAGCAGGATGGCCAGCAGCGTGGTGACCGCGCCCAGGGCCGTGTTGCGCACCCGCAGCGTGCCCAGCCGTCCCACCAGCACGCGCGCGTCGGATGCGTTCTCCGTGGCGAGCTGTCCCGCCAGCTGGTCCACCTCCGCCGCCAGCGGGCGGATGCTCTCCACCAGGTGGCGCCGGGCGCGCTCCGCGTCGCGCTGGCGTGAGAACACCGCCGCCGCGCGCACCTGATCCGCGAGCCCCTGGCACGCGCCGTTGAAGCGCAGCCAGACCTCCTTCTCACCCGGCGGCAGGTGGCGCATGTACGCCTCCGAGGACTGGCGGATGCTGCCCAGGATGTCCTCCATCACCGCGTCGGCTTCCTTGCGCTCGGCGTCTCCGCTGGAGCGCACGTGCGCCTCGATGGCGGACTCCAGCGACATCACGTCCACGCGGATGCGGCCGATGAGGCTCGCGCGCTCCAGGGCCTCCAGCACCAGCGCGTCCACCTGATGCCCGGTGCGCACCTCCGTCCAGAGCATGAAGCCGGTGACGCCCGACAGCAGCATCACCACGAAGAAGAAACCCGCGCGGTAGCCACGGATGGGGGTCCGCGAGTTCATCGCCACGGCCACGCTCCTTGGATCATCTATTCGTGAAACTCAGGGCACCGGGCCCTTGGCCTCGGTGGAGGAGGCACCCGGCAGGGGCGGCTGGGTGCGCCGCCGCGCGCGCTCCAGCGCGGACTCGTACCACACGTCCGACAGCTCCTCGTGCAGCGCGGACAGCTCCCGCTGACGCGCCAGGAGCTGCGCGTTGTGCTCCTCCAGCGTGTGGCGCTCCGCCTCCAGCCGCGCCAGCTCATCCGTCGCGGTCGTGCGCGCCTGCTCGGCTTCCGCGCGCGCCTGCTCGGCCTCCGCGCGCTCCTGCGCCAGCTCCTCCAGCGCGGACTCCAGGGCCGCCATCCTCGCCGCCAGCGCCTCGGTGCGCTCGCGCTCGGCCTGGTACTCGCGCTGCCAGCGCTCCGTCTCCGACACCTGGGCCTGGAGGCGTTCAGGCGGAATGGTCGCGGCGCATCCCACTCCGAGCCACGCCATACTCCATGCCGCCAGCAGGTGCCGCATACGCCATCTCTCCCGACACCTGACCGCGCGACATGCACGACGAGGACGACCGGGCTTCATGCTCCATCTCGCGGCCCGGCGCGTGGCGCTCGGAACGGAAAGGACGCGGTGCAGCTTGCAGAAGAGCGTCGTTGCCGTCAAAGCAACGTGCGCCTGCCTGGGGAGCTTGCACCCATTGTTTCAATCACAACTGAGGAGATTCTCCCCATGGTGGATCCGCTCCCACCCGGAGAACCCCGCGAAGTTGCTTGAAACCGGTCCTGGCACGCCGGGTGCTCTAGGGCTCTGGCATCAACCGATGCAATCCCGCGTCGGCGTGTCGTCCCCGGAGCCATCCATGAAGACCGTCATCGTCGCCGCCCTGTTCGCCGCCTCCGCCGCTTTCGCCAACACCCCGGCCCCCGCCGCGCAGCCGGCTCCCGCCGCCGCCCCTGCCGCGCAGCCGGCCCCCGCCGCCGAGCCGAAGACCGAGGCCGCCGCCCCCGAGGCGAAGGGTGAGATGAAGGGCGAGATGAAGACCGAGACCAAGACCGAGACCAAGGCCGGCAAGAAGGGCTCGAAGACCAAGACCGAGAAGAAGACCACCACCGAGACGAAGACCGAGGGCTGATCCCTCCCGTCACGCGGCGGTCCGTCTCCAAGGGGCGGACCGCACGTGGTGCCCGACAGGGGCGCTCTCTTCAGAGGGCGCCCCTGTTGTCGTTTCCAGGCCCCGGAACGGCCCTTCTCGCCACTTCCAGTGTTTTCAGTAGAACCACCATTTGACAGGAACAGAGGAATCGCGCATAACAGGACATATGTGGATGGCGGCTCATCCACGACAGGAAGGGGCGTCCCCCTCCCCCCCTTCAAGCGAGACGGTCATGGTGGAAGCGTTCACGAAGGTGTCCGAAGCGTCGCGGTTGCTCCTGGACAAGGGCCTGTGCCCGGCCACGGGTTCGGATGCGCTGGGCATGGTGGCCCGCCCGCTGAAGGTGGACCGGGCCTGCATCTTCGAGAACCGGACCACGAACCTGGCGGGCCGGTTCCTCACGGACCTGCGCCACGCGTGGGCGGAGCCGGGCGTGGTGTCCCCCCTGGCGCACCCGGTGCTGCGCGCGCTGCCCATGCACGACTACGCGATGGCGTGGACGGACATGCTGGAGGCGGGGATGGTGGTCAACTGCACCTCGCGCGAGGCGCCGCCGATGATGCGCGAGCTGCTGGAGCGCCAGGGCGTGCAGTCCGTGCTGCTGTGCCCCATCGTCCCGGCCAAGCAGTGGTGGGGCTTCGTGGCGTTCGAGGACTGCCACCAGCCGCGCATCTGGCGCCCGGAAGAGGTGTCGCTGCTCAAGTCGCTGGCGCGGGCCATTGGCGCGTCCGTGCGGCACGCGAGCATGCGCTCCTCGCTGTCGCAGGTGCGCTCCAACCTCACCAGCGTGCTGCGCCCCGTCGTCGGGGACACCTGAGCCCACCTCCGGACTCCGGTGGGTCGTACCCGGGTCATGGCCGCCCGCCTTCCGGGCGAGCGGGAGGGGGCCCGAGGGACTGAAGGGGAGCGGTAACGCGGCGCCCCGTTTCTGCTACCCTCGCCGCCCTGCGCCCCGCCCATGTCCTCGTTTGAGCCAACCGCCATCAGTCGTTCCCGGCCTCCTGACCTCGTCAGCGGCTACCGCCTGGAGAAGCTCGTCGGTGCCGGCGGCATGGGAGAGGTCCACAAGGCCACCCAGCTGTCGCTCGGCCGTACGGTCGCGGTGAAGCTGTTGAACCCGGAGCTGGCCAAGGACCCGTCGTTCATCGCGCGCTTCCAGAAGGAAGCCGCGGCGCTGGCGACCCTGAGCCACCCCCACGTCGTCTCCATCGTCGACAAGGGGAAGACGGACACCACCTATTACCTGGTGATGGAGTTCGTGGACGGGCCGTCCCTGCGCGAGCTCATGCGCAGCCCGTCCATGGAGACGCCGGTGCTGCTGCGCCGGATGCTGGAGATCTGCCGGGCCATCGAGTACGCGCACGGCCGGGGCGTCATCCACCGCGACCTGAAGCCGGAGAACATCCTGCTGGATCAGCAGGCCGGCGGCATCGCGAAGGTGTCCGACTTCGGCCTGGCGTCGTTCCTGGACGACGCGACGGCGGCCTCGCGCTTCGCGCTCACGTCCACGCACGTGTCCATGGGCACCATCTCGTACATGGCGCCCGAGCAGCGCGTGGACGCGAAGAGCGCGGACGCGCGGGCGGACATCTTCTCGCTGGGCGTCATCCTCTACGAGACCTTCACCGGCGAGGTGCCGCTGGGCACCTTCGATCCGCCGTCGCGCAAGCGCGGAGGGCTGGACCCCCGCGTGGATGCCATCGTGATGCGGTGCCTCAAGCCGGATCCCGACGACCGCTATCCTTCCGTCACCGCGCTCATCGCGGACCTGGAGCCGCTGGTTCCGGGAAGCCTGCTGTCCATGCCGCCCCTGCGGCTGACGCGCTGGCAGCGGGCGAAGCACGCGATGCGCCGCGCGGCGCGGGTGACGGCGCAGACGGCCGCGGGCGTGACGGTGCTGGCCGCCGTGGGAGTGCTGGGCGTGGCGTACCACCGCAGCGGGCAGGTGCACACGCAGGAGCCGCTGCCGGGCAAGGTCATCATGGACACGCGGCTGCAGGACACGCCCCGCAACGGGCCGGGCCGGGTGGAGGACGTCACCCCGGACAAGCGCCGCGTGACCATGGGGGACGGCCCGGACCTCCCGCAGATGCTGGTGGCCGGCCGGACGCTGAGCTTCGAGAACAAGGCCCTCGTCTTCCCTCCCGTGGAGGAAGATGGAGCGTCGCGCGTGGGCCGCGCCCGCGTGGACGTGGTGGGGCTGGTGGGCGGCGTCGCCCGGCTGACCGCGCGCGTGCGCGCCGAGGCGCCGCCGACCACGTGGAAGCGCCGCCTGAAGGAAGTGCTCAACGGCCCGCCGCCGGAGCCGGTGGCCTCGCTGGGCCTGATGGGCCGGGAAGGCCGCTACGTCACCATCGTGCATCACGGCGCGGGTGCGCCGCTGTCCGTGGAGTGGTCGCTCGGCGAGCGCAGCGGCGCCATGCTGGGCCTCGTCGCCCCGGAGAGCGAGGCGCGGCTGGAGCTGTTCGTCACCGAGGACGGCGTGATGCAGGCCTACGTCGGCCAGGGGAAGGATCAGCGCCCCATCGCGGAGCCCTTGAACCTGGGCCGCGACTGGCAGGCCCAGTTCGCCGAGGCCCCCGCGCCGGCCGTCGGCTGCATCGAGGGCACCTGCAGCATCGACGGGCTCACCTACACGGTGGACCGGCCCGCGCCCGTGACGGAGAGCCCCGCCTCGCCCGTGGTGGTCATCCCCCAGGCGCCGGTGCGCACGGTGGCGGCCAACACGGTGCCGGCCAAGGCGGTGGTCCAGAAGAAGCCGGCCCCGCCGCCCCCGCCCAAGCGCCCGCCGGCCAAGGCAGCCCCCGTGAAGACCGCCCCGAAGCGCCGCTAGGGGACCGGGCGGGGCCAGTCCCGGACACGCGCTTCAAGGGGAATATGGCCTCGCCGGAGGGATTGCATTATCCCTCGGCTCCCCTATGCGCACCTTCCGTCGCGGCCTGACCGCGCTCGCCCTCGTCGCCGGACTCACCGGCTGCCCCCGGCCCTCCTCCGTCGTCGCGCCCCACGTGCTCGAGTCCGCCGCCGAGCGCGCCGGCCAGGGTGACGCGGAGGCGCGCACGCTCGCGTTCGCGGGCTTCCACGCGTACCTCGTCGCGGGCGACGTGAAGCTCGCGCAGCAGCGCTTCGACGCCGCCGTGCAGAAGGACCCGGGCGACCCGTACGCCCTGGAAGGCCAGGCGCTGCTGGCCCGGCGCAACGGCCAGTCCGACCGCGCGCTCGCCGCGTCCCTGGAGCTGGTGAAGCGCGCCCCGCGCCACCCGGTGGCCGTCATCGCCGCCCGCTACGTGCTGGACCGCGTGGGCACCTCGCGCGCGGAGGACGACACCATCCTCAAGGGCGTGGACGCCGCGCTCACCGCGGGCGCCCGGGGTGAGACGGCCTACCTCTTGCGCGCCGCGCGCCTGGCGGTGGCCAGCCTCCGCGCGGACTCCGCCACCCAGGCCCAGACGCTCAAGGACCTGGGCAGCGCGAGCGAGGCCTCGCTGGTGGGCCCCTTCTCGCCCTTCCACGTGCTGGCCATCGACGAGCCCATCGCGCCGGAGAAGGACGGTTCGTTCGCGGGTCCCTTCACGGGCGCGTACGGCCCGCTGGCGGTGCGCACGCTGCGCTCGCCGGACGGCCGGCTGGACCTGGGCGGCGAGCCCGGCCACGGGGACATGTACGCGCTGGGCATCGACGCGGAGGTGGCGGAAGCCGGCGTGTACGTGCTGCGCACGGTGAGCCAGACGTCGCACCGCGTGCTGATGGACGGCGCCCCCGTGCTGGAGCGCCGCGACTGGGCGCGCACCGCGTCCACGGTGAGCGTGCGCGCCATGGAGCTGCCCGCCGGCAAGCACCGCTTCGTGGTGAAGATGTCCCGCGACAACACCCAGGGCGGCCTCACCTTCGCGCTGATGAAGGCGGACGGAAGCCCCGCCGGCGTTCGCCTCACCGCCGCCACCGGGCCCGCGCCGCGCTGGAACGCGAGCGCCCCGGACGAGGCGGAGGTCCCGGACCTGTACCCGGGCGCGGAGGACCTGGCCCAGGCACTCCAGGGCGAGGCCGGTGAGACGCTGAGCACCTTCCTCGCGGTGCGCGACGGCCTGGCGCGCGACCCGGACGGCACGCAGCGGCTGATGGCGAAGCTGGAGGCCACCACGCCCGCGCTGCTCACCCTGCGCGCGGAGCAGGCCGCGCAGGACCGCGGCATCCCGTCCAAGGTGGCGCGCGGCCGGGCCACGCGCGACCTGGAGGCGGCGCTGGCGAAGGACCCGGGCAACGTGTCCGCGCTGCTCTTGCGCGCGGACCTCTTCCTGGATGACGGCCAGCCGGCCACCGCGCTGGACACGCTGAAGACGGCGCGCGACGCGGTGAAGCCCGCGGGCTTCCCGGTGCACATCCTCCTGGCCCGCGCCGCGCTGGCGCTGGACGTGGACGCGCAGGCGGAGGTCGCCCTGGCCGCCGCGCTGGAGGCCCAGCCGGGCCTGTGCGAGGCGCTGGGGTTGCAGTACTCGCTGGCGCGCCGGCGCGACGCGGTGGCCCGCACGGACGAGCTGGTGAAGGCCCAGGAGGGCTGCCCCGGCGCGGACGCGCGGCGGGTGGACCACCTGCGCACGCGCGGCGACCTGGAGGGCGCGGCGAAGGGCTACACGCAGCTCCTGGCGCAGGACCCGGACAACCTCACCACCGCCGCGGCGCTCTCCAGCGTCTACCTGAGCCAGCGCCGCTACGACGACGCGGCGAAGGTGCTCCAGGCCCAGGCCACCGTGTGGCCGCGCAACGCGGAGATCCTCAAGCGGCTGGCGGACGTGCGCGAGTACGCGGGCCAGGCACAGGAGGCGCTGAAGCTGCGCGAGCAGGCACTCAAGCTGGACGGCACGGACCTGGCGCTGCGCCGCGCGGTGGAGCGCGCGAAGACGGGCAAGGAGCTGCTGGCGGCGTACGCCATCGACGGCAAGGAGGCGCTGAAGGCCTACGAGGCGGCGCCCGTGACGGGTGGCAGCTCGGCGGCGTACGTGCTGGACGCGGCGGCGGTGCAGGTCTACCCGGACGGCTCGCTCGTCAACCGCATCCACACCATCCAGAAGGCGCTGGAGCAGTCGGGCGTGCAGGAGATCGCGGAGGTGAACATCCCGCGCGGCGCCCAGGTGCTGGCGCTGCGCACGCTCAAGGCCGACGGCCGCGTGCTGGAGCCGGAGAACATCGAGGGCAAGGACACCATGAGCCTGCCCGGCGTGCAGGTCGGTGACTCCGTGGAGGTGGAGTACCTGCTGCCCGAAAGCGACCGCGGCCCCGCGCAGCCGGGCTTCACCGCGTCCGCGTTCTACTTTCAAATCGCCAACCAGCCGAACGCGTGGAGCACGTACACCGTCGTCGCGCCCAAGGGCAGCGGCATGAAGGTGGACGCGCACGGCATGAAGGCGCCGCCGCCGGAGGTGAAGGGCGACGTGGAGGTCTTCCACTACGACGCGCGCCGCGTGCCGCCGTTCATCCCGGAGCCGGACGCGCCGCCCTCTGGCAACGAGTACCTGCCCTTCGTGATGGTGGGCGCGGGCGAGACGGGCAACGACGGGCTGGCGCGCGTGTACGGCGACGCGTTCCAGGACCGGTGGCTGCGCACCTCGGAGGTGGAGGCCTTCGCGCGTCAGGCCACGGAGGGCAAGAAGGGCCTGGACGCGGTGAAGGCGCTGCACGCCGCGGTGATGAAGCGCTTCTCCGGCCGCGACGCGAGCCTCGCGCAGTCCGCCGCGTCTACCGTGGCGCAGGACCGCGGCAGCCGGCTCACCGTGATGAAGGCGGGCCTGGAGACGCTGGGCATCCCGTCGCGCGTCGCCGCCATCCGCACCTTCAACACCGACCCCGCGCCCTACCTCTTCCCGGCGGACGCGCTCTTGCCCTACGCGGCGCTGCGCGTGGAGGTGCCGGGCGAGGAGCCGGTGTGGCTGGACACGTCCGTGCGCTTCGGCCCCTTCGGCGAGCTGCCGGAGGCCGCCATGGGCGAGCGTGAGGCGTACCTCATGCCGGAGCCCGGCAAGCCGCTGCAGAAGGTGAAGACGCCGCCGCTCAAGCCGCGCGCGGGCAAGGACGTGAAGCTCACCCTGGAGCTGGGCGCCGACGGCGGCCTCAAGGGCCAGGGCGAGGAGACGTACACCGGCTTCGAGGCCGCGCAGATCGCCGAGGCCTTCGAGCAGCTCTCCGCGGAGAGCCGCAAGCAGGCGCTCCAGGGCGCGGTGTCGCGCTACTTCGGCGGCGCGGAGCTGTCCTCCGTGAAGCTGGAGCACGAGGAGTCCGTGGGCGCGCCCTTCACGCTGCGCTACGCGTTCACCGTGCCGCGCTTCGGGCGCATGGAGGGCGACAGCCGCATGGCGCTGGGCCCCCTCACCTTCCCCGCGCTGCTGGGCCGGCGCTACGTGCAGCTGTCCACCCGCACCACGCCGCTCTACATCGACGACACGGAGGCCAGCCGCACCCACGTGGCCCTCACCCTGCCCCAGGGCTGGAAGCTCAGCGACCCGCAGGCGGCCCTGAAGGTGGACAGCGAGTTCGGCCACTTCACCCGTTCCGAGAAGCAGGACGGGCGCACGCTCAGCATCACCGAGTCCATCCAGGTGCCCCGCGCCCGCGTCACCCCGGCGGAGTACGAGAAGTTCTCCGCCTTCGCGGGCGACGTGGACCTGCTCCAGGTGCGAGAGCTGTTCCTCGTGAAGCAGTAGCTCGCGCCTCTTCCGCGCGTCACCTCAGTGGTGCGCGGAGCCGGGCTCGGACAGCTTGCGGTGCTGCTCGGCGGAGATGGGCGCGGGCAGCACCGTGGCGGCCGCGGCCATCACCTTGTTCGCGAGCGAGCCGGCGACGACCTTGTCCTTGCCGGCCATCAGGGCCTCGTAGCCCTCGCGCGCCACCTGCTCCGCGCTGTCCTTCTTCTGCGCGCCCACGCGCGTGTCGTCCATGCCGGCGCGGTGGAAGAAGTTCGTCTCCGTGGGGCCCGGCATCAGGGCCGTCACGGTGATGGCGGTGTCCTTCAGCTCGTTGCGCAGGGCCTCGGAGAAGGAGAGCAGGAAGGACTTGGAGGCGGCGTACACCGCCTCGAACGGGCCCGGCATGGTGGCCGCGATGGACGACGTGAAGAGGACGCGGCCCACGTTGCGCGCCACCATGTCCTTGAGCACCAGCTTCGCCAGGTGCACCGACGACGTGACGTTCAGGTTGATGAGGTTCAGCTCCGCCTGGAGGTCCGTCTGCCGCGCGAAGTC
Source organism: Corallococcus macrosporus (assembly GCF_017302985.1). NCBI lineage: Bacteria > Pseudomonadati > Myxococcota > Myxococcia > Myxococcales > Myxococcaceae > Corallococcus > Corallococcus macrosporus. The sequence continues at coordinate 996,614 of NZ_JAFIMU010000007.1, forward strand.
GCCGCCCACGCCCACGCCCGCGTTGATGGCGATGGCGTCCACCGGGCGGCCCACCTGCTTGATTTCAGCGTAGAGCTTCTGGACGCCCTCCGCCTTCGCCAGGTCCACCTGCACGCTCTTCACCCAGGCGCCCAGGCTCTCGAAGGCGGCGACCACCTCCACGATGCCCTTGTCCTCCGCGGCGATGAGCAGGTCGAAGCCGTTCCTCGCGAACTGCTTGGCCAGCTCGTAGCCGATGCCACTGGAGGCGCCGGTGACGACGGCGAGGGGACGGGTGGACGTGGATGCGCGCGAGGCCATGGCTCTCTCTCCGGGGTGGGGAAGACGTGGAGTGAAAGCTTTGGCGTCGCGCGGTGCCGGGCAAGCAGGGCTCGGCCGCCTGCCTACGGCTGCTGGAAGATGGCGACGGTGGGCGTGCCGTCCTCGCCGATGTAGCCGCGGTACATGCCGCTGGAGTTGAAGGGCATGGCCACGTGGCCCTGGCGGTCCATGGCGATGACGCCGCCCTCGCCGCCGGCCTTCACGAGCACGTCGTTCACGACGTAGCTGGCGGCCTCCGGGAGCGGCAGGTCCTGGTACTCGACGCGGGCGCAGATGTCGCGCGCCACCGTGTAGCGGATGAAGAACTCGCCGTGGCCCGTGGCGGAGACGGCGCAGCGCTCATCCGCGTAGGTGCCCGCGCCGATGATGGGCGCGTCCCCCACCCGGCCGAAGCGCTTGTTGGTCATGCCGCCCGTGGACGTGCCCGCCGCGAGGTTGCCTTCCATGTCCAACGCCACCGCGCCCACCGTGCCGAACTTGTGGTCCCCCGTGATGGGGTCCACCCCTGGCGTCAGCGACGAGCCGGGCTGCGGCTGCGGCTGCGCGGGGGGCTCGGGCTGGGCAGGCTGCGCGGGCGCGGGCGGTGCATCCTTCGCGCGCTCCTGCTCCAGCGCGCGCTGGAGGCCCTGCCAGCGCTCCTCCGTGAAGAAGTACTTCGCGTCCACCAGGGGCATGCCCTGCGACCGAGCGAAGGCCTCCGCCCCGTCGCCCACCATCATCACGTGCGGCGACTTCTCCATCACCAGCCGCGCCAGGTCGATGGGGTTCTGGATGTGATGGACGCCGGCCACCGAGCCGGCCATGCGCGTCTTGCCATCCATCACCGCCGCGTCCAGCTCGTTCACGCCGTCGTGGTTGAACACCGCGCCCTTGCCGGCGTTGAAGTACGGCGAGTCCTCCATCACGCGGATGGCCGCCGTCACCGCGTCCATGCTGCGGCCGCCCTTCGCCAGCACCGCGTGCCCCGCCTGGAGCGCCTGCGTGAGCGCGGCGCGCATCGCGGCCTCGCGCTCCGGGGAGAGGTTCTCGCGTGAAATCACGCCCGCGCCGCCGTGGATGACCAGCCCCCACTTCGGCTTCACGCGCGGCGCTTCATCCGTGCGCAGGGCCGCCTCGTCGCGCGCGGCGCCCGCCTGCGACGACGTGGCGCAGCCCATGGGGGCCAGCAACAGCGCGGTGCTCGCGAGCAGGCCGCGGTGCATCCGGGAAGAGAACGAGGGGGACATGCCGTGCGCCTCCAGAAAGGAACGTGTGTCGTAGAGCCGTTCCCCTCAAGCGTCCAGCGCCGCCGCGTGCCGCGCCGCACCCGCCACGGGGAGGATTCCGCCCCGGCGACACCCCGGGCGCCTGCCTGCCCGCCTGCCCTCCGCTTCCCCTCCCAGGAGGGCATGTCCACCGTGCAGGTTTGGGTTGTCGGGCAGCGCCGGACATCGGGACATCGGGAGGACGGGGCAATGAAGAAGCTGAAGGGGATGCGGGTGGCCGTACTGGCGGCGGATGGCTTCGAGCAGGTGGAGCTGACGCGGCCGGTGAAGCGCCTGGAGAAAGAGGGCGCGAGCGTCACCATCGTCTCCCTCCACAAGGGCCGCATCCGGGGCATGAACCTGCTGGTGCCCGGCCGCAAGGTGCGCGTGGACGCCACGCTGCGCGAAGTGAAGGCCGCGGACTTCGACGCGCTGCTCCTGCCCGGAGGCTTCATGAACCCGGACTTCCTGCGGCAGAGCGCCCTGGCGCTGGACTTCGTGAAGGACGCGGACCTGCTGGACCTGCCCATCGCGGTCATCTGTCACGGGCCGTGGCTGCTCGCGTCAGCGGGGCTCCTGGAAGGCCGCCACGTGACGTCCTGGCCGGGCATCCGCAACGACATGGAGAACGCGGGCGCGCACTGGACGGACCAGCCCGTGGTGCGCGACGGCAACTGGGTGTCCAGCCGCGGGCCGCACGACCTGCTCGCCTTCGAGCACGCGATGGTGGAGATGTTCGCGGAGCGCATGTCGCCCGAAATCACCCGCCGCGCCACGGCGGAAGCCCCGTCGCGCTGGCCCCGGTGGCTCGCGGGCGGACTCGCCGCCGCGGCCACGGTGGGCCTGGTCGCACGCGGCCGGAAGGCCCTGGTCTAGGCCTTTACATCCAGCCCAACTGGAGCCGCGCGACGTCCGTCATGCGGCTCTGGTCCCACTGCGGCTCCCAGACCAGCTCCACGTTCGCTTCCTTCACGCCGGGCAGCGCGGAGACCTTGGAGCGCACGTCCTCCACCAGCACCTGGCCCATGCCGCAGCCGGGCGCCGTGAGCGTCATCTCGATGTCCACGCGCTGTCCGCCCTCGTCCAGCGGCGTGGCCTTGCACGTGTACACCAGCCCCAGCTCCACGATGTTCACGGGGATCTCCGGGTCGTAGACCGTCCGGAGCTGCTCCCAGACCTGCTCTTCGTTGAACTCACCGAACTCGCCGGGCGTCACGCTCTCATCGGGCGCCTTCGCCTTGACGGCGTACTCCTCGCCCAGCACGTCCGCGTTCTTCTGGTCGATGCGGAACAACTGGCCGTACGGGTCCTGCACCGTGACGTTGCCGCCCAGCGTCTGCACCACCGTCAACTCCGAGCCCGCCGGCAGCAACACCTTGTCCCCGCTGGGGATGAGCATCGCGTCCACGTCGCGCTCGATGACCGTCATCGCGCCTCGCATGTCCCCTCCTCCCTACTCCGTCGACACCGACGTGGTGCGGCCATCCAGCGCCGCGTGCAGCGTGTGCCACGCCAGGCTCGCGCACTTCACCCGGGCCGGGAACTCGCTCACGCCCGACAGCACCGCGAGCTTGCCCAGCGACTCCACGTCCACCTTGTCCGGGCCTTCGGTCACCAGCGTGTGCACGCGCTCGAAGAGGGACTCGGCCTCCTCGCGCGTCTTGTCCTTCACCGCGCCCGTCATCAGCGACGCGGACGCCTTGGAGATGGCGCAGCCCTGGCCCTGGAAGCCGATGTCGCGGATGACGCCGTCCTCCAGCTTGAGCGTCACGGAGAGCTGGTCGCCGCACAGCGGGTTGTAGCCCTCCGCCGCGCAGGTGGCGCCCTCCACCACCCGGAAGTTGCGCGGGCGCTTGGAGTGCTCCAGCACCACCTCCTGGTAGAGGTCCTTGAGGTCGGAACTCACGCGAACACCTCCTTCACCTTCTGCAGGCCCTTCACCAGCGCGTCCACGTCCTCGCGCGTGTTGTAGAGCGCCAGCGACGCGCGCGCCGTGGCCGCCACGCCGAAGCGCTGCATCAGCGGCTGGGCGCAGTGGTGCCCGGTGCGGATGCAGACGCCCTCCTGGTCCAGGATGGTGCCCACGTCGTGGGGGTGGACGTCCTCCAGCGTGAAGGACAGCACGCCCGTCTTGTGCGGCGCCGTGCCCACCAGCTTCAGCCCCGGAATGGACTGGAGCGCCTCCGTCGCGTACGCGAGCAACCACTGGTCGTGCTGGGACACGTTCTGCATGCCCACGGCCTCCAGGTAGCGGATGGCCGCGGCCAGCCCCACCGCGCCCGCCATGTCCGGCGTGCCCGCCTCGAAGCGGTGCGGCACGCGGTTGTAGACGGTCTTCTCCATGGTCACGGAGAGGATCATGTCCCCGCCGCCCTGGTACGGCGGCAGCGACTCCAGCATGGAGAGCTTGCCGTACAGCACGCCGATGCCCGTGGGCCCGAAGAGCTTGTGGCCGCTGAAGGCGTAGAAGTCACAGCCCAGGTCCTGCACGTCCACCGGGAAGTGCGTCACCGACTGCGCCCCGTCCACCAGCACCGGGATGTTCTTCGCGTGCGCCTTGGCCACCAGTTCCTTGATGGGGTTCACGGAGCCCAGCGCGTTGGACACGTGGGTGATGGCCAGAAGGCGCGTCTTCTCCGTGAGCAGCGCGTCCACGGCGTCCATGCGCAGCGCGCCCTGCTCGTCCACGGGAATCACGCGCAGCTTCGCGCCCGCCGCGTCGCACACCATCTGCCAGGGCACGATGTTGGAGTGGTGCTCCATGGCGGAGATGAGCACCTCGTCGCCAGGGCCCACGTGCTTGCGGCCGTAGGTGGCGGCCACCAGGTTGATGGCCTCCGTGGTGCCGCGCACGAAGATGACCTCGCGCACGTCCTTCGCGTGGATGAAGCGGCGCACCGTCTCGCGCGCGTCCTCGAAGGCCTGCGTGGCGCGCTCGGAGAGGATGTGCACGCCGCGGTGCACGTTGGCGTTGTCGTGCGTGTAGTAGCGCGTGATGGCGTCCAGCACCGCCTGCGGTTTCTGCCCTGTGGCGGCGCTGTCCAGGTACACCAGCGGCCGGCCCCGCACCTCCTGCCGCAGGATGGGGAAGTCCGCGCGCACCCGCGCGAGGTCGAATCCAGGCCCACTCATCCCATCACCTCCGCCGAACCCGGCAGCTTTTCCGCGAGGAGCGCTTCCACGCGCGCCCGCACCGGACCCTCCGGCACCGCGCGCACCAGCTCGCTCGCGAACGCCTGCGTCAGCATCCGCTCCGCTTCCACCTTCGGGATGCCGCGCGAGCGCAGGTAGAACAGCGCGTTGTCATCCAGCCGGCCCACCGCCGTGCCGTGCGCGCACTTCACGTCGTCCGCGAAGATCTCCAACTGGGGCCGCGCATCCACCTGCGCGCCCTCGGACAGCAGCAGGTTGCGGCTCTGCTGGCTGGCGTCCGTCTTCTGCGCGTCCTCGCGCACGCGGATCTTCCCGTGGAAGGTGCCGCGCGCGCGGTCGTCCAGCACGCCCTTGTAGAGCTCGCGGCTGGAGCAGTGCGGCACCGCGTGGTCCAGGTCCGTGCGGTTGTCCAGATGCTGCGTGCCCCGGCCCACGAACAGGCCGTTGAGCACGCACTCGCCACCCTCGCCCGCGAAGGCCGCGTGCACTTCGTTGCGAGCCAGCGCCCCGCCGAACGAGAACGCATGCGACTGGAAGCGGCTGTCGCGCCCCTGCCGCGAGTACAGCCCGCCCAGGTGCAGCGCGGTGTCCCCTTCCGCCTGGAGCTTGAAGTGGCGCAGGCTGGCGTTGTCCCCCAGCGACACCTCCGTCACCGCGTTGGTGAACGTCGCGCCCGAGCCCAGGCCCGCGTACGTCTCCACCAGCGTGGCCTCGCTGCCCTCGCCCGCCACCACGACGATGCGCGGGCTGGCCAGCACCGGCCCGTCGCCACCGCGCGCGAGGAACAGCAGCTGCACCGGCACCTCGCTCAAGGCCCGGGGCGCGAGCGTGAGCAGCGCGCCCTCCTCCAGCAGCGCCGCGTTGAGCGACGTGAAGGCATGCGCCGACGGCCGCGAGAGCTGGCCCAGCGTCTCCTGGAGCAGCGCCCCGTCCTCGCGCAGCGCCTGCGACAGCGGCTTGAGCACCACGCCGCGAGGCAGGCCGGACAACACCGACAGCGCCGGCACGAAGCGCCCATCCACGAACACCAGCCGGGGACCGGGCAGCGCCAGCCGCGCCACCGCCTGCGCCACGTCCTCGCCCGCGGACACGTCCCGCGCGGGCTGGAACGGATGCGACGACAGCGTGGCCACGGGCGTGTACTTCCACTCCTCGTCCTTGGAGGTGGGCAGGCCGCGCGCCTGGAACTGGCTCAGGCCCTCTTCACGAATGGCCTGGAGCCACGCCGGGGCGTCCCCGCGCGCCTGGAAGGCCCGGGCCACGTCGGCGTAGTGGGCCGCGCTCATGGCCGGGCCTCCTTCGCCTTGCCGGCGGCGGCGCCCTCCCCGCCAATCCAGCCGTAGCCCTTCTCCTCCAGCTCCAGCGCCAGCTCGCGCCCGCCCGAGCGCACGATGCGGCCCGCCGCCATCACGTGCACGTGGTCCGGCACGATGTAGTCCAAGAGCCGCTGGTAGTGGGTGATCACGACCATGGCGCGGTCCTTCGCGCGCAGCGCGTTCACGCCGCCCGCGACGATGCGCAGGGCGTCGATGTCCAGGCCCGAGTCCGTCTCGTCCAGCAGCGCCAGCCGGGGCTGGAGCACCGCCATCTGGAAGATCTCGTTGCGCTTCTTCTCTCCGCCGGAGAAGCCCTCGTTCACGGAGCGGTTCATGAACGCCGCGTCCAACTGCACGAGCTTCGCCTTCTCCTTGGCCAGTTGGAGGAAGTCCATCGCGTCCAGCTCTTCCTCGCCCTTCGCGCGGCGCTGCGCGTTGAGCGCCGTGCGCAGGAAGTGCAGGTTGCCCACGCCGGGAATCTCCACCGGGTACTGGAACCCCAGGAACACGCCCGCCTTCGCGCGCTCCTCCGGCGGCGTGCCGAGCAGGTCCTTGCCGTCGAACAGCACGGAGCCCTTCGTCACTTCATACGTCTCACGCCCCGCCAGCACGCTCGCGAGCGTGCTCTTGCCGGAGCCGTTGGGCCCCATGATGGCGTGCACCTCGCCGGCGCCAACCTCCAGGTGGATGCCCTTGAGGATGTCCTTGCCGCCCACGCGGGCGTGCAGGTCCTGGATGCTCAACAACGACGCCATCACCCGACGCTCCCTTCCAGACTCACGCCCAGGAGCTTCTGCGCCTCCACGGCGAACTCCATGGGCAGTTCCTTGAAGACCTGACGGCAGAAGCCGTTCACGATCATCGACACCGCATCCTCCTGCGAGATGCCGCGCTGCCGGCAGTAGAAGAGCTGGTCCTCGCCAATCTTCGACGTGGACGCCTCATGCTCCACCTGCGCGGTCGCGTTCTTCACCTCGATGTACGGCAGCGTGTGGGCGCCGCACTCGTCGCCCAGCAGGAGCGAATCGCACTGCGTGTAGTTGCGTGCGTTCGCCGCGCTCTTGAGCATCTTCACCTGGCCCCGGTACGTGTTCTGCCCGCGGCCGGCGGAGATGCCCTTGGACACGATGGTGGACCGGGTGTTCTTCCCGATGTGCACCATCTTCGTGCCCGTGTCCGCCTGCTGCCGGTGGTTGGTGAGCGCCACCGAGTAGAACTCGCCCACCGAGTCATCCCCCTTGAGGATGACGCTGGGGTACTTCCAGGTGATGGCCGAGCCCGTCTCCACCTGCGTCCACGAAATCTTGGCGCGCTGGTGCGCGATGCCGCGCTTGGTGACGAAGTTGTAGATGCCGCCCTTGCCTTCGGCGTCGCCCGGGTACCAGTTCTGCACCGTGCTGTACTTGATGGACGCGCCGTCCATCGCCACCAACTCCACCACCGCCGCGTGCAGCTGGTTGGTGTCGCGCATGGGCGCGGTGCAGCCCTCCAGGTAGCTGACGGAGGCCCCTTCGTCCGCGATGAGCAGCGTGCGCTCGAACTGGCCCGTGTCCGCCGCGTTGATGCGGAAGTACGTGGACAGCTCCATGGGGCACTTCACGCCCTTGGGCACGTAGCAGAACGAACCGTCGCTGAAGACCGCGGAGTTGAGCGCCGCGAAGAAGTTGTCGGAGAAGGGCACCACCGTGCCCAGGTAGCGCTCCACCAGCTCCGGGTGCTCGCGCACGGCTTCGGAGAACGAGCAGAAGATGACGCCCGCCTTGTAGAGCTTCTCCCGGAACGTGGTGGCCACCGACACGGAGTCGAAGACGGCGTCCACCGCGACGTTCTGCAGGCGCTTCTGCTCCTCCAGCGGGATGCCCAGCTTCTCGTAGGTGCGGAGGATTTCCGGGTCCACCTCCGACAGGCTGTCCTTCTTCGGCTTCTGCTTCGGCGCCGAGTAGTAGCGGATGGCCTGGTAGTCGATGGGGTGGTACTTCACCGCCTGCCACGTCGGCTCCTTCAGCGTGAGCCAGTGGCGGTACGCCTTCAGGCGCCACTCCAGCATGAAGGCCGGCTCGTTCTTCTTCGCCGACAGCACGCGGATGACGTCCTCGTCCAGCCCGGGGGGCAGCGTGTCCGCCTCCACCTGGGTGACGAAGCCCGCCTGGTAGCCCTTGCGGGTCAGCTCCTGGATGGTCTCGGTGCTGCTCATGAACGGACTCCCGTGACGGAAGGAGGAAGGGCCGCGGACGTCGGCAGGCCCAGGCCCACCAGCCGCTCCGGCATGCGGGGCGCGGGCGCGCGCAGGTCCGCGAGCGTCAGCTTCCCCAGCGCTTCCTGGATGGCTTGATTGATGAGGCGCCAGTGGCCGCGCACCTGGCAGACGGCCTCCAGCTCACAGGGGCCGGCGGGCTTGCCCTGGTGCTGGCCGCACTCCGTGAGGGACACCGGCCCCTCCAGCGCGGACACCAGCTCCGCCAGCGAGATGGCCTCCGCCGGACGCGACAGGCCGTAGCCGCCGTTCGCCCCCCGGTGCGACACCACCAGCCCCGCCTGCAGGAGGCCCTTGAGGACCTTGCTCGCGGACGGAAGGGCGACATGCGTGCGCGCCGCCAGCTCTCGCGTGGTACGGGTTTCCCCGTCCGCGCGTGCCAGCTCGGCCATCAGCACGATGCCGTAGTCGGTCATCTTGCTCATCCGGAGCATGTGGGGGGTGTCTCCTCGGGGCTGTCCGCGGGCCCGATGCCCGCGACGGCCTCTTATGTAATCTGGACCACCGCAGTCCACATTCAAATCGGGGCGTGACGAGCTAGGGTGGGGCCGTCCGCTTTTCGTGTCCGTCTCCCCTCCGAGGAGCCCTACCGATGCGCCGTCCCCTCCCCCTCCTGCTCACCGCGCTGGCCCTGGCCCTGGTGGGTTGTGAGAAGAAGTCCGCCCCGGCCCCCGCGCCCGCGCCCGCCACGCAGGGCGGCAGCGCCACCACGGCCCCGCCGGGCCCCCCGCCGGAGGGCAGCATTCTCATTGGCGAGGTGGGCAGCCTCACCGGCTCCGAGGCCACCTTCGGCATCTCCGCGCGCAACGGCATCGACCTGGCGCTGCAGGAGGCCAACGCCGCGGGCGGCGTGCGCGGCCAGAAGCTGGTGGTGCGCGTCTACGACAGCCAGGGCCGTCCGGAGGAAGGCGCCCAGGCCGCCACGCGGCTCATCGCGCAGGACAAGGTGGTGGCGCTGCTGGGTGAGGCCGCGTCGTCCGTGTCCATGGCCATGGCGGACAAGGCGCAGGCGGCGAAGGTGCCCATGATCACCCCCACCTCCACCAGCCCGGAGGTGACGAAGAAGGGCGACTACATCTTCCGCGTCTGCTTCATCGACCCGTTCCAGGGCCTGGTGATGGCGAAGTTCGCGCGGGAGAACCTCAAGCTCGACAAGGTCGCGGTGCTCACCGACAACAAGAGCGCCTTCTCCGTGGGCCTGGCGGACGTCTTCAACCAGAAGTTCAAGGAGTTCGGCGGCACCATCGTCGGCAACGAGAGCTACTCCAAGGGCGACACGGACTTCCGCGCGCAGCTGACGTCCATCAAGAACATGAAGCCGCAGGCGGTGTTCGTGCCGGGCTACTACACGGACGTGGGCATCATCGCGCGGCAGGCCCGTGAGGTCGGCCTGCGCGTGCCGCTCTTGGGCGGGGACGGCTGGGACTCCGACAAGCTGTACGAGCTGGGCGGCTCCGCGCTGGAGGGCAGCTACTTCTCCAACCACTACTCGCCGGACAACCCGGACCCCGTCGTGCAGAACTTCCTCAAGAAGTACAAGGCCGCCTACGGCAGCGTGCCGGACAGCGTGGCGGTGCTGGCGTACGACGCCGGGCGCCTGCTGGTGGACGCGATGAAGCGCGCGCCGGACACCTCGGGGCCCGCCATCCGCGACGCCATCGCGGCCACGAAGGACTTCCCGGGCGTGGCGGGCACCATCAACCTGGACGCCAACCGCGACGCGGTGAAGCAGGCCGTGGTGATGAAGGTGGAGGGCGGCAAGGCGGTGTTCGTCACCACCGTGAAGCCGTAGCCGCGCCGGCCCGGCCGCCCGTCCCCGACGTCAGGGGATGGGCGACTGGATGACGTAGTAGATGGACTGGAAGTAGGTGCTGAGGGCCCGCAGCAGCTGGACGAGGAACGGCCAGCTCAGCACGGTGAAGCCGAAGAAGGCCGCCGTGATGACGCCGTACTCCGACATGGCCTGCCCGCGCTGGAGGGCCTGCTTCAGGCTGGTGCGCGTCTTCATGGGGCGCCGCCGCCCTTCTTCTTGCCGTTGCGGCACTGGTCCACGCACTTGTCCTTCGCCTGGCCGGCGACCTTGGTGCAGTAGGACTGCGCGTTCTTCGCCTTCTCCTTGCAGATCTTCTCGAAGTTCACCTTGTCCTCCGCGCAGCGGCGCTCGCAGCTGGCGGCCGCGAAGGACTGAGGGGCCCACAGCAGCGCGCCCACGCTCAGGGACAGGGCCAGGACCGGGTTCTTGAAACGCTTCATCGCTCGTTGCTCTCCCCGCGCCCATTTCACGGCGCGGCCTGGGCCCGCATCAGGGACAGGTGGAAGTCCACCGACTGCTGCGCGGCAGGTTGCCTCAACGTGGCCTCGCCGCGCAGCCCCGTGCGCGTCAGGCTCAACTGGGTCTCCTGGAAGCCCTCCTGACGGGCCTCCGTCACGCTCCAGCCCTGGTCGCGCAGCTGCGCGAGATAGGCCTGCTCCGCCTCGGGGAGCGTGGTGCCGGGCACCCGGCCCGACACGGTGATGTTGGTGGCGCCTTCCATGCGCAGCGACAGGGACGCCACGTCCTGCAGGCCCCGGGGCACCGGGATGCCCGAGGGCACCCGGCCGGCGCGCTCCAGGTAGTTGCGCATGCGCGCCGAGGAGACGAAGACGAGCGTCTCACCGCCCTGGTGCAGCGTGGACATCAGCCGCACCTCGTCGTCCTTGGAGACCCAGTAGCCCACGTAGCCGGCGTTGTCGTTGAAGCGCACGCCCACGACGGGCAGGCCCTCATCCAGGAGGAACTTGCGGTAGTGCTGCAGCACCTGGTCCGACGAGTCCTGCGTGGAGAACCACGCCACCGCGATGGGGGTGTCCGCGCCCAGGTAGTCCGCGGCCAGCGCCTCCGGACGGCCGCCGTTGGGATAGGGCGGGAAGTACGACAGCGTGCGCGCCAGGATGGCCTCGTCGCGCTTGGAGCGCGTGGGGCCGCTCTGCGCCGCGGCCTCCTGGTCCAGCTCGTCCGCGGCGGCCTCCGCCCGCTCCAGCTCCGAGCGGGCGCCGCCGTAGCGCACCTCCTCCAGGCCCACGCCCAGGAGGAGGCCCACCACCGCCACCGCCCCCAGCACCGCCGCGGTGCGGAAGGCAGGATGCGCGGACAGCTGCTTCAGCACGACTCCGGATCCTTGCACCCCATGTACCACTCGCCCCGCTGCCCGTGCTTGTACGTGTCCTGGTTCTTGTCGTTGTCCCAGTCACGCCACTCCTGGTTGAAGTAGCGGGTGCTGCCCTCCTGGTCCACGGTGTTGGCCGGGGTCTGCATGTTGGCCAGGTGCGGGTGGATGGAGACGTACGGGTTGTTGGGCGAGTCCTCGAACATGTAGAGCATGGTGCCGTCCAGCAGCTCGTCCGTCAGCGCGCTGCGGAACTCCTGCATGCTGCCCTTCATGGCCCAGGCACTGCTGACGTTCGAGTACACGTAGTCCACGCGCTCGTAGAACTCACCGCTGGAGTCCGACGGGGAGATGTCCGCGTCCTCGGTGAGCGCCCAGGTGTCGGTGATGATGCTCATGCGCTGTTCCTTGAGGAAGTACGCATTGCCGCCCTTGCTCATCTCGCCCTCCTTGCCTGCCTGGGCATTCACGTGGACGTTCCCCTCGCCCTTCCAGTTCTTCTTGGTCAGCTCCTTCTTGCTGAACTCCGGCAGGAACTGCTCGGGCAACAGGTAGTTCTCCACCACCGCGCGGGCGGAGCACTCGATGTAGCCGCCGTTGGTGAACTGGCCCTGGTACTGGCCGGCCAGGCCGCCCAGGGACGCCGCGCCGGTGTCCGGCGCCTCGCACGTCACCTGCTTGGCCTTGTCGTTCATCCAGCACACGTGGGCGACGACCGCCAGGTGGTGGTCCAGGTCCTCGCAGTCCGCGTAGTTGCTGCCGGACATGACGTCCGGCCGGTCGATGCCGGACTCGTGGTCGCAGTAGGTGAGGCGCGCGTTGTGCTGGACGTTGGAGCTGCCGCCCTGGGGGCCGGTGCCGCCGCCGCCGCTCTGCTTGAGCCCCTTGGTGTAGTCCTGCGTGGTGAAGTCCCAGATGGTCGTCACCGCGGCCTCCTGGGCATCCAGCGAGTAGCGCAGGAGGTCATCCAGGAAGAGCGCGTACATGAAGATGGGGATGAGGGCGATCATCGAGAGCGCCATCTCCACGGAGGCGGCGCCCCGGACGCGGCGGCGGGCGGTCAGGAGAGGAGCGCTCACAGGGCCAGGTCCTTGGCGCCGGCGAGCTGCGCGGCGTCGCCGTTGCCGGCGCGGTTGAGCACCTTCGCGGCCTCCTGGGCCGTGAACGGGTGCAGCTTCACGCGCCAGTAGGGGTTGAAGAGGCCCGGGGCCTCCTTCCAGCCGTTGGGGCCCAGGCGGTGGTAGTAGACCAGCGCCTTGGAGAGCGCCGCGCCCTCGCCGGGCGCGAGCTGCAGCTGCCCGTCGCCCTGGGCGCCGTGCGTGAGCGTGAAGGAGCCGCTGGCGTTGAGCTCCCAGGGCGCCTTCTTGGGGTCCCCCACGAAGAACTGCTTGGTGACGTAGCTGTAGACGTGCGGCTGGCCCCAGTCCGTGTCGGGGCTGTCGTCGGCGCGGAACTTCATGAAGCAGTTGCCGGTGCTCGAGCAGGACATCAGGTCCTTGGTGTTGATGCCCTTGAACTCGTCGTGCTGGCCGGAGTGCGCACCGGAGGGCTCGTGGCTGCCGCCGTTCTCACTGCTCTCCACCAGGGCCTTGTACGTGCCCACGCCGAAGCCGTGGCGCCACTGCGAGATGAGCGTGCCGTGCTCGTCCGCGACGACGACCTTGCCCTCGTTGCCGGTGACCTGGCCGGGGCCGTGGATGTTGCTCTTGGTCTGGGCGACCTTGGCCGTGCCCTGGTGCCCCACGACCATGTGCGTGCCCTCCTGGGGGATGTCCTTGAGCAGGTCCTTGATGAAGTCGCTTTTGAAGTAGGTGGGCAGCCCGTTCATGATGACGGGCAGGCTGCGGTTGGCGGCCCAGCCGGGACGCGAGGCGTTGGAGATCTCCGTCATCACCTGGGCGCGCGCCTTGTTGCTGGAGCCGGAGCGCGAGCAGTTCATGCCGTCCACCGCGCAGTCGAACTCCTCCGCGTTGAGCCCGCCCACGGACGAGTTGAGCGCGCTGGCGCCGGGGACGTTCCAGTCGGTCAGCTGCGACAGGCTCGCGGACTGCCCGCTGCGCACGGCGTTGCGCGCCTTGTTGTGGGCGGACTTCTGCGACTCATGGATGTCGTTGGCCATCTTGTTCAAATCCTGGATGACCTTGTTGAACTTCTCCTCCACGTCCTTGACCTTGGAGTCGTAGTCGCTCGCCTTGGAGCTGTAGTCCATGGCGATCATCACCGCTTCCAGCGCGTCGAAGCAGTGCTGGAAGTTGTAGGGCGGGCACTGCGCCACCTCCAGGGCCGCGACGAGGAAGAAGCTCATCATGCCGGCGCGCATCATGTCGCCCGTGGCGCTGGCGGCGGCCATGTAGCCGTGCGCGGACGTCATGCCCACGTAGCTGGACGCGATGGCCCGGTTGCTGGCCGCGTAGTAGTTGAGCGCGCGCGCCTCCACGACGCCCATGGAGTAGGCGAGCGCGTCGCTGTGCTGCTGCAGGCTCATCTTCTCCCGCAGGGCGTGGCTCAGGTTGAAGCTCAGCGTCGACATCAGCGCGAGCAGGAGGAACGACAGACACGCGAGCACCAGGGCCTGGCCCCGGTGGCGGCGCTTGGGCCGGGAGGCGGACCTCACTCTTTGAACGGTTCGAACGGGAAGATGCATTTGTTCTTCTCCGGAAGTTCCTTCTGGGTGAGGTAGAGGTTGGAGTGCATCCGCATGATGTAGGTGGCGCGGATGGGCAGGATGTAGAGCTTCTTGTTCGCGGCGGCGTCGTACTTGGACATCTTGTTGACGATGAACTCGTCGCGGTCCGAGTCCTTGCCCAGGCGCAGCACGTACGGCAGGTCCCGGCCGCGCGCGATGTTGTAGATGACGACGTCCGCGAACGGGATGGGCAGGCGGTAGTTGAACGTCACCTGGACGCTCAGCTTGGTGCGCAGGCTGTCCGCCCAGCCCTGGTCTCCGGAGGCGACCTTCGGATCATCGAAGTCCATCTCCTTGTTGCCGTGGGAGCCGGAGCCCATGTTCCCCTTGATGGGGCCGCAGATGGTGACCTCCGCGAACTTCAGGCCGTCGGCGTCGCCCATCTCGTTCTTGCCGATGTCGCCGCCCTGGAACTTGGACTTGAAGTCGCTGGCGCTGGTGATGGGCTTGATGATCTCCGCGCCCCCGCTGGCGGCGGTGCTCACCATGGGCAGCAGCACCGCGAGGGCGGCCTTCTCCATGGTGGGGATGTCCGCGTTGTGCAGCGAGCCCGCGCGCACGGCCTTGTAGGCCGCGTACTTCGTGAGCAGCCGCGCCTGGTGCATCAGCCCCAGTTGCAGGATGCCCATCAGCATGAACACGAACAGGGGCAACACGATGGCCGTCTCCACCGCCGCCTGGCCTGACTCGTCGCTGCGCCGCATGCCTCGCCCCTGTACTGAAATACCCCAGGGTGGGAGTCTTCCCGACCCGTTGTGCTGTTACCATACCGCCCGGGGGTTCCCCGGGAATCGGCCAAGTGGCCGGGAATGCAGGCCCGGCCTCCAGGCTTGCGGACATTATCGGGCCGGCCGGAGCCCAGGGTGCTTGACGCTGTGCGTAGGCCATGGTTGGCACGCCCTTCGCGTTGAGCACAGGGAGACGAATCACATGAACTGGCATGTGGCGAAGCGAATGGGCGTAGTGCTGGCGGTGGCGGTGCTGGCGGCCTGCAGTGACGACGGCGACGGGGACGGCAAGCCGGATGGGGGGGGCGGCACCAACACCAGCAAGTCCCTGGGCCCGGGCCTGGGCTTTTCGAAGGAGGACCCGACGGGTCAGCCCTTCACGCTGCCGGCGGGGGTGACGCTGGAGACCCCCATCATCGCGTACTCGCCGGAGAACCCGGTGGACTGCGACGACAAGTACTCGGACGAGGCCAAGGGCACGGGCGAGGAGGTGCGGGTGTGCCTCATCTTCAAGAACACCACGAACGGGCCCATCAACGTGACGCTGCCGCCGGGGCTCGTCCTCGTGTCGACCAACGACGACGTGCAGAACGGCATCATCGTGCAGACGATCACCATCGAGGTGCCGCCGGGTGAGCGCTACTTCGCCCCGATGTTCGCCTACTGCGCCAACCAGGACCGCTCCACGACGGGCCTGGGCGACCGGTACGTGCTGGGGCCCTCCGTGCAGCAGAAGGACTTCCAGGACATGTTCGCGCTGCTGGCGGGCAAGCAGCTCACGCGTGAGAAGGCCGCTCGGGTCCAGAGCGTGGTCCACCACGTGTCCCAGGGCGAGGGGCTGTCCGCCGCCGACCGCGCCACCCTGCAGGGCCTGTAGCCCCGCGCCGCGGCCCTTCGTCCGGCGGGCTCACCTCCGCCGGGCGATCTCCTGGATGAGCGCCACGTAGCGGCGCTGCTGGGGGTTGAGCTTGAAGGCCTTGCGAAGGGCGTCCTCCGCGAGCGCCCACTGGCCCTCGCCGCGGGCCACGTCGCCCAGGAAGGCCCAGCCCTCCTCCAGGCCGGGCTCCTGGCGCACCAGCTCCTGGAGCTCCTGGAGCACCAGCCGGCCGTGCGCCTCCGGCTTCATGAGGTAGCGCGCCCAGGCACGGTGGACCTGGTGCAGGGGCCGGGGGTCGATGTCGCAGGCGTACTCGAAGTACTCGAAGGCGCCCGCGAAGTTGCGCGCCTCCAGGCGCCGCTTGCCCTCGTCGAACTGGGTGGTGGCGTCCAGCAGGTCCGTGCGGATGCGGAACTGCTCCGCGGTGGAGGGCCGGCCGGTGTTGTTGCGCGCCTTCTCCCGCGCGGCCTGCCGGCGCTTCTTCCACAGCGTGTTCTGCTCCGGCTCCGACAGCGCGCCGTACGCCCGCGCGTACGCGGCGAGCATCCCTTCCGCCTTCTCCTTCAGCTCCGCGGTGTGGAAGCGCAGCGGGGAGAAGCGGTCCGCGGCGGCGAGGAACGCCTTGCGCAGCGCCACCGGCTGCACGTCCTCCGGCACGTCCAGGAGCGCGAACGGATCCTGGCTGCGGTGGTTGAGGAACGCGCCCACCAGCGCGTTGCGCGCGGCCTCGTCCTCGTCAGAGAAGGGCGTGCCGGACGGCGCCTGGGCCGGCACGGGCACCGGCGTGATGACGGGCTCCGGCGCGTGCGCCGGGATGGGGACGGCGGGGGCCTTGCGGGCCAGCTCCTCGGTGCGCGCGTCCACGTCCTCCACGAAGCCCGCGACGCCCAGGAGGCACAGCGCGTAGAGCCGGCGCAGCACGGCGTCCATGTCGAAGCCGGTGCGCTCCAGCAGCTCGTTGAAGGTGGGCCGCTGGCGCAGGGCCTGGAACAGGCGCGCATCCTTGGAGGACAGCTTGGGCGCGGACTCCACGCCGGGCATCTGTCCGAAGCGGCGCTCGTCGGTGAAGGTGAAGTGCGTGGCGACGGTGTCGAAGGGCAGCTGCGTGGAGACGCCGGTGAGGATGAGCTGCGCGGTGTTGGCGCGCACCGTGGCGTCAGGGCTCTCCACGTCCGCGATGAGGCGGTACTTCGCGTCCGTCCAGCGGAAGCAGTCCAGCAGCTTGTGCGCCAGGTTCGCCTGGAGCTGCTTGTAGAGGTCGAAGGGGCTGATGAGCCCCTTCTGCACGAGCAGCGCGCCCAGTTGCAGGCCCGAGGACACGCTCTCCGCCAGGGCCTTCTGGTAGTCGGCTTCCGACAGGCGGCCCTTCTCCACGAGGTACTTGCCCAGCGTCTCGTGCAGGAGGTTGGAGTTGCACGCCACCGGCGCGCCGTCCTCGAAGGTGATGCGCTTCTCGCGCTGGCGCACCTTGAGTTCCAGCGTGCAGGTGCGCTCCTCCACCATCAGCGCATGCAGCAGCAACGGGAAGGGCGTGTCCGCCAGCATGCCCTCGCGCTGGCGCAGCACCTGGGACGGCGGGGGGAACATGCGCGGAAAGCCTACTACTCCGCGTCGTCGCCGCCCATGTCGTCCGCGGCGTAGGGCTCGTCGGCGTAGGCGCCGTAGCGGTTGGAGATGTCGTGCGTGGGCAGGTACCGGGTCAGGTACGCCCCCACGCCCATGAAGAGCAGGGCCACGGCGGCGTACGTGAGCGGGCGGGACGGGCGGGCCCGGTAGGCCCACCAGCGGTCGCGGCGCTGCTGGAAGCGGGGGGCGATGGCGTACTCGCGCCAGGCGGCGTCGCGGGCCTCCTTCGCCTCGATGTCGAGCCCCAGCTTGTCCAGCGTGCGCGACAGGAGGACGCGTCCCTCCACGGAGCCCTGGCGCACCTGGAGGAAGCGCTCCAGGGCCTCGCGCGCGCCCTTCAGCTCGCCGCGCTGGAGGCGGAAGCGGCCGCGCTCCAGGTCGATGGAGCCCTGCTTGTAGTCGGCGTCCAGGCGCTCGGCCTCGGTGAGCAGCAGCTCTCCACGGGGGGCATCGCCCGCGCCCAGGTAGGCCACGCCCAGCAGGTAGAGGGTGTCCACGTCGTCGTCGCCCGCGTCCAGGTTGGGGCGCAGGAGGTCCACGGCCTCCTGGTAGCGCTTCTGGCCCAGGCGGATGTCGGCCAGCTCCGCGCGGGCGCGGCGGTCGTGGGTGTTGGTGAGGATGGTGCCCGCGAGCTCGCCCGCGCGCTGCCAGCGCTTGAAGGCGCGCATGGGGCTGGGGAACACCTGGAGCGTGAAGCGGTCCGCGGCGAACAGCAGCACGGCCAGGATGGCGAGGGACAGCAGCGGGCTGCCCGTCAGCATCGTGAGGCCCATCCACATGAACCACTTGGTCAGCACGGTCGAATCGTCCTTCTCCGAAGTCGCCTACAGCAGCCGCGCGCAGATGGCGCTGTGCACGTCCGCCCCTCGCTCCGTCAGGGCCAGCCTGCGGCCGTGACGTGTGGCGAAGCCATGGGCCACCAGCCGCTCCACCTCCGCGCGCCGGGGCTCCACCGGCTGGCCGTATCGCTCACAGACGGCCTCCCAGTCCACCCCCGACACCAGGCGCAGGCCCATGCTCAGCCGCTCGGCGAAGAGCTCCTCGGGGCCCAGGTCCTCGCGGCTGGCCTCCGGGAGCCTCCCCTCCTCCACCGTGCGCAGGTACGCCTCCGGGCCGCGGAGGTTCACGTAGCGGTGGGCCGTAGGGGACAGCAGCATGCCGGTGGCGCCCACGCCCAGCGCCAGGTACTCGCCGCCGGTCCAGTACAGCGCGTTGTGCCGGGAGCTGAGGCCTTCGCGCGCGTGGTTGGACACTTCGTAGCGGGTGAGGCCGTGGGCGCCGTACACGTCGCGCACGACGCGGGCCATGGCTACCACTTCGTCATCCTCCGGCAGGGAGAGCTCGCCCCGGTCCAGTTGCTTGGACAGCGGCGTGGACTCCGCCAATACCTCGCGCTCCACGGTGAGCGCGTAGGTGGACAGGTGCTCGGGCTCCAGCGTCACCGCGCGGCGCGCGTCCGCCTCCACCTGCGCCAGCGTCTGGCCGTGCACGCCGTAGATGAAGTCCAGCGCCACCACGGGGAAGCCCGCCTTGCGCGCCGCCGCCACCGCGCCGTCCACCATGGCGGCGTCGTGCGCGCGGCCCAGGGCCTTGAGCGTTTCCGGCTGGAAGGACTGCACGCCCAGGGACAGGCGGTTGATGCCCGCGGCGCGGTAGCCGGCGAAGCGCTCCGCGTCCGCGCGCTCCGGGTTGCCCTCCAGCGAGACCTCCAGGTTGGGAGCCAGCGACATGCGCGCGGCGATGCCCTCCAGCACCCGCGCCACGTAGCGGGGGTGCCACAGCGACGGGGTGCCGCCGCCCAGAAAGAGGGACTCCAGGGGCTTCGTGCGCAGTGCCGGATCCGCGGCGAGGCGCGCGTCCAGCTCCGCCAGCACGGCGTTGGCGTAGCGCTCCTCCGGCACCTGGCGCGCGACCGCCACCGCGAAGTCGCAGTAGGGGCACTTGGCCAGGCAGTACGGGAAGTGCAGGTAGAGCCCGAAGCGGGCCGCCTGCATGCCCGTCAATGGGTCCGTGGGCGCGGCGAAGGACATGGAGGTCCAACCTCTACTTCAGGGCCTTCAATTGCGCTTCCAGCCGCGCCACCTTCGCCTTGGTGCTGGCAGCCGATTCGAGCGCTGCCTCGGCCGCCATCAGCTTGCGCTTCATGGAGGCCACGTCCGCCTTGAGCTGGTCGCGCTCGGCGACCACGTCGGCGGATGCACCCGCGCCCGAGGCAGGGGCCGCCGCGAGCTTCGCTTCCAGCGCCTGACGGGCCGCCTGCTCCGCCTTGAGCGAGGCCTGCGCCTGGGCGAGCTTCGCCTCCAACGCGGCCGTCTCCGCGCCGCCGGGCTGCGCGCCTGCTCCGCCGGCTCTCGCCTGCAGCGCGGCCCGCTCCGCCTGCTCTACTTCGAGCGCGTTGCGGGCCTCCTCCAGCTGCGCCTCCAGCGCCGCCTTCACGCCCTGCTCCTCCAGGAGCGTGACGTCGGACTGAGAGAGCTTCGCCTCCAGCGCGGCCCGCTCGGACTGCTCCGCTTCGAACGAGGCGCGGGCCTCCTCGAGCTTCGCTTCCAGCAGGGCCTTCGCGCCCTGCTCCGAGGCGAGCTTCGCTTCGAGCGCGGCCTTCGCGGCGTCCAGGTCCTTCACGCGGGCCGCCTGGGCCTCGGCGGTGCGCCGCTTGGCCTCGGAGGCCTCCAGTGCGCCCTCCACCATCTTCACGCGCTGCTGGAGCCGGTCCACCTTGTCCGCTTCCGCGCGGGCGGCTTCCAGTTGCTCGTTGAGGGCGGCCAGCTCCTCGCGCTGCCCCTCATGTCCGGAGCTCAGCGCCTCGGCGCGGCCTTCGGCCTCGGCGATGGCCAACCGCACGTCCGCGGCCTCGGCTTCCACCGCCTCGCGGCGGGCGCGCTCCAGCGCCAGCTCCTCCTGGGCCTTGGCGACCAGGGCCTGCTGGCGCTGCAGCTCCGCCTCGCGCTGGCCCGCGGCCGTCTCCAGCATGGACACGCGCGCGGAGTAGCCCACGCGCTCCGCCTGCGTGGTGGCGAGCTTGCGCTCCACCGCGGCGAGCTGCTCCTGGTGGGCTTCCCGCTCGGCCTGCGTGGCCGTGGACTGGGCGGTGAGCTCCGCCAGCTGGGCCTCCAGCGCCGCCACCTTCGCCTCGGCCGCGTGCACCCGGCCCTCGGCCTCCTGCACCGCCTCGCCGAGCGCCGCCGCGTCCGACTCCATCCGGTCGCGCAGCGAGACCTGCTCGACCTCCGCGGCCTCCAGCACCTCGCGCAGCGAGGCCAGCTCGGACTCGGCCATGCGTGCGCGGACTTCCGCCGCCTCGACCTCGGCGCGCGCGGCTTCACGCGCCTGGGCGACCTCCGCCTCCAGCTCGCGCACGCGGGACTGCGTCCGGACGGCCTCCGCGGCGCGCGCCTCCAGGGCGCTTCGGAGCGCGGGCAGCTCCGCGGCCTCCGCCGTGCGCGCGGTGAGCGCGGCGCGCAGGCCCACCGCGTCCGCGTCCTTCAGCGCGAGCGTGCGCTCCAGCTCCGTCACCTGCGTCTGGAGCGTCTTGAGCCCGTCCTCCACCACCGCGAGCTGGCGGCGCGCGGCGTCCCGCTCGCCCTCCATCACCTTCGCGTGGGCGTGCGCCTCCTCCAGCGAGCTGCGCGACCAGTCGCTCTCGCTCTCCAGGGCGCCCATCGCGCCCTTGGCCTCCGCGAGCGCCGTCTCCAGTTGGCTGATGTTCAGCGCCTGGGCGTCGCGCTCGGCGGTCAGCCGCTCCACGTCCGCGAGCACCGACTGGTACTGCTCCTGGACCGCCTCCAGCGCGCCCTGCGCCTCCGACTTGCCGGAGGCCAGCTCCGCCACGCGGTCCTGCGCGAGCCCCAGCGCCTCCTTCGCGCCGACCAGCTCCTCCGCCATCGCGCCGCGCGACTCGCGCTCGGCCTGGAGCTCCTCCGTCAGCCGGGGGATCTCCGACTCCACCTCCGCCAGCGCGCGGGAGAGGTCCTTGCGGTCCGCTTCCGACGCGGCGAGCTCCGCCTCCAGCGAGGAGACCTTCGCCTGGGCCAGCTGCAGGCGCTGCTCGTCCTGCGGCGACCGCGCCGGAGCACCCGCGACGCCGCCGCCTTCCTTGCGCGCCTTCTCCAGCGCGGCCTTCAGCTGCGTCACCTCGCCCTCGCGCTCGGCGTACAGCGCGCGCGCCCGGGCCAGGGTCTCCGTCTTCTGCTTCAGGATGCCCCGGAAGAACTCCAGCTTGTCCTCGGGGGAGCCGCCCATGGGCAGCCGGGGCTCGGCGGGCTCCGCGAAGGGGTCCCCCTTGCCAGGGCTGCGCGCCGCGGCCGCCGGGGAGGGCGGCGTGGTCGTGGGCAACCCGCCCCCGGCGATGGGCGCGGGGGTCGTGGGCACCCGGGCGGCCGGAGCGGCGGCGGGCCGGGTGGCCGGGTCAGCGGGCAAGCCTGCGGCGGGCCGTCGGGGCGGCAGGGGGGGAGGCGCGGAGGGGGGAGGCTTCGGAACCGTCAGGGGCCTGGTGAGCGCTGGGGCGGGCGCCGCCATGGGGGCGTCGCCGTCATCCAGCAGTTCCTTCAGGTCCGCGAGCGGATCCGCCTCGTCCGGGGGAGACGGCATGTGCGCGTCCCAGGTTACCGGCCACGGGGGCTTTCCACCAGTTACGCGATGGGGACCGCGCCGCTTCGCCTGCCTGGTGGGAGACAGGCGGCACGGTCCGCTCGACGTGGGAGGGGTGGGACGTTAGCCAATGGAGCAAACATCACACCTCGCCTTGCCTCCCTTGGAGAGGGCTGACAGCTTCGGACCACCTCTATGGCCATCCGCTACACCCTGCCCAACGGGCTCACCGTCGTCTTCGAAGAGCAGCACGCCGCCAAGGTCGCGGCCTTCCAGGTCTGGGTCAAGGCCGGCAGCGCGGACGAAAGGCCGGACCAGGCGGGACTCGCCCACCTGCACGAGCACATGCTCTTCAAGGGCACGGAGCGCCGGGGCCCGGGTGAGATTGCCCGCGACATCGAGGCGCACGGCGGCGAAATCAACGCCTGGACGTCCTTCGACCAGACCGTCTACCACATCGTCATCGCCAGCCAGTTCGCCCGCACGGGCCTGGACATCCTGGGGGACGCGGTGCGCCGCTCCGCGTTCGACAAGGACGAGCTGGCGCGCGAAATCGAGGTGGTGTGCGAGGAGATCAAGCGCAGCTACGACTCCCCGTCGCGCCGCGCGTCCCGCGGGCTGTTCACCGCCGCGTTCCAGACGCACCCCTACCGGCTGCCCGTCATCGGCACCGAGGAGAGCGTGCGCAGCTTCACCCGCGAGAAGGTGCTGGAGTTCTACCACCGGCACTACACGCCGAAGAACCTGGTGCTGGCCGTCGCGGGCGACCTGAACGAGGCGGAGCTGCGCCAGTGGGTGGACGAAATCTTCGGCGGTGACTGGGGCCGGCCGTACGCGGGCGCGGTGCAGCGCCCGCGCGACGCCGCGCCCACGGGCCGCCGCGTGCTCATCCAGACGGAGGACGTGAAGGAGGCCTACGTGCACCTGGCCTTCGCCATCCCGGAGCTGGAGCACCCGGACGTGCCCGCGCTGGACGTGCTGGCGATGATTGCCGGCCAGGGCAATTCCTCATGGCTGGTGCGCGAGGTGAAGCGCCGCCAGCACCTGGTCAACGACGTGCACGCGTCCGCGTACACGCCCAAGGACCCGGGCATCTTCTCCGTGTCGCTGACGCTGCCGCCCGCGCAGGCGCAGAAGGCGCTCACGCAGACGGCGCGCGTGCTGGAGGCGCTGCGCACCACGGACGTGCCCCTGGACGAGCTGCGCATCGTGCAGGCCGGAGTGGAGGCGGAGGCCGTCTACCGCAAGGAGACGGTGCAGGGCACCGCGCGCAACCTGGGCTCGTACCAGACGTCCCCCGGCGGCCTGGAGTCCGAGGCCCGCTACCTGGAGGACATCCGCAACCTGAAGCCGGAGGACCTGCGCCGCGTGGCCCAGAAGTACCTGCGGTTGGAGCACGCCGTCGTCACCGCGCTGGTGCCGCCCGCCGCGGAGCTGACGGAGGCGCACGTGCACGCCGCGCTGGATGAAGCGGCGAAGAGCCCCGGCCTCACGCCCCCGGAGCGCGCCGCCCGGCAGCCGCCTCCGGAAGGCGCGCCGCGTCCGGCCCGCAGCGCCATCGCGTCCGCGCGCTCGGAGGTGGTGCAGGAGAAGCTGGCCTCCGGCGCGACGCTCATCATCCGCGTGGAGCCGCACGTGCCGCTGTTCTCCATGCGCGCGGCGTTCCTGGGCGGCGCCCGCTACGAGACGCCCGAGGACAACGGCATCACCACGCTGCTCAGCCGCAGCCTCACCAAGGGCACCTCGACGCTCAGCGCGGATGACATCTCGCACCTGGCGGACCTGTACGCGGGCAACATCAACGCCCAGGGCGGCCGCAACTCCGTGAGCCTGAAGGCGGACTTCCTGTCGCGCTACTTCGAGCCCGGCTTCCGGCTGTTCGCGGACGTGATGCTCAACCCGGCCTTCCGCGAGGAGGAGGTGGCGCGCGAGCGCTCCCTGCTGCTCCAGGACATCCTCACCCGAGAGGACAAGCCGTCCAGCCTGGCGTTCGAGCTGTTCTCGCGCACGCTCTACCAGGAGCACCCGTACCGGCTGTCGCTCGCGGGCGAGAAGGCCTCCGTGGAGGCGCTGGGGCCCGAGCAGCTGCGCGCGTACCACCGCGCGCACATGGACCCGTCGCAGATGACGCTCAGCGTGGTGGGCGACGTGGACGTGGCCCAGGTGCGGGCGCTGGCGAACGAGTACTTCGGCAAGTCGCGCGGCGGCGCGGTGGCCCCGAAGCAGGTGAAGGTGGAGGCGCCGCCGTCCGCTCCTCGCACGGAGAAGAAGGTGCTGGCGCGCGCGCAGACGCACCTGGTGATGGGCTTCCAGGCGGCGCGGATGACCGACCCGTGGCGCGTGGTGCTGGACGTGCTGTCCACGGTGCTGTCGGGCCAGGGCGGGCGGCTCTTCATCGAGCTGCGCGACAAGCGCTCCATGGCCTACAGCGTGAGCAGCTTCTCCATGGACGGGTTGGATCCCGGCTACTTCGCCGTCTACATGGGCACCAGCCCGGAGAAGGTGGACGCGGCGGTGGAGGGCATGCGCCGCGAGCTGCAGCGCATCCGTGACGAGCCCATCCCCGAGGCGGAGCTGGAGCGCGCCAAGCAGCACATCATCGGCGCGTATGAAATCGACCTGCAGCGCAACAGCGCCCGCGCGATGCTGCTGGCGATGGACACCTGCTACGGCATCGGGCTGGACAACTTCCTGCACTACTCCGAGCGCGTGGCGAAGGTGACGTCGGCGGACGTGCAGGAGGTGGCCCGCCGGGTCATCGACTTCGACCGCATGGCCACGGCCGTCGTCGGGCCGTAAAGGCGGCCTCAGCGCGAGCGTGGAAGCGTCACGACGACGGCGCTTCCACGCCGCACCGGGTGCGGTAGAAGGGGCGCCATGTCCCAGACCTACCTTTCACTCACCGTGGATATCGCGGAGGAGTCCTCCGAGATCCTCCAGGACCTGCTCCATGAGGCCGGCGCCCTGGGCCTGGAGGTCCGCGACGCGGAGACGCCCACCATGCCGGGCGTGCGCGCGCCCACGAAGGGTGAGTCCATCGTCGTCGCCTACTTCGAGGACCGCGAGGCGGCCGAGGAGGCTCGCGACGCGGTGGCGGAGAGCCACCCCACCGCGCGCCTGTCCCTGGACGAGCAGCCCCAGCAGGACTGGAGCAACGAGTGGAAGTCGCTCATCAAGTCCGTGCAGGTGGGCCGCCTGTGGGTGGGGCCGCCGTGGGACGCCGCGAACGCGCCGGAGGGCAAGCTGAAGGTCGTCATCGAGCCGAAGATGGCCTTCGGCACGGGGGACCACCCCACCACGTCGCTGTGTCTGGCGGCGGTGGATGACTTCATGTCCACGCACCCGGGCGCGAGCGTGCTGGACGTGGGCACCGGCACGGGCGTGCTCGCCATCGCGGCGAAGAAGCTGGGCGCGGGCCACGTGGTGGGCACCGACAACGACCCCACCTCCGTGGAGCTGGCCCAGGAGAACTGCGCCGACAACGGGACGCCCGACCTGGACATCTCCGGGCGCGAGCTGACGGAAGTGGCCGGCACCTTCGACCTGGTGCTCGCCAACATCCTGGCCAACACGCTGATCGAGCTGGCGCCCCTCATCGTCCCCAAGGCGAAGGACCGGCTGGTGCTGGCCGGCGTGCTCGCGCACCAGCGCGTGGACGTGGAGGCCGCGTACCGCAAGCTCGGGTGCACCGTGCTGGAGGGCGCGCAGCAGGGCGAGTGGGTGCGCATCGACTTGAAGCGCTAGAAACAAGAGGGGGTCGGGCCGCGAACGAGAACGCTCGCCAACCCGACCCCATCTGGACTCGCGAGGCTTTCCCCCTTGACGTCAGGACCTCGCGACTCCCGCCGTGTGCGGACAGGCATTGCAGTCCGCGTGCCCGCTGCCGTGCGCTGGGAGCCGCTGGGGGCAGCGGCCGGGCTGTAGCGGGGCGGGTTACGAGCGGCGTGGCGCCTGTGACCTTCCGCGCCACAGCAGGGCTCAGACGAACGCGAGGTTTCCGGCCGCGCGCAGGGAGCCCACGACTTCGTTGCGCGTGTTGAGGATGCGCGGCTCCGCGTGGTGCTCCAGGCCCGTCATGGGCAGGGACAGGCCCTGCGCTTCCGCGACGAGGCGCAGGACGGCGAGCAGCGCGGGCGGAGCGCAGCGGGCGTCGCCGTCCTCCACCTTGATGGCCACGCCCAGGCGGGCCCGGGGCAGCGCGGCGCAGTACACGCCCTCCGCGCCAATCTTCACCACGGCCTCGCCCCCGAACGCGGTCATCAGGTCCGTGCACGCGCGGCCCTTGCCGCCCACCAGCTCCGGGTGCGCGAGCATGGCTTCGCGCAGGCGGCGCGCGGCGGGCGCCTCCGAGACGCCGAAGCGGGCCCACGCGGTGGCCATGCCGCTGAGCGGCAGGCCGAAGCAGACGGCGAGGCAGCCATCCACGGCCTTCACCAGCGCGTCGCGCGGCAGGCCCGTCCACTTGGCGATCTCATCCTGGATGCGCTCCTGCACCGGGTGGCCGTCGCTGGCGTAGCCGTGCACGTCCCAGCCGTGGTGCCGGGCCAGCGCGAGCATCCCGGCGTGCTTGCCGGAGCAGTTGTTCCAGCGGGGCGTCATCACCACGCCTGCCTTCAGCGCCTCCTCCGCGACAGCAGGCGACAGCGGCGGGTGCGGACCGCACGCGAGGTCGCGCTCCTCGCAGCCGCACGCGCTCAGCATCTGCACCGCGAGGGCGCGGTGCACGGGCTCGCTGGAGTGGGACGCGCACGCCAGCGCCAGCTCGCGCGGGCCGAAGCCATACCGGTCCGCCGCGCCGTCCTGCACCAGGGGCAGCGTCTGGAAGGGCTTCGCCGCCGAGCGCCAGAAGGTGACGCGCTCCGGGTCACCCGCGTACGCGACGCGCGTGCCCTCCGCGCTCACCACCGCGACGGACACGGTGTGGAGGGATTCGACGAAGCCGGAGCGGGTGGACTCGATGACGAGGGTGGTCATGGGCGTGGGGCGCGCCATAGCAGGAACGGGACTTCGCCGGGCGCCCGGGGCGTGCGGAAAGGGAACCTCCGGACGCATGGAGGGTTATCCTCCGGGCGCCCTCCCCTTCAAGGAAGCCGCCGTGGTCCGCCTCTTCGTTCCCCTGCCCGACCCCGCACCCGCCGACGTGACGCTCACGGGCGAGCGCCGCCACTACCTCGTCCACGTGCTGCGGCTGGAGGATGGCGACGCGCTGGAGGTGTTCGACGGCAAGGGCCGCGCCTTCGAGGCGCGCGTCACGGAGCTGGGCGCGGAGTCCGTGAAGCTGGTGCTGGGCACCGTGCGGGTGACGCCGCCCGCGCGTGAGATGAGCGTGCTCCAGGGGCTGCCCAAGGGGGACAAGCTGGAGCTGGTGCTGCAGAAGGGCACGGAGCTGGGCGCCACCGCGTTCCATCCGGTGGCCACGGCGCGCAGCGTGGTGAAGCTGGAGCCGAAGCGCGCCGAGGAGCGCACGCAGCGGTGGGCGAAGATCGTCGAGGAGGCTGCCCGGCAGTGCCGCCGTGATGACGTGCCGCAGGTGCACCCGCCCCGGCCGCTGCTGGACGCGGCGCGGTCGCTGACGCCGGGCACGCTCTTGCTGGTGCTGGATGAAGAGGAGTCCGCGGTGCCGCTGGGCGAGGCGTTCCGGAGCGTGGCGCCGGGGACTCCGGTGGCGCTGGTGATTGGTCCCGAGGGTGGGCTCGCGCGCGAGGAGGTGGACGGGCTGCGGGGGCTGGGGGCGCGGCCGGTGACGCTGGGCTCGCGCATCCTGCGCACGGAGACAGCGGCGCTCGCGGCGCTCGCGGTGATGCAGCACCTGGACGGGTCGCTCGGGTAGCAGGCGGGCGGGCGGGCCCTCCTCGCACCCCAGGTCACGGATCCGTGTGGGCATTCCTACGTTTCTGCCATTCGGGACCTCGCGGGTCCCTCACACGGGAGAGACTCTCATGGGGATCATCGCTTTCATCATCATCGGCCTCATCGCGGGCCTCATCGCTCGGGCCATCCTGCCGGGCAAGCAGAGCATGGGCCTGGTGGCCACGACCCTGCTGGGCATGGTGGGCTCCCTGGTGGGCGGCCTCATCGGTTCGCTCTTCCAGCGTGACGGACGGCTGTTCGACCTGCACGCGTCGGGCATCATCATGTCGGTCGTAGGCTCGATCGTCGTGCTCCTCCTGGTCGGAGCAGCGGGACGGCGCCGCGTCCACGCCTAGCGTGAGACGCCCCACACGCACCGTCCCCAAAGGGATGGGCGTCCTGGCGCAGGCGAGCCCCTGACGGTTCCTCGGGCGAGGGACCAGCAGGGGCTTGTCCTTTTCTTGCTACAGGCCTGAATGCGGCCTTTCATGGCGACGGTTGTCCGCGTCACCGGGAGGATCCGTTGTCCAAGTGCCTGAAGTGCGGCGCCTCGCTGCCGCCGGTCGGAGATTGCCCCGCTTGCGCCGCGAATGCCGCGCGCCCACCAGCGGTGGCCCCCGTCCCGAGCCTGCTTGACCGCGACATCCACATCGACCGCCGCAGGTCCGGGGACCGCGAGGCCCTGGGTGGCGACGCCATCACCCTGAACAATGAACCGGTGGAGCCGGAGACGCTGCGCGGCACGCCGGCCTTCGCGATGGATCCGCCGCGCGGTCCCATCACGCCGCCGGGGATGACGCCTTCGGTCCGGCCGGGAACGGCGCCCGTTCCGCCCGCCGCGCCGCGAGCCGCCGCGCCCCGGCCTGCGCAGGCTCCGGCCGCCGCGCCGCGAGCCGCCGTGCCTCCGATGGATGGGCGCGCGGATGCGACGGTGCGTGCGCAGGC
This sequence comes from Corallococcus macrosporus, assembly GCF_017302985.1. NCBI lineage: Bacteria > Pseudomonadati > Myxococcota > Myxococcia > Myxococcales > Myxococcaceae > Corallococcus > Corallococcus macrosporus. The sequence continues at coordinate 1,025,347 of NZ_JAFIMU010000007.1, forward strand.
TCCGGCCGCCGATGCGACCGTGCGCGCGCCTGCTCCTCATGCGGATCCGTCGGCCCGCGCCGGTGTGTCCCATGCGGATCCGTCGGTCCGTGCATCCGCGGCCCATGCGGATCCGGCGGCCCGCGCTGCCGTGCCCCCTGCGGCCCGCGCGGACATGGCGGGTCGTGCACCTTCGTCCCCTGCGGATCCGTCGGCCCGCGCCGCCGTGCCCAACGCGGCCCGCGCCGTGGATCCGTCGGCCCGTGCTCCTGCGGCCCATGCGGATCCGGCTCGCGCAGCGGCGGCCCATGTGGACCCGGCGGCTCGTGCCGCGCAGCCCCCCGCGTCCCATGCGGATGCCACGATGCGCGCGGCTGCACCTGCGTCCCACGCGGATGCGACGATTCGCGCGGCGGCCCCTACGGCGCGCCCTGCCTCACCGCAGGCCGATGCAACGATTCGCGCGGCCGCGCCGCACGCTGAAGGCCAGGTGGCCCGCGCTCCCGCGCCGCACTCTGAAGGCCAGGTGGCTCGCGCTCCCGCGCCGCACGCTGAAGGCCAGGCGGTCCGAGCTCCTGCGCAGTACGCCGAAGGTCAGGCCGCTCGGGCTCCCGCGCCGCACGCTGAAGGCCAGGCAGCTCGGGCTCCCGCGCCGCACGCTGAAGGTCAGGCGGTCCGGGCCCCCGCGCCGCAGGCTCCCCGTGCGGCGGCGACGGCTCCCGTGCCTCCTCGCGCCACGCCTCCCGCTGGGACCGCTCCTTCCGGCGCCGTGCTTCCTCCGCGCCCCGCCGCACCGCCTCCGGCCGTGACACCGATGGCCCCCGTGCCTCCGCGCGCCGCCCCCACCGCGGCCCTGTCGGAGCCGGGCTTCCAGAATCCGGGCGTCGCCGTGCCTCGTGCCGCGCAGCCGAACCCCATGGAGCCCCGCCCCGGCTCCGCGCCCACTCCGGCCTACGGTACGGAGCCGCACATTCCGCGCCCCCCGGCGCAGGCCGCCTCGGGTCCGTCGCGGGGCCTGCCTCGGATGGACGCGGCATCGCAGCCGGCCCCGGGGCTGCCCCGCATGGATGGCGCCTCGCAGGCGGCCCAGGGCTCGGGCCTTCCCCACCGGGAGTCCGCCTCCGGACCGTCGGCCGCCGAGCACTGGGATGCATCGCCGGCCCCCTCCGGCCTGCCGGTGATGGATGCTCGCCGGGACGCCGCTCCGGGCCTGCCTGTCATGGAGGAACCGGCCCACCTGCCCCCTCTGGAGACGCCGGCCTTCGCCACGTCCTCCGCGCCTGCCCCGGGAGTGTCCCGCATGGAAGCCTCGCCCTCCCCCGCCAGCCCCTCGAAGTCGAAGGTCTCCGCCCCCGCCGTGGCCCCGGTCCCGGCCCCCGGCGAGGTCCACGCGCGGCCCGCCTCGCTGTGGCGCCGGCTCCTGTCCTTCACCGTCGACACCGCGGCCATCAGCGCCGTGGCGGCGGCCTACATCACCCTGGCCTCGTCGGTCGCGGGCGTGAAAGGCCCGCAGCCGGGGCTGACCGGGCTGGACGCGTTCGTCGCCTGGCTGCGCGCGATGCACAGCGTCCTCCTGCCGGGCATGGTCCTGATGCTGGTGCTCGCCACCGTGTACTGCGCGGTCGCGGCCTTCCTGTGGAATGGCCGGACCCTGGGACGGTTGCTCCTGGGCCTGCGGCTGGTGGACACCCACGGCATGGCGCCCACCCCGGGCAGGGCCATCTTCCGGGCGGTGCTTGCCGGGCTTTCCTTTGTTCTCTTCCTGGGCGGGTTCTGGATGGCGCTGTTCGACCGCCGCGGACAGACGCTCCATGACAAGCTGACGTCCACCTTCGTCGTCCAACCGAGCTGAAACCGGCTCATTGTGCCTTGCGGCCGCGGCCGTAAGATGCCGCGGCCTTCATGCCTTCGCGTCTTGCCCAGCACCTCGTCTCGCGCGCCCTCCTGACCCAGGAGCAGGCCGGGGAGTTGTTGCGTCTGCACCAGGCCCAGGGTGGCCACGTGGACACCGTGCTCCTGGAGCGCGGCCTCACCGAAGTGGACGTCCTCGCGATGCTGGGCGAGGTCTCCGGCTTCCGGCCCGTGAACCTGGTGGACTTCGAGCCCAACCTCGAGGTCGCCAGCTTCATCCCCCCGAAAATCGCCGAGCGCCTGAGCGTCGTTCCCCTGTCCCTGGACGGGAACACGCTGCACGTGGCGTGCGCCTACCCGGTGCCCAAGAAGGAGCTGGACGAAGTCGGCTTCCTCCTGGGCAAGCCGCTGGAGCTCTGGGTCGCCATCGAGCTGCGGGTGCGCGAGTGGATCTCCATCATCTACCGCCAGCCGCTGCCGCCCCGCTTCGTGCAGCTGGCGGACGCCGTCGCCCAGCAGGCCGGGGCGCTCACGCCGCCGCCTCCTCCGCCGCCGGATGACGAGTCCTCGATGTCGGTGGACATGGTGGAGCAACTGGCGCGCTCCGTGGCCCAGGAGCCCGTGCCCGCGGAGGCCCGTCCCGCCGCCTCGCGCGAGCCGGCGCCCGCGGACATCCCTCCGCCCGCGTACGTGCGCGAACCGCTGCGCCTGAACACCTCCGCGGGTCCGGTGACGACGGCCCGCGCGGTCCAGCGACCCACTCCGCCTCCGGCGCCCACCGACATCCCGCCTCCCGCGTACACGCGCGAGCCCCTGCGGCTGAACATGCCGGGCACGCCCGCGCGCGCCACGCCTCCCACGCAGGCCCCGTCGGGTGCCGCCGCGCCGCCGACGCTCTATCCCCCGGGAGAGCGTCCCCTGCCGCAGCCGCCGGGCGTGCCGGTGCTGTTGCCCGTCGACGGCCACGCCGTACCGCAGGGCTCCGGACAGGGTGGCCGTCCGGCCGCGCCGGGTGCGTACGCCGCTCCGCCGCAGGCAGGCCGTCCCGGAACCACCGTGCAGGGCGCGTCCGCCACACCGGGGCCCGTGACTCAGGGCTTCGGAGGGCCAGGTCCCACCGCGCAGGGCACGGCGGGCCAGGGTTCCCGACCGGCTCCCAATGCGCAGGGCATTTCGCCGACGCAGGGCTTCGGTGGACCGGCCCCTACCGCGACGACGGTGCAGGGGGCCCGCCCGGGCACCACCGCGACCACGCAGACGGCACAGGGGGCCCGGCCAGGCACGGGTGCACAGGGTGCGTCCGCGCCGGGAGCCACCGCCCAGGGAGGCACCGCTTCCACGCAAGGCGCGTCCGTGCAGGGTGCCAACGCATCCGCGCAGGTCGCGGGTCGACCCGGCACTCCGCAGGGTGCATCCGCCCCGGGTTCGTTCACGTCGGGCACCTCGCAGGGTGCATCCGCCGCGGGCTCATTCACTTCGGGCACCTCGCAGGGTGCATCCGCTCCGGGCACGTTCACTTCGGGCCCTCCGCAGGGCGCATCCGCACCGGGTACCTTCCCGCAGGGCGCATCCGCCCCAGGCGCCTTCACTTCGGGCAACCCCGCGCAGGGCTCCTTCCCGCAGGGCGCATCCGCTCCGGGCGGCCAGAGCGCGCAGGGCGGATCCGCCGCTGCCAACCGCCCCGGCGCCCCCGCTCAGCCCCCGGGAGCCCGGCCCGCCGTGTGGCCTCCCGCGCCCGAGCAGCAGGCCCGCGCGGCGCAGACGGGCACGCCGACGCCGCCTCCCGTTCCCCCGTCTCCCCGGGGCGAGCCGTCGTTCATCATCTTCAGCAACCCCGCTTCCGCGCCGGGCGCGAACCGCCTCCGCGCGCCGGAGCCCGCGCCCGTGCCGGGTGCCTCCAGCGCTCCGGACGCCGCCGTGCCGGAGTGGACGCTGCCCCAGGCCCGGTCCGCGCTGCGTGAGGCGACGCGGGACCTGGACCGCCTGCTGGACGTGGCGCTGCGCTTCGGCCGCCGCACGTTCGACTACGTGGCCGCCTTCGCCGTCGTGCGCGGCGCCGCCGGTGGCTGGGACGCGCGCGGCGAAGGCCTGGACGCGAACGCCCTGTCGCTCGTCTCCATCCCCCTGGACGCGAGCAGCGTCTTCCGCACCGTCGCCGTCACGCGCGGCAGCTACGCGGGCCCGCTGCCTCCGGACGCGCTCACGCGGCACTACCTGGAGCTCTTCGGCCGCCAGGCCCCGCGCACCGTCTTCCTGTACCCGGTGGAGGTGAAGGGCCGCCTCGTGGCCATCCTCTACGGCGACTGCGGCCAGAAGCCGATGAGCCAGCGCCGGCTGAGCGACTACATCCTGTTCTGCCAGGACCTCCCGGCCGCCTTCCAGGAGCTCATCCTCTTCCGCAAGCAGCGCGTGTCCGAGCTGCGCGCGCCCGAGGAGGACATCACCATCGACGTGGTCGTGCCGGGCTTCCCGGCTCCGGTGCCGCCCGCGCCCGCGCCCGCCGTGGTCGCGGGGCTCGGCTGGAACCCCGTGTTCGGCCGCGGTGGCGTGGCCAACCTGGGCCGCGCCGCGTCCCTGCCTCCGCGCGTGCTGTCGCCGGAAGAACGCCCGCCCCCGGACTTCACGCCCCTGCTGCGCCGGCTCACCGGTCCGGATGCGTCACAGCGCTCCAGCGCCATCGCGGAGCTGGCGCGTTCGCCGGAGGCCAGCGCCCGGGTGCTCGCGCAGCACTTCCCCGGTCCGACGGCCTGGAGCCGCCTGCCGGTCGTGGAGCTGCCGGAAGCGGACGAACTGGGTCCCATCCCCGCCGCACTGTCGCGCCTGGGCCGTCCCGCGGCCGTCGCGCTGGCGCCGCTGCTGGACTCGAACGACGCGGACACGCGTTATCTGGCGCTGCTCACCGCGGGCAACCTGCCCTACGCGGAGCTGGTGGACGGCGTGCTGCGCGGTCTGTTCGACATGGAACCGGACATCTCCAGCGCCGCGCGAGTGGCCGCAGCCGCCCTCAAGCACCTGCCGCGCCTGGACGCGTCGTTGAGGGATTTGCGCCAGGAGCTGGCCAGCCGGGACGCCCTGCGCCGCTCGCTGGCGGCCCGGGCCCTGGGCACGCTGCACGACCGCGACGCCATCGAGGGCCTCATCAACCTCACCGGCAGCGACGACGCGATGTGCGCGCAGGCCGCCGCGGAAGCGCTGCGCGAAGTCACCCGCGCCACGCTGGGTCTCCAGCCGCGCCAGTGGTCGGCGTGGTGGGCGGAGAACCGCAGCCGCCGTCGCGCGGACTGGCTGGTGGCCGCGCTGCGCCACCGCGAGCTGGACGTGCGGCTCGCCGCCATCGAAGAGCTCAGCCGGGCCCTGCACGACACGTTGGGCTACTACGCGGACGCGCCCGACGCGGAGCGCGAAGCAGCGGTGCGACGCTGGGAGTCCGCGGCGGTCGACCCCGCCAACGCCCGCCGGCTGGGCATGCTCTGAGCCACGGAGGCGCGCGATGACGGGCGCCATGTGGGTCAGCCTGCTGGCGTGCGCGGGGCAGCTTGCCCTGGCCGGCATCGCGCTCTCCCGCGTGGGGAAGAGTCCCCTCGCGCTGCCGCTGTCGCTGCTGTCCATCGCGCTGTCCTCCTGGAACTTCTCCGCCTTCGGGCTGGCACGTTCGGGGGACTCCGGCTGGCGGCTGATGGGCTTCGCAGCGGCACTGATGACGCTGCCTTGCGCGATGCACTTCATCCTCGCGTTCGTGGGCCGCCGCCGCCGCTCCGCCTGGGCGATGTACGGCACCTATGCCGTGATGAGCGCGCTCGCGCTGACGATGCTCATCGCCGTGGGCGTGCCCGCGCTGGAGGCGCGCATCAACACCTTCGCCTTCGGGCTCGCCGTCGCCGTGGGCGTCATCCCCATCCTCACCACGGGCTTCGTGCTGCTCACGCTCCACCTGCGCCGCACGGGCTCGCAGGATGAACGGGCACGCGCCGGACTCGTGGTGCTGGGGCTCACGCTGCTCGTCGCGCTGCTGCTCACGGACCTGGCCGCGGACATGGCCCTGCCCGTGCCGAAGCTGGGCAACGTGGGCACGCTGCTGGGCCTGCCCGTGATGGCCACCGCCTCCCTGCGCTTCCAGCTCTTCGGCAAGGACGCTCGCGCCACGAGCGCGGCCGTGCACGCCGTCGTGCTCGCGCTGGTGGGCGTGCTCGCCTACCTCGCCCTCTTCCGCGCCTTCGCCGCCGAGTCCGGGGCGCTCGTCGTGGGCACCACCGCCATCACCTTCTCACTCCTCGCGGCGGCGCGGCGGGTCGTCACCGGCTTCGTCACCGAGCGTCAGCGCCTGGAACAACTGGCCACGCTGGGCCGCTTCTCCGCGCAGATGGCGCATGACCTGAAGAACCCCATCGCCGCGCTCAAGGGCGCAGCCCAGTACCTCAAGGAAGAGCACGCGCGCGGCCACTCCTGGGAAGCACACGGGGACTTCCTGGACCTGCTGCTGGAACAGGTGGAGCGCCTGGACCGCGTGGCGGGCACGTACCAGCGCCTCGCGCGCGTCGAACCGCTGCGCCGGCCGCTGGATTTGAACCGGCTGGTGGAGGGCGTGCTGTCGCTCCAGGCCTTCGCGAACCCGGGCGCCGTGGCGCTCCAGAAGGACCTTGCCCCCGGTCTGCCCGAGTGCGCGGGCGACGAGGACCTGCTCGCCAACGCACTGGAGAACCTGGTCCGCAACGCCTTCGAGGCCATGCCCTCGGGCGGCACCCTCACCGTGCGCACGCGGCAGGACGGCGACGCGCTGGAGGTGGAGGTGGAGGACACCGGCAGCGGCATGGACGCGCGCACGCGCGAGCGGGCCTTCGACGACTTCTACACCACCAAGGCGACCGGCAGCGGCCTGGGCCTGGCCTTCGTCCGCCGCGTGGCGGAAGCCCATGGCGGCACCGCGTCCCTGACGAGCGGCGAGGGCCGTGGCACCATCCTCCGCCTGCGCCTGCCGGCGGCGTCCGTCCCAACCGCCCCGGCATCCGAGGGAGAAGCCGCGTGAGCGACGCACTGAAGGGCCACGTCCTCGTGGTCGACGATGATCCCGCGCTGCTCAAGGTGCTGGGCGCGCTGCTCACCCAGGCGGGCCTCACCCCGCATCCGGCGTCCAACGCGAAGGACGCCCTGGCCCTGCTCGCGCGCCGGCCCATCGACGTGGTGCTGAGCGACGTGCGCATGCCCGGCATGAGCGGCATGGAGCTGCTCGCGGAGGTGGGGCGCGGCTGGCCGGACGTGCCCGTGCTGCTGATGACCGCGCACGGCACCGTGCCGCTGGCCGTGGAGGCCATGAAGGCGGGCGCGGCGGACTTCGTGCTCAAGCCCTTCGACCGCGAGGAGCTCCTCTTCACGCTGAAGAAGGCGCTGCTCCAGGCGAGCAACCCTCCCGAGCCCGCGCGCGCCGAGGGCAAGGCGCTGGACAGCCTGCTCATGGGCCAGAGCCGGGCCATGACGGAGGTGAAGGCCCTGCTGGTGAAGGCCGCCCAGGGCACCGCCACGGTGCTGCTGAGGGGCGAGTCCGGCACCGGCAAGGAGCTGGCCGCGCGAGCCCTGCACGAGAACAGCCCCCGGCGCTCGGGACCCTTCGTGAAGCTGCACTGCGCGGCGCTCCCGGACACGCTGCTGGAGAGCGAGCTGTTCGGCTACGAGAAGGGCGCCTTCACCGGCGCGGCGACGCGCAAGCCCGGCCGCGTGGAGCTGGCGCACGGCGGCACGCTGTTCCTCGACGAGATTGGCGACGTGTCCCCCGCCGTGCAGGTGAAGCTGCTGCGCGTGCTCCAGGAGCGCGAGTTCGAACGGCTGGGCGGCACCCAGACCGTGAAGGTCGACGTGCGCTTCGTCGCGGCCACGCACCAGTCGCTGGAGGACGGCGTGCGCCGCGGCACCTTCCGCGAGGACCTCTTCTACCGCCTCAACGTCGTGCCCCTCTGGCTGCCCACGCTGCGCGAGCGGCCCGAGGACATCGCGCTGCTCGCGCGCCACTTCCTGGACGTGCACGCGAAGACCAACGGCCGGCCGCCCTTCAGCTTGAGCGAGGACGGCCTGCGCGCGCTCCAGACCCAGCCGTGGCCCGGCAACGTGCGCCAGCTGCAGAACTTCCTGGAGCGCCTGGTGGTGCTCTCCGACGGGCCCGTGCTCACCGGCGCGGACGTCGCGCGGGAGCTGTCGCGCCAGCCGGGAATCGCGCCGCCGCCCGTCTCCGCGCCGCTCCTGCCGTCCCCGTCGTCCGACTCCGTCACCCTGGAGTCACGCCGCAAGGACGTGGAGAAGGAGGCGCTGGTGGATGCGCTCAAGCGCGCGGGCGACAACCGCACGCTGGCGGCGCGGCTGCTCGGGGTCAGCCGGCGCACGCTCTACAACAAGCTGGAGGAGCACGGCCTGTCGTAGGGGTGGCGGGTGGCCAGCCCACTGGAGCCCGGGCCGTGTTTTCGCGGGGCGCTTCCGTGTACGAACCTGACTTCCAGGTTTATGCTGCTTCGCGCTCGTACTCCCTCGACGTGGCACCGCACCTCACCCGAGTCCCCCTCCCGGCCCGCAAGGGCCGGCTGACACGAAGGAGCAACGCCCCATGACCCAGACCCTCGCCAGCCGCGTGAGCGGCCCCGTCTACACGCCCAGCGACGCGGGCTACGCCCCGGAGTGCGCCGGCTTCAACGTCCTGGTGCAGCACACGCCGCAGTACGTGGTGGCGGTGAAGTCCGCGCAGGACGTGGCGGAGACCGTCCGCTTCGCCCGGGAGAACAAGCTGCCCATCGCGGTGCAGGCCACGGGGCACGGGACGTACGCGTCCATCACCTCCGGCGTGCTCATCTCCACGAAGGCGCTCAACCAGGTGAGCATCGACGCGGCGGCGCGCACGGCCACCATCGGCGCGGGCGCGCGCTGGGAGCCGGTCATCGCGGAGGCCGCGAAGCACGGCCTGGCGCCCGTCGCCGGCTCGTCCACGAACGTGGGCGTGGTGGGCTACCTCCTGGGCGGCGGCCTGGGGCCGCTCGTGCGCAGCCACGGCGTCAGCTCCGACTATGTCGTGGGCTACACGGTCGTCACCGCCGAGGGAGAGACGGTCCACGCGAGCGCCGAGCAGCATCCGGACCTGTTCTGGGCGCTGCGCGGCGGCAAGGGCGGCCTGGGCATCGTGACGGACGTGAAGCTCAAGCTCGTGGAGATGCGCTCGCTCTACGCGGGCAGCCTCTTCTTCGAGGAGCAGCACATCGAGGCCGTGCTGCGCGGCTGGGTGAAGTGGACGTCGGAGGCGGACGCGCGCGTGTCCACGAGCATCGCCGTGATGCGCTTCCCGCCGTTCGACTTCATCCCGCCCCCGCTGCGTGGCCGCACGGTCATCAACCTGCGCTTCGCGTACCCGGGCTCCATCGAGGACGGCGCGAAGTTCGCGGCGCCCCTGCGCGCGCTGGCCCCCGTGTACCTGGACATGCTGGGCGAGCTGCCCGCGTCCCAGATGGCGCGCATCCACAATGATCCGGATCAGCCCAGCCCCGTGTGGACCAACGGCATGATGCTGACCCACGTGGACCAGGACTTCGCCACCACGGTGCTGCGCCACGTGGGCACGGGCGTGCAGACGCCGTACTTCATGATGGAGATCCGCCACCTGGGCGGCGCCAGTTGGAAGGACGTGGCGGGCGGCTCGGCGGTGGGCGGCCGCGGCGGCAACTTCATCATCGGCCTGGTGGGCATGCACCCGCCGCTGTTCGACACGGTGCTCCCCGGCGCGACGCAGGGCCTGCGCGCGGAGCTGAAGCCGTGGCTGTCGCCGGAGATGACCATCAACTTCATGGGCAAGATCCAGTCTCCGGAGCACTTCGACAGCGCGTGGCCGGACGCCATCCGCGCGAAGCTCAAGGAAGTCCGCGGCAAGTACGACCCGAGCAAGCTCTTCGTGAAGTAACGGCTCAGGGGGCCAGCGTCTCCAGCGCGGCCAGCTCGTCCTGGAACGCGGAGACGAGGGCCGCCGGGTCCGGGACGCGGGACGCATCCGCCGCCACGCCCACGGTCACCTGCCCCGCGTAGCTGAAGAGGCTGACCCCCAGGCCCACGTGGCCGGCCTGGGGGACCCAGAACGTGAGTCCCGCCAGCCGGCTGCCCGCGAGCGACACCGGCTGGCGCGGCCCGGGCACGTTGGTCGCGATGAGCGTGGCCTTGGCGCCAATCACGTCCACGGCGACGCGCTCCAGCGCCGCGGGCGTGTGGCCCAGCAGCTCCAGCATGCCGGACAGCAGCACGGCCTCCGGCGAGCGCTTGAGGTGCGTCATCCGCTTCGCCACCTCCCGCAGCCGGCGGCGGGGCTCCTCCAGGTGCACGGGGAGCCGCAGGAACACCACGCCGAAGCGGTTGCCCAGCTCACGGGGCACCGGCACGTCCAGGGGCCGCAGGTTCACCGGCACCAGCGCGTGCACGTCCTCCAGCGGGCCGCCCCGCTGGGCCAGGTAGCGCCGCAGCGCGCCCGTCACCGCCGTGAGCAGCACGTCGTTCACCGTGCAGCCCAGGGTGCGGCCCAGGGCCTTCACCCGCTCCAGCGCGATGGGCTCCGACCACGCGGCGCGCTTCTGGCGTCCCAGCGGTCCACGCAGCGGAGAGCGCGGATCCGGAGGCAGCGCGAGCAGCTTGCCCAGCGTCGCCGCGCCCTTCGCGCCCTCGCGCACGAGGTCGCCCGCGAGGATGGGCTCGCGCACCAGCTCCGCGCCCTTGCGCAGCGCCGAGCGTGCGCCCCGCGCAAGCCGCATCCAGCCAGGAGCGCTCGGCCGCCGCTCCGTCTCGAAGGGCGCCACCGCGTCGAAGGCTTCACTCCGGCCCCCCGCGTCCCGCCCCAGCGCGGAGGCTCGCGACGCATGAGCATCCGTCTCCGGCACCACGTCAGCGCCTGCGCCCGCCGCGCCGTCCACCGGCTCCGTGAGCGACAGCAGCACGCGCGCCAGCGCGATGCCGTCCGCGATGCAGTGGTGCAGCCGCGCGAGCAGCACGTCCCCACCGGGCGCGCCGCGCACCAGGTGGAAGTGCCACAGCGGACGCGAGCGCTCCAGCGGCACGCCCAGCCAGTCGCCCACCAGGGCCTCCAGCCCCGCGCGCCCCGCGGACTCCGGCACGCGCAGCGTGGACAGGTGCTCGTCCAGATTGAAGTCGCGCACGTCCTCCCAGTGCGGCGCGCCCAGCGGCCCGGGCCCGGCCACCACCCGCTGCCGGAAGCGCGGGTAGCGCTCCACCAGCCGCTCCCGCAGCACCGCGCGCAGCCGCTCCAGGTCCACGGCGCCGTCGAACCACAGCACCGCGGTGATCATCATCAGGTTCGCGGGCTCCTCCATCTGGAGCCATGCCGCGTCAATGCTCGCCATCCGCTCGCGGCTTGCCATGACGTCCTTCTCACCCGTGCGCCCGCGTGGGGGCAAGGTCCTCCTCAAGGCTTGGGTTGCGGCTCCGGCGCTTCCTGCTTCTCCCGTTCGAACTGGAACGTCTGCCGCGTGGCGCCCGGCACCGTGAGCACCAGCGAGTCCTTCTCCTCGATGACGTAGGTGAAGTCCCCGCCCTTGAACCTGCCCTTGGCCAGCGGCACCACGCGCTCCTTGCCGCACACCGGGCCCACGGCCTGCCCGTCCTGCGTGCGCAGCGCCAGGTGCTTCTTGTCCTTCACCTCCACCCGGCCCCATGCGCGCACGTCCAGCGTGCTGCCGCGCCCGAGCGTCGCGTCATCCAGCTTCGTCCTCAGCACGAAGCACCCGTTGGGCGTCAGCTGCAGCGCGCGCGCGTAGTCGGAGCGGGGCTGCACGTCCAGGCGCTCCTCCTTCCCCTGCTCCACGTCCGGGATGCTCGCCGCGGACAGCACCCACGTGCCCACCAGCTCCTCGGGGACGGCGGTGCCCTTGGGGGCCTTGTCGCCCTCGCAGGGGTTCTCCGCCAGCTTCTCCGGGCTCTTGGGCGCGGGCTCGAAGGACTTCTGGCAGGTGAGCCCGCACGACTTCGCCGCGCACGCCGTGTCGTCCGGCGCGCAGGCCGCCTTGCTCGTGCAGGTCTTCAGCCGCTTGAGCGCGTCCTCACAGCCTTCGCGCAGACACTGGTCGACGCACTCCGCGTCGATGCACTCCGACACGCAGACCCAGTTGGTGCGGCCACACACGCCCGCCACGGTGCGCGGAGCCTGGGCCGCCGCGGGCAGCGCGGCACCGGAGACGAGGAGCAGGACAAGGAGCCGGAGCAGTCGCATGTGGAGTGCAAGCTAGGCAGTGCGCCCACCTGCGGCGACACCCGGCGGCAAGGCTGTCCACCGGGCATCACTCCGGGCTCCGGCACTGCCGTCAGGTGAACTGCCACCGCCAGGTGCGCGGGTCGGACGGATTGGGCAGCTCCAGCTCGAAGTCCAGCGTGTCGTAGCGGCTGAACTCGCGGGGCTCCACGCGCAGCAGCGTCATCGCCGTGGTGTTGCGCTCGCGCATGGGGGACACGTCGAAGGCCAGCTCCGCGTCGAAGGCGACCTTGTAGAACAGGCAGAAGCCGTCCACCCGCCCGTCCTCCTCCACCGGCCGCCGGATGTGCACGCGCGAGGGCAGCCCGTCCGCGCGCATCGTCTCCAGGTCGAATGCGAACGCGGGCTCCGGCTCGCACAGCAGGTGGTCCACCTCGTAGGAGCGCACCAGCCGCGTGAAGTACGACGGGCTCATCGCCTCGCGCAGTGACTGGAGGCAGCGGAAGTCCACGTGGGGCAGCTGCTGCGTCCAGATGAACGGCACGCACGCCTCCTCGCGAAGCTGCACGGGCTCCACGAAGACCTCGAAGCGGTTGGGGAGGATGCGGCCGCCGGGCTTGAGCAGCCGCGCGCGCAAATCCAGCATCCGCGGCACGAGCCCCGCGTCGAGCACCGCATCCCCCAGCAGCTCGTGCAGCAGCACGTCCGCCTTCTCCGGCGGCTGGAAGTGCCAGGTGGGCTCGCGCACGAAGTCGATGCGGTCCAGGCCGTTGCGGCGGGCCACCCACTGCGTCGTGTCCAGGAGGCGCGAGTCATCCACCGCGTACAGCTTGCGCGGCTGCTGGTGCGCGGCCAGGAAGGTGCGCAGGCCGGTGCCGGCCTTCACGTCCACCACCACCTGGTTGGGGCGCACGTAGCGCTCCACCGCGCGGCGCCACACATCCACGCGCTGCGGATCCGCCAGCACCGAGTCCTGCGGCGCGGGACTGGACAGGGACAGGCTGTTGGGCGCGTGCCTCCGGTGAAGGTGGGACACGAGCGGCAGGTGGCTGAGACGCGAGCGCAGGTCCATCAACGCCTGACGCGGCAGGTCGAGCAGATTCGGCATGGCTTCCCCCCGGAAGGCCGTGACGGTCCCGACAAGGACGCGGCCGACCACCCCGCCCCCCGGAACCAGGACTCCGAACGATGCAGGAAATCCAGGCTCTTCCCCAATCCGTCCCGGGGGTTACGCACTGTCCCCAGGAAAACATCCGCCCCCGCCCCCTGTCCCGAGCCAACCGGGCCGCCTCCCGACAATTCACTCAAAGCCGACCTGACGGAGGTGTCCGCCCATGACAGTTCAAACATCCCTCCGGGCCTTCAAGAAACCGGGACCAAGGCGTTTTTCCAGCAAAGCCTTCAACCCGCGCGTGGGGCGGGGTCCTGACGCAGGTCGTGCTCGTGGACGGACGCGAGGCTTGGAAGAGGGGGCACTGATGATGCGCGCAATGGAGTCGCGGACACAGGGCGGGCCCGAATGGGTGAACACCGAGGGAGCGCGCTGGGAGGCCCAGCCGTGGCGGCGCCAGTTGCAGGACACGCGCTCGCGCGAGCACCGGGTGGCGAGGTCCGCGCTGGTGGCGGCGCTGCTGGCGGAGGGCTGCGCGGTGGAGGCGGACGTGGCGCGGTTCGCGGGGACGCTGGAGGACCGGGCGTCGCTCAGCATCGGGCAGGTGCTGCGCTTCGTGGACAGCGTGCGGGTGCGCATGGCGCTGGCCTGCACGGACGACGAGGTGCTGCAACTGACCTACCTGCGCCGCAACGCGGAGGAGCTGGCGGAGCGGATGATTGACTGGGCCAACACGGGCCGGCTGCCGGCGTAGGGCGGCCTGACGGACGTTGGTGGTGGGCGTCCCGGGTGGGAGTGCCTTGACAGGGGCGGTGGAGCGCTTTCAGGTGGGGGCATGCTCGCCCTTGCTCTTGCCGCCACGCTGGCGGCCGCACCCGCGCCTCGCGTCGCCGCCTCGACGGTGACGGTCCTCCACATCCCCCAGCTCGACCAGGTGCAGGGGCTGAACGCGTTCCTGACGCGGGCGGGGGCGTACTCGCAGATGCTGAGTCCGGCGTCGTGGAGCGGGGAGCTGCACCCGCTGCTGCCGCTGGACCTGTCGAAGCCGGAGGCCATGGAGGCGCTGGGCGTCGACGCGGCGGGGCCGCTGACCGTGTCCATGCGGCAGGACGGTCGCATCGCGTGCACGCGGGTGAAGGACGCGAAGGTGTTCCAGGAAGCGACCGCGAACGTGCTCGCGCGCAACGGCGACGTGAAGGCGGGCACGGTGAAGGGCGTGACGACGCTGCGCGCGCCTGGCGCCGTGGGAGGCTTCGGGGGCTACGTCCTCAAGGGCCAGGAGGCCTGCGCCTTCCTGAGCACGGACTCCGACGACGCGCTCCGCAAGGAGGCCGCGAAGCTGGTGGCGCAGAAGGCCCCGGCGGCGGACGCGCGGATGGCCACGCTGCCGGGCGTACTGTTCGTGTCCACGAAGGACGGCGTGGTGGCGCTGGACGGCACGGCCACGGGGCTGAAGGTGGAGGGCACGGCGACGAAGCTGCCCCTGCCGCCCTTCCAGGCAAAGGGAATCAGCCCCTACGGGGCGATGGCGCCCTCGGGCCTGCTCTTCGCGCGCGCGCAGGTGGCGCCGACGGGCGTGGCGCAGGCGGTGGAGTCCGTGGCCAGCGCGGTGCGGTCGGTGTGTCCCGCGTGCCCTGCGGCGGACGTGAAGGCGGTGACGGACGCGCTGGCGAAGCAGATGACGGGGCAGGTGTTGTTCGGGGTGGACTCGGTGGCGGTGAAGGGTTCGCTGCGCAAGCCGGAGGTGCGCTTCTTCGCGGCGAAGCAGGCGCTGGCGGCGGAGGTGACGGACGCGGCGGCGGTGAAGGCGGCGCTGGCTCCGCTGGCGAAGTTCCCCGGCGCGAAGGCGCTGGACGACGGCTACGCGATGGAGGCGAAGGGCGGCAGCGTCTACGTGCGGCTCAAGGGCAAGCAACTCGTCTTCGGCAACGACTCCACGGTGACGCAGGCGATGCTCGCGTCCCTGCCGGAGAAGGGCGGGCCGCTGAAGCGCGCGGTGGAGTTCACGTTGGATCCCAAGAAGGTGGCGCGGGGCCTGTCCCAGGTGTCGCTGATGGACGTGATGGGAGACCAGCAACTGGCCGCGTTCTTCGGAGCGAGCACGGAGCTGGGCCCCCTGCTCGCGAAGAGCGACAGCATCACCGGCTGGCTGGACAGCGCCCCCAACGGCGCGCACCGCTTCCAGATGAACTGGTCCCTGCCGGAGAAGAACTGAGCCACCAATGCCACAATTTCAAAACATATCCATACAGATATCAAAATTCACAGATCAACTGCTTATAGATAAAATCAAAGAAGCCCTAACCGCATCCGAACTTCAGACCCAAGACATCTCAGTCCAACCTGAGTTCAGCGGAAACTCAACTCGATTCTCCACTGAGAAACCGCCACCACCAGAAATAGCCGAAGTACTCTCGCTAAACACATTCGCCATCATCCGTCTCGACATAGAAACAGCCACAACGCTATCCATCTCCTTCAGAAGACAACCCAACCAACCATCAGACAACGTCTCTATCAACTTCTCGGAATCCTATCGCGAATCCCCTCCCAACCCGAGCCACGCGCAGGTAATCAAACTGACCGGCCACCTGCGCGAGCACCTGCGGGCGGTGGACTTCCTCTCAACAGAGGGATTGCGTTCGGTGCTATCTCCGGAACTTCACAAGCACTATGAATTCCGTGAAGCAGCCGTTGCCAAACTGGAAGCCACGATTGCTCAAATAGCATCACAAATCACAGAGGACGCACGCAAGGTTCGAGCACAGCTCGACATCGAATACCAAGCCAGAACGGAAATGCTCAACGCCTCCCATGCCAAGGAGGTAGAAAAATTTCACTCGGAAATCGCGCTCCAGCAAGAGCGACTTGAGAAGCAACGGCTAGAACTCGAAACAAAGCTAAGAGAAATAGACCACAGCAAGAGTACACACGCTCGCCGAAAGCTCCGACAAGACCTCAAGCAGGAACTAGCGAAGAGAAGCGTCAAGTTCCAGCTTACCGAAGGAACTCGCGACCTACGCCTCCCTATCTTTCTCTTCACCATTTTCCTACTGGTCGTTTCGTTCACCGGGCTCGCCACATACTCTGTCTTAAGCGCTACCTTGTTCGCGCAGGGAACGGACCTTGCTGATCGCGAATTGATAGCAACAACCATCAAACAAATCGCATTCGCAATTGCATTCGCAAGCACCTCGCTATTCTTCCTTCGATGGAACAATCGTTGGTTCCAGGCACATGCCGACGAGGAGTTCCGTCAAAAGCAATTCGACCTTGATCTCGACCGTGCAAGCTGGGTCGTAGAGATGGCGCTTGAATGGAAAGAGGAGAAGGGGAGCGAAATTCCTTCAGAACTACTATCTCGCCTCACCAATGGATTGTTTGTGGCAGACAGCGATCATGCTGAAGAAGCGCTTCACCCTGCTGATCAGCTTGCATCGGCCATACTCGGGGCATCATCTGGAGCGTCGATTGAAGTCCCAGGCGGCACGAAGGTCCAATTCGACAGAAAAGGGATTAAGCGTCTACAGAAGAGCACTCAAAAGTGACTATCTTCATCATCGCTAGTGCAAAGCGCATCAATCATACTTGGTACCGCCAAAGCCGTGCACGAGCTAGCTCTACCTTGAACGCCGAATGGCCCTTCCGGACGCCCAAGGCAGGCCGTTGCCAGCAATGTTCCGGCTGCGGCTACTTGCGCACCAGTTCCACCTGCATGCCCAGGAGCTTGCGGCTCTCTCCCGTGGTGCCGCACATCGCGCCGTCGGTGAGCGGACCCATGGGGCGCTCCATGCCTTCCACCAGGCACCAGTAGCGCACGGTGTACAGGTGCGCGCCTTCGCCGCGCAGCCGGATGCCGAAGGCCTCCAGGCGGCGGGCTTCTCCCTGTGTCCCGCACGGCGTGCCCTCCGGCAGCCAGCCTGAGTCACCGAGGTCCTGGAGGTGGCACTGGTACTCCAGCTGCACGGCCTTCATGGGGCGCTTGAGGTGGAACTCGAACTGCTCGATGCGCTTGGGCTGCGTGGGGAGCCACGTGGCCCGGCTGGAGGTCTGGTTGCCGATGTCCTCGCTGTGCACCGTTCCCACCAGCGCCACGGTCTTGGAGGGAGCGGCATTCAGCGTCGAGGCCAACATCATTCCAACCAGCAGGCTCTTCATCGGAGTTCCTTGTGGGAGACCTCCGTGCTGACGCGCCAGTGAAGGACCTATTCACCCGGAGCGCTACCGGGACTTGCGGCTCGCGCGCTTCCGGGCCGGGCTCTTGCGCGCGGTCTTCTTCGTCGCGGTCTTCTTCGCCGCGGTCTTCTTGCGTGCCGTCTTGCCCCAGCCGCGCTCCATGTTCTTGTAGGACTTGCTGGACACCTTGGAGCGGCTCTTCGGCCTCGACGTCCCCGCCTTCTTGCGCCGGTTGATGTTCGCCACGAGGCTGTTCTTCTTCTGGGCCATGTGCTGCCTCCGATGCCTGGAGTGCAAGGTCTTCACTCTCCGGCCTCCCGGCAATGTCCCCGTCCCGCCCAGGCTTCGTGTCAGCCGCGGCGCCTGAACCACCTCGCCGCGGCGCGGGTGACGTCTTCAGGCTGGGGCGTCGCATCGCTCGCCCATGCGACGACCCCATCCGGCCGCACAAGCACCGCGCTCAGGCCCAGGCGCTCCCGGACGTCGCCCGCGACATACCGGACCTGCTCGCCCCAGAGGCCATCCAACGCCTGGAGCGGCGCCTCACGGCCGAAGTCCAGCAGCAGGCCGCGTCCATCCCGGAGCAGTGCGCCCAGCCGCGTTCCGTCCTCCATCTCGAAGTCCGGGCAACTGCGGCCCACCAGCGGGTGTTCCCCGCCAAGGTCGTAGCGGACGGACACGCCCCAGACACGCTCCGCGAAGTAGGTCGCGCCGTCGCGCGTATCGATGAGGTCTCGGAGGATGGCTTCGAGCGCGCGGGAAGCGGGCTGGGGCCGCATCAGCGCGACCTGGGCCCGGGACGCATCGAGGATGCGCGCCCCCACCGGGTGCCGCTCCGGGGTGTAGCTGTCGAGCAGGCCCTCGGGGGCATCCCCCCGGAGGGTCGCGGCGAGCTTCCACCCCAGGTTCATCGCGTCGCCCAGGCCCAGGTTCAGGCCCTGCCCGCCCAGCGGCGAGTGGATGTGAGCGGCGTCGCCCGCCAGCAGCACCCGTCCCTTGCGGTAGGTCGTTGCCTGATACGCGCGGTCGGTCCAGGTCGAGGCGACATGCAGCGCCTTGACGGTCACGTCCGTGCAGGACACGCGCCGCAGGACCGCTTGCACGTGCTCGAGCGTGACGGGCTGGGTGCGATGGAACGCGCCGCCGTCGAAGTCGGCCACCGCGATCACGCCGGGCTGCCCCTGGTTGTACATGCCGGTCGGCGTGTAGTGACGCCCCGGGCGGAGCTTCTCCGGATCCGCGAGCTCGACGTGGACCGAGTACCCCGTGAACTCGGGCTCGGTCCCGACGAACTCGAAGCCCCCCTGCTTGCGGATGATGCTGCGGCCGCCATCGCACCCCACGAGCCAGCGCGCGCGAAGGCTCTTCCCGCCGGCACGGACGGTGACTTCATCGTCCGAAGCCTCGAAGCCTTCGACCTCCTGGTTGCGCTGGATCTCCACCCCAAGCGAGAGCGCGTGAGCGGTGAGGACGCGCTCGAGCTGCTCCATGTCGCTCGAGAACTGGGTGTCCGCCGGCCCCGGGAGCCGGTACTTCCACCGCGACGAATCGATGTGGCCGTAGTCGAACGCGATGCCCGCGAAGTGGCCGGCCGGCCCGCGGAGGTTGGCTCCGCCTCGTGGCGCGAGCTGTTCCAGCAGTCCACGCCGGTGGAACGCTTCGATGCTCGGGCCCCAGAGCCCCCGCCTTCCAAACGGGAGCCGCTTCAGCGGCGAGTGCGGATCCTCCAGCCGCTCCAGCACCCGCACGGAGCGCTTCGCGAGCCGCAATTCGCAGGCCAGGAACAGTCCGACCGGACCGGCCCCCGCGATGATCACGTCATGGACCAAGGTGTCCTCACTCTTCCCGGAGCGTGATGGCGTGGGAGAGCTGCCCCTTCGTGCACGTCCACACCACCTTGTTCGCCTTCTCCAGGGTGCCCGGCTCGTACGCCTGCACGCGCAGATCCACCAGCCGGTAGTTGAGGATCTCCGCCAGCGCGTCCGCGTTGCGCTCCAGCGACTCCGCGAACTCCGGCTCCGTCGAGGCGATGCCCTCCGCCAGCATCAGGAACTCCTGGCGGAAGGACTCCTGGAACTCGGAGGAGCTCACGCTCTCGTCCGAGACCTCCCCCTCCTTCAGGGCATACACGCTCGTGATGCACATGCTCCAGAGCGGCATCGGCTCCGTCGAGTCCAGGTTGCTCCAGAACGCGTAGCCGCGCGGGTACCGGTCACGCGCCCGGGCCTCCGCCTGGGAGAGGCTGAACTTGCGCAGCTGGCTTCGCTCCAGGCGGGCCTTGAGGTGCCCGGAGTCCCCGATGCTGACCGGGGTGAAGTTCGCCTTGAGCGTGAAGTCCGGAAGCTTCTTGCGCAGCAGCCGGGCCAGCTGACCGGCCATGCTGTCCCCGACGTCGCTGTCCCCGGTGATGCGCTCGGCGTAGCCCGTCTTGGGCCTCGCGGCGAAGCAGACGCACAGGGAGAGGGTCCACTGGATCCACTGCCCCTGGAGCGCGGAGGTGATGCGGCCGACGTGGTCGGCGATGTGCTCGTTCGTCACGCCGAGCATCGTGCCGCTCGCGCCGCCCTGGACGATGCCGCGGTTCTCGTTGAACTGACCGTGTCCCGCGATGAGGATCTTCACCTGACTGGTGCGGATGCTCGAAAGCCGGCCCTTGATGAACTGGATGGCGTCGTGAAGCGCCTTGATGGGCTGCCGCATGTCGCAGACGAAGCCGACAGGCTCCGTGGCCCGGTACGCGTTGAAGTACTTGGTGCCATGGGCGGCCCGCGCCTTCGCCGTCACGTACCCCTTCAGGTGAGAGGTCATGACGTTGGACATCTGCTGCTCCAACGCCGAGTAATCCAGAACGATGTACGCGTCCTTCATGGGCGCCGAGGATACCTCCCGGGGCCCTACGCCGTCCGCTCGCGAGGCCACCCCGTCCGCGAACGCTCACGCTCCGCCTCCTCCGCCCGCGAAAGCCCCCGCTGGAGGTCGTTCCAGTCCAGCGTCCCCGCGAGCAGCCCTTCCTCGTCCACCACCGCCACCAGCGGCACGCGCGCCTCCGCCATCCGCCGCAGCGCCGTCCATCCGTCCTCGGAGAGCTCCGCCACCGCGCCGTCCTCCATCGCGTCGCGCACCATGTAGCCCCCGCGCTGCGACTCCGGCACCGCCTGCACCGCCGCCCACGTCACGTACCCGATGGGCCTCCCCGAGCTCGTCACCGGCAGCATTCCCACGTGCTCGCGCCGCAGGGCCCAGTGCGCGTCCTGCATGGACAGGTCCAGGTCCACGCCCACCATCCGGGGCGTCATCAGCGCCTCCACCCTCACCTGCTCCAGCAGGGCCTTCATCCGCACCTGCCGCGCCTCCCCTTCCGCGCCCATCAGCACGAAGAAGGCCACCACCAGCGTGAACGGGTTCAGCGACACCACGCCCCACACGCCGAACGCCACCGCGAACACCCGCCCCAGCGCCGCCGCCACCTTCGTCGCGCGCACCATGCCCAGCCGGGGCGTCAGCGCCGCGCGCACGATGCGCCCCCCGTCCATGGGGAAAGCCGGCAGCAGGTTGAACACGCCCAGCACCGCGTTGAGCATCGCCAGCGTGAAGAGCGCGAACTGCACCTGGAACAGCCCCAGGCCGTGCACCAACCACGTCACCACGCCCAGCACCGCCGCCAGCCCCAGGCTCGTCAGCGGGCCCACCAGCGCCATCATCGCCTCGTCCCGGGGACGCTTGGGCACCTCCGCCAGCTCCGACACGCCTCCGACGATCATCAGCGTGATGCCGTGCACCTCCCCGCCATGACGGAGCGCGTAGAAAGTGTGCGCCATCTCGTGCAGCAGCACCGACACGAACAGCCCCACCGCCACCGCCAGCCCCCAGGCCCAGGAGTGGCCACCCAGCGCTCCGGGCGGCACGTCCGCCGTCTCCGCGGCCTGCTGGAGCGCCGCGCTGAACGACAGCGCCAGCAGCGGCAGCGCCACCAGCAGTGAGAAATGGACCCGGATGGGCACCCCCCGGAACGACCCCACCTGCAGTGTCCCCGGCCTCGCACGCATCGCCAGCCTCCCTGCTCCCCCGCGCCGCGGGAAGCGCGGTTGTCGGAAATCCTGAACTTCCGTCCCGTCTCCACCCCCTGCACACCGGGCCCGGCCGTCCGTCCCCCCCTCCAGAGGCAAGGGAAGCGCTGCCACCGCCTTCCAATCGTGTTAAGCGGCCCCCCATGGCCACGACCCCCGAGAACGATCCCTTGCGCGCACGCCTGCAGCAGATGGAGCAGCAGGCCGAGCAGGGCGGCGGCGCCGACCGCATCGCCAAGCAGCACGAGGCGGGCAAGCTCACGGCGCGCGAGCGCATCGACCTGCTCCTCGACCCCGGCTCCTTCAGCGAGCTGGACAAGTTCGTCACCCACCGCAGCCACGACTTCGGCATGGGCGACAAGAAGATTTTGGGTGACGGCGTCGTCACCGGCTACGGCACGGTGGAGGGCCGCCAGGTCTTCGTGTTCGCCCAGGACTTCACCGTCTTCGGCGGCTCGCTGTCCGGCGCCTACGCCCAGAAGATCTGCAAGATCATGGACCTGGCCACCCGCGTGGGCGCGCCGGTCATCGGGCTCAACGACTCCGGCGGCGCGCGCATCCAGGAAGGCGTGGAGAGCCTCGCGGGCTACGCGGACATCTTCCTGCGCAACACGCTGGCGTCCGGCGTCGTCCCCCAGATTTCGCTCATCCTGGGGCCGTGCGCGGGCGGCGCGGTGTACTCGCCCGCCATCACGGACTTCATCATGATGGTGAAGGACACGTCGTACATGTTCATCACCGGCCCGGACGTCATCAAGACGGTGACGCACGAAGAGGTCTCCAAGGAGGCCCTGGGCGGCGCGCTCACGCACAACCAGAAGTCCGGCGTGGCCCACTTCGCCGCGGAGAACGAGCAGGCCGCCATCGCGATGACGCGCGAGCTGCTCTCGTTCCTGCCCTCCAACAACCAGGAGGACCCGCCGTCCCAGCCGTGCGAGGACGACCCGTTCCGCGCCGAGGAGTCGCTGAAGACCATCGTCCCGGCGAACCCGAACAAGCCCTACGACATCAAGGAGATCATCCGCGCCATCGTGGACTCCAAGCACTTCTTCGAGGTGCAGGAGCACTTCGCGAAGAACATCGTCGTCGGCTTCGCGCGCATGAACGGCAAGAGCGTGGGCATCGTCGCCAACCAGCCCGCGGTGCTCGCCGGCTGCCTGGACATCGACGCCAGCGTGAAGGCCGCGCGCTTCGTGCGCTTCTGCGACTGCTTCAACATCCCGCTGCTCACGCTGGTGGACGTGCCCGGCTTCCTCCCCGGCACCGACCAGGAGTGGGGCGGCATCATCACCCACGGCGCCAAGCTGCTCTACGCGTACGCGGAAGCCACCGTCCCCAAGATCACGCTCATCACCCGCAAGGCCTACGGCGGCGCGTACGACGTCATGGCGTCCAAGCACATCCGCGCGGACATCAACTACGCCTACCCCACCGCCGAAATCGCCGTGATGGGCCCCGAGGGCGCGGTGAACATCATCTTCCGCAACGAGCTGCTCAAGGCCCAGGACGCCAACGCCGAGCGCAAGAAGCTCACGGACGACTACCGCGACAAGTTCGCCAACCCGTTCAAGGCGGCGGAGCTGGGCTACATCGACGAGGTCATCCGGCCCGAGGAGACCCGCGCCAAGGTCATCCGCGCGCTGGAGATGCTCAAGGACAAGCGGCAGGAGAACCCGCCCCGCAAGCACGGCAACATCCCGCTCTAGAAGTAGTCCCGGACCGCGCCCGCAGGCCTCCCGCCGTCTGGAGAGCAGGCGGGCGTCGCTTCTTCCGGAAATTCTGAGGTAACGCCGGGGCTTTCACGGGGCCACTCAAGGAGCCCCCCACGTGTCCCAGCAGCGCCGACTCGTCCTGTTCCTCTCCGACGTCGAAGGTAACCTCACCGCCCTGCGTCAGACGCTCAAGGGCGTGTGCGAGGGGCTCGACCTGCCCACGCCGGAGGTCAAGTGGGTGGAAGCCCGTCCGGAAGCCCTGGCTGACAGCGGCTGGCACGTCGCGGAGATCCCCCTCGTCTCCGGCAAGACGTCCGGCAAGGTGTCCTCCCCCGAGGAGCACCTGGACGCCATGACGCAAGCCCTCTCCAAGGACTTCCGCGACCGCTCCATGGGCATGTACGTGGACCGGGAGCACAGCTACGCGCGCGTCTGCATGGCCGCCCCCAGCCGTCCGCCCCGCGCCATGGAAGGCGAGTACCTGGACGTCCTGCGCCAGGCCGCGCGCTGGCTGGACGTGGAGACGACGGGCCTGGCCCGGCTCTTCAGCGGGAATGCGGCGCGCAACCTGCTGGCCGCGGCGGTGGACTTCGGGCCGGACGGCAAGGCCGTGGAGGCCCCCGCGCACCCGCCCCAGCCCCCCGAGCCGGACGAGGATGACCGCTTCGTGGAAGCGAAGCTCGCCCAGGCGAAGCAGCTGATGGACCAGTACCTGAACCTGCGCAAGTAGAGGCAGGCAATCCCGGGCGCCCCATGCTAGACGGGCGCCCATGCCCAAGATCCGCAAAGTGCTCGTCGCCAACCGCGGCGAGATCGCCATCCGGGTGATGCGCACCTGCAAGGACCTCGGCATCGCCACGGTGGCGGTGTACTCCGAAGCAGACCGCTCCGCCCTGCACGTGCGCACGGCCGACCAGGCCTACTTCGTCGGCCCTCCGCCCTCGCGCGAGAGCTACCTCGTGCAGGAGCGCATCCTGGAGGTCGCGAAGCAGTCCGGCGCGGACGCCATCCACCCCGGCTATGGCTTCCTGTCGGAGAACGCGTCCTTCGTGCGCGCCTGCGAGAAGGCCGGCATCACCTTCATCGGTCCGCCGGCCGCCGCCATGGACGCCATGGGTGAGAAGACCCGCGCCCGCGCGAACATGATCAAGGCGGGCGTGCCCGTCGTCCCCGGCACCACCGAGCCCATCGCCACCATCGAGGAAGCGCGCGAGTACGCGCAGAAGATCGGCTTCCCCATCATGCTCAAGGCCGCCGGCGGCGGCGGCGGCAAGGGCATGCGCCGCGTGGAGGGCATGGCCGACTTCGACTCCGCGTGGCGCTCCGCCAAGAGCGAGGCGATGAGCTCGTTCGGCAACGACGCGGTCTACATCGAGAAGTACCTGGAGAAGCCACACCACGTGGAGATCCAGGTCTTCGCCGACCAGTACGGCAACACCATCCACCTGAACGAGCGCGAGTGCTCCGCGCAGCGCCGTCACCAGAAGGTGGTGGAGGAGACGCCCAGCCCCATCCTCACGCCGGAGCTGCGCGCGAAGATGGGCGAGGTCGCGGTGAAGGCGGCCAAGGCCGTCAACTACGTGGGCGCCGGGACGGTGGAGTTCCTGGTGGACGTGCACCGCAACTTCTACTTCCTGGAGATGAACACCCGCCTCCAGGTGGAGCACCCGGTGACGGAGTGGGTCACGGGCCTGGACCTCGTGGCCATGCAGATCCGCGCCGCCGAAGGGGAGAAGCTCCCCCTCTTCGAGGCGCCCGCGCCGCGCGGCCACGCCATTGAAGTCCGCGTGTACGCGGAGGACCCCGCGCGCAACTTCATGCCCAGCCCCGGGAAGATCCACGCGCTGCGCGTGCCGAGCGGCCCGAACGTGCGCGACGACTCGGGCGTGTACGCGGGCTTCACGGTGCCCAACTTCTACGACCCCATGATTTCGAAGCTGTCCGTGTGGGGCGCCACGCGCGAGGAGGCCATCGCGCGGGCCAAGCGCGCGCTGTCCGAGTACGTGGTGAAGGGCATCACCACCAACATCCGCTACCTGCACGGCATCCTGTCCCACCCGGAGTTCGTGGGCGGGGACTACGACACCAGCTTCCTCACCCGCCAGCACACGGAGCTGCTGGGCGCGGAGGATCCGAAGCTCAGCGAGGTGGCGCTGCTCGCGAGCACGCTGCACGCCTTCCAGCGCGACCAGAAGCGCGCGAAGACGCTGCCGTCGAAGAGCGGTGGCGGTGACACCTCTGGCCGCATCAGCCCGTGGCGTCTGGCGCTCAAGAACCGCCGTCGCTGACCCTCCTCCCGCAAGGACCTTTCCTCCATGCGTTACTTCACGAAGCAGCAGGGACAGAAGGAAGCGGTGCCGGTGGACCTGGAGTCGCTGGGTCAGGACCGCTACCGGCTCACGGTGAACGGCAAGACGTTCCAGGTGGACGCGCTCTCCGTGGACCAGGGCACGCTGTCGCTCCTGGTGGACGGCCAGTCGTACAACGTCGAGTTCGAGGAGAACGGCGACGAGATTGGCACGCTGGTGCGCGGGCAGGTGAACCGCACCGACGTGGCGGACGAGCGCAAGCTGCGCATGCGCGCGGCCGCGGGCAGCTTCTCCGTGGAGGGCCGCCAGCTCATCCTCGCGCCCATGCCCGGCAAGGTGGTGAAGGTGCTGGTCAAGGTGGCGACGAGGTGAAGGAGGGCCAGGGGCTCGTGGTCGTGGAGGCCATGAAGATGGAGAACGAGCTCAAGAGCCCCAAGGCCGGCAAGGTCACGGAGGTCTTCGCCAAGGAAGGCACCGCCGTGGAGAACAACGCCAAGCTCATCGTCGTGGAGTAGGCGGACCCCATGGAGATGCTCTGCACGCTGCGCAGCACCACGGACACGCAGCGCCAGGCCCTGCTGAAGGCCCCCCAGGCGCTGGAGCCCTTCCTGGAGGACGAGGAGGACTTCGGCGACGCGAAGGGCGCGGCGTTCCTGGAGCTGGACATCGGCGAGGCGTGGCACGGCCTCCAGTACCTGCTCACCGGCACGGCGTGGGAGGGCAAGCCGCCCCTGGACTTCCTCGTGCGCGGCGGCGAGGACGTGGGCGACATCCCGTCGGATGAGGGCACCGCGCGCGTGTTCGACGCGGCCGCCGTGAAGGCGCTGGCGGAGGCGCTGAAGAAGGCCTCCGTGGAGGATCTGCGCAAGCGCTTCGACCCGGCGCGGCTCCAGGCCGAGGACATCTACCCCGGCACCTGGGACGAGGAGGAGCCGGCGGAGGACGTGGATCCGCTGGAGGAGCTGCTCTCCTACTTCGTGGAGCTCCAGAAGTTCACCGCCGCCGTGGCGAAGCGGGGCCTCTGCCTGCTCGTGCACATCGGTTGAAGAAGCCGGACGGGCGCGCCTGCTTCAGGCCGCCCAACCCAGCCACACGTCGCGCCCCAGCTTCAGCACCAGCGCGGCCACGACGCCCAGCACCACCCCGCGCACCAGCTTGTCGCCGCCCTTCACCGCCACGTGCGCGCCCAGCCACGCGCCGGTGAACTGCGCCGCGGCCATGGGCAGCGCCACCTTCCACAGCACCACGCCGCGCAGCGCGAACAGCGTCACCGACGCCAGGTTGGAGGCGAAGTTCACCACCTTCGCGTCCGCGGACGCGCGCGCCAGCCCGTGGCCCAGGAGCGACGAGAACGCCACGATGAGGAACGTGCCCGTGCCCGGGCCGAAGAAGCCGTCATAGGTGCCGATGGCCAGCGCGATGAGCGCGCCGATGGCCTGCGCGCGCGGCCGGGGCGAGGGCTCCACGCCGTCGCGCTTCGGCGGCGTGCGGCGGAAGGCGAGGAACACCGCCACCGCGATGAGCAGCACCAGCACCAGCGGCTTGAGCACCTCCGGCTTGAGCAGCAGCACCAGCGCCGCGCCGCCGAACGCGCCCATCAGGCCGAAGGGGAACGTCACCTTGGCCAGCTTGCCGTCCACGAGGCCCGCGCGCGCGAAGCGCACCAGCGCCGCGCCCGAGCCGAACACGGACTGCCCCTTGTTGGTGCCCAGCGCCACGTGCGCGGGCAGGCCCGCCGTCAGGAGCGCCGGCAGGGTGATGAGCCCGCCGCCCCCCGCGATGGCGTCCACGAAGCCCGCGCTCAGCGCGGCGACACACAGCAGCACCAGCTTCAACGCGCTGACGTCCAGGTCCACGGTGGGGCCCGCCTCCTCGCCGCGGGTGGCGCCCGCTTATCACCCGGACGGCGCGCCGTCCTGGCCGGTTGCTTGCGTCGCGCTGAAGCTTGGGGGTCAATGCGGTCCATGCTCGCGACCCTGATGACCGTGCTGGCGCTGACGCTCGCCGCGCCGCCCTCGCCGCCCGACGCGACCACCGCCACGTGCCGCTCCATCGATGGGCACGTGTCCTGTGGCTACGGGTGCAAGTCGGATGGACAGCGCGTGCGGTGCGCCCAGACGCTCCAGGGCAAGTGCACGGTCATCGACGGGCAGGCCGTCTGCTTCGACCCGCCCGCCTACGTGGTGAAGGCGTATGGCGCCGGGCTGCCGGAGCCGGAGTGCAAGACCATCGATGGGGTGGTGGGCTGCGGCTACAACTGCGTCACCGACTTCGGCAAGGTGAAGTGCGCGAAGACGCCCGCGGGCGTGTGCCGCAGCCAGAGCGGCAACGTGACGTGCTTCGACCCGCCCGCCGCGGTGTTCGCGGTGTTCGGCCGGCAGGTGCCTCGCGCGCAATGCGTCAGCAATGGCATCCAGCTGGCGTGCGGCTTCAACTGCGTGAACGCCTCTGAAGGCGTGCGGTGCGCGAAGACGCCCATGGGCGTGTGCAAGGCGCAGAACGGCAACCTCAGCTGCTTCGACCCGTCGCCCGCGGCGCTCTGCGCGTGGGGCAAGGGCCTACCGGCGCCCCAGTGCAAGTCGAGCGAGATGGGCCCGGTGTGCGGCTACAACTGCACCACGGCCTACGGCAAGGTGGCGTGCGCGGGGACTCCGGCGGGCCTCTGCAAGGTCTTCGACAGCGAGGTGTACTGCTTCGACCCGCCCGCCGAGCAGCAGGCCGACGCGGCCTGTCTCGCCGGCGTGGGCCTGGCGGCCATCGAGGGCGCCACGCCCTGAAACAGCCTGCCCGCCCGCTCGCGGGAGGTCATCCGCTTGGACGCGGGCCCGGGCGGCGATAAAATTTCGGCTTCCCGGCACTAGAGGGAATGGGAGCAGGACGGCACATGGCGGAGGGCGAGGTCCGGCAGTACTGGGTGCGGAACGATCGGGGCACCACGTGGGGGCCGCTGACGGGTCCGACCATCGAGCTGCTCATCGACAGCGGCTCCATCCAGGGCAAGCTCCAGGTCTCCACCGATGGTCTGCAGTTCGCCTTCCCGTGGCGCTTCCCGGAGGTGCGGGACGCGTTCCCCCGTGAGCTGTGGGGAGACGGCGCGCCCGCCTCGCTGGTGCAGTCCGCGCCCGCCGCCATCGTTCCTCCGCCGCCCGGCCCTGGCGCCGCGCCCGGTCCGGGAGCCGCGCCCATGGCCGGTCCGGGAGCCGTGCCCATGGCGGGCCCTGGCGTGATGCGGGGCCCCGGGCCCGGAGCCGCGCGGCCCGCCGTCGACGCGGCGGGGCGTCCGGTCGCCGCCGCCCGGCCTCCGGGACCTCCCGTCGTGGCGGCCCGTCCAGCGGGGGCTCCCGCCGGAGCGCCCGCGGCCACGGCGGCGCGTCCGGCCGCGCCCCAGACTCCCCAAGCTCCACAGGCTCCAGCGGATGACGGGACCAACACGGTGCCGCCGCAGGGGCAGCTCCAGCAGTACCCGCCCATGCAGCTGTACGGGCGCATCGCGGCGGGCGAGCAGACGGGCCTGCTGACGCTGGGGCTTCCGGACCGCACGCTGTCCATCCACTTCCGCAAGGGCAGTCCGGAGTTCGTGGACTCGTCGCACGCGGAGGACGCGCTGGGCGTGTCGCTGATGGGGGCGAAGCTCCTGACGGCGGAGCAGCTCCAGCAGGCGGAAGGCGCGAAGGAGCGCTTCGGGGGCGATCTGCTCGCGGCGCTGTTCGGCCTGGGGCTGCTCCAGCCGGCGACGGCGTTCACGCAGCTGTCGCAGCGGGCGCTGGGCATCCTGGGCAAGGCGCTGCGCGCGGAGTCCGGGACGTTCTCCTTCGAGGCGCGCGACCTGCCGGCGCAGAAGGCGATGCCGCTGGGCAACCGCTGGGCGCTGCTCAGCGACCAGGTGCGCCGCATGCCGACGGCGGACCTCAAGCGGCGGCTGACCTACGTGCTGCCCATGCCCATCATGAAGTCGGGTGGCCGGGTGCCCTCCAGCGACCTGCGCCTGACGCCGCACGAGGTGCGCGCGCTCTCCTTCATCGACGGGGTGCGGTCGCTGGGGCAGCTGCTCCAGGACGTGCCGCAGGACGCGGAGCACCTGCTGCGCGTGGCGTTCCTGTTGAAGGAGCTGAACGGAGTCTCGTTCGCGGCCTCGCGAACGCAGGCAGCGGCACCGCCCCCTCCGGGCCCCACGGCCACCGCCGCGCCCCGTCCCCCGGGTGCCGCGCCCGGTGCGCCCGCCGCGGGTCCCGGAGCCAGGCCCATGGCGGGTCCTGGAGCGCCCACTGCGGGCCCCGGTGCCGCAGGTACGCCCGTCGCCGGTCCTGGAGCCAGGCCCATGGCCGGTCCTGGAGCGCCTTCCGCAGGCCCGGGTGCCACGCCGATGGCCGGCCCAGGTGCACCTGTCGCAGGCCCGGGCGCCACGCCGATGGCCGGACCCGGTGCGCCCGTCGCGGGCCCGGGTGCGCGCGGAGCCAGCCCCGGTGCGCCCGTCGCGGGACCCGGTGCCGCCCCCCGGCCCGCCGGGGCTCCTCCCACGGGTGCCGCTCCCGTCGCGGGCCCCGGCGCCGCACGTCCCGCCGCTCCGGCAGCGGGCCCCGGTGCGGCTCCGCGCCCTCCGGGTACCGCCCCCGCCGGAGCCGCTCCCACGGCGGGCCCCGGTGCACGGCCCGCTCCGCCCGTCGTCGCCGCTCCAGCGGCCTCATCCTCCGCCCCCGGTTCGGACGAACTGCCCGCGCTGCGCCAGCTCGCCGCGACCATGAAGGGCCAGAACCACTTCCAGCGGCTCGGCCTCACCGAACAGACCGACGGCAGCGCGGTGAAGATCGCCTACTTCCGCCTGGCCAAGCTCTACCACCCGGACACCCTGCCCCCCGGCGCCCCGGTGGAGCTGGAGAAGCTCAAGGCGGAGGTCTTCGCGTACATCGGAGACGCCTACCGCGCCCTCTCCGACGACAAGAACCGCGCGGCCTACCTGGAGGACCTCAAGAACGGCGGCGCCGACGGCGGCGTGGACGTCCAGTCCATCCTCCAGGCCGAGGAGCTCTTCCAGAAGTCCTGCATCCTGGTGAAGGCCCGCAAGTACCCGGACGCC
This sequence comes from Corallococcus macrosporus, assembly GCF_017302985.1. Classification (NCBI taxonomy): domain Bacteria; kingdom Pseudomonadati; phylum Myxococcota; class Myxococcia; order Myxococcales; family Myxococcaceae; genus Corallococcus; species Corallococcus macrosporus. Next base: position 1,055,836 of record NZ_JAFIMU010000007.1, read on the forward strand.
GTGAAGATGCTCAACGAGGCCATCGCCCTCAACGGCGAGGAGCCGGAGTTCTACGCCTGGCGGGGCTACGCGCGCTTCCTCGCCGCCCCCGACAAGAAGGCCGCCCAGCCGGAGGCCTTCCGCGAAATCCAGGCCGCCATCAAGCGCAACGAGCGCTGCGCCCCCGCCCACTACTTCCTGGGCGTCATCGCCAAGCTGTGCGGAGACGCCGCCGGGGCCCTCAAGCACTTCAAGCGGACGGTCGAGCTGCAGCCGGACCACATTGATGCGATGCGAGAGGTCCGCATGGCGTCGCAAAAGAAGTAGGGTGCGCGCCTTTTCAAGGAGACACCCCCCATGCCCCTCACCGGGAAAGAACGCCGCCACCTGCGGGCCCTCGGCCACCACCTGGAGCCGGTGGTCATCGTCGGCTCGTCCGGCGTCACCGAGGGCGTCATCGCCGCCGTCGAGCAGGCGCTGAACGACCACGAGCTCATCAAGGTGAAGATCAACGAAGGCCCGGAAGGCCGCCACGAAGGCGCCGACCGCATCGCCGAGGCCACCGGCTCCGAGCTCGCGCAGCTCCTGGGCCGCACCGCCCTCTTCTTCAAGCGCCGCAAGGAGAAGTCCCGCTTCGAGGACGTCCTCAAGGGTCCGCACGACCCCCGGCCGGCCCCCAAGACGGACGAAGACAAGAAGCCGCGCCGCCGCTAAGCCGCACCGTTTTCCAGAGGTCGCGGGGAAATCAGGTCAGCCCAAGCATTTTGTGCGGGGGTGAGAGCAGCCGAGCCCTCGTGCCGGGTTGAAAATGTCCCTACGCTGGGGGTCTTCCCCCCGCGGAGGTGACGTGCAGACACCCTCGTCCTCCCCTTCATCCGCTCCAGGCTGGCACGACGTGCTGATGCAGCACCTGGAGCCCTTGCTGGGTGACTTCACCGCCAAGATGGCCATCCACACCGCCGCGCTGCGGGCCCTCAAGCGCCCACCCGAACAGGTAGGCGTGCAGGACGTGCCGCAGGTGCTGGAGGGCCTCAAGCCCATGCTCAACGTCTTCATCGGCGCGCTGCGCACGACGAGCACCCTCACGGAGATTTCGAAGGCCATGGAGAAGCTGCGATGAACGCCCCCCGTCCCTCTTCGGGTCGCGCGACCAGGAAGGTGGCGCCCTGGCTGGGCGCCGTCGCGGTGCTGCAACTGGTGCACCTGGGCGCGGTGGCCACGTCCTTCCAGGACTCGCACCGGCTGGCGCTCGTGGGTGACGTGGCGGGCTGGACGGTGGGCCTGCTCGCGGTGCTGGGCACGGCGGCGGCGGCGCTGTCGTTCGGCGCGGGTGACTACCTGCGCCGCGTGTGGGGGCTGCTGACGGCGGGCGCGGTCCTGTCGCTCGTGAGCACGGCCCTGCGCAGCTACTGGATGCACGCGGTGCCGGACGTGCCGTTCACGGACTCGCCGCTGTTACCCGTGCGCATGGGCGTGGTGGTGTTGGCGAACGTGTGCACGACGTTCGCGCTGGTGCTGCTGTCGCGCACCTACCGGCAGTCGGGCCTCCAGCCTCCGCCCAGCTCCCGCGCGACGCTCCTGTGGGCGGTGGCGGCGGTGGCGGCGCTGGCGGTGGGTGGGCCGGCGCTCTTCAAGGCGGTGGGCCAGCTGGGCCAGGGCTTCGCGGCCACGTGCACGGCGGTCATCGCGCTGGCGTCCACGCTGGCGGACATGACGACCATCCTGCTCGTCGCGCCCATCCTCCGCGTCGCGTACATGCTGCGAGGCGGGCGGCTCGCCTGGGTGTGGTGGGCCATGGGCATCTCCGGCGCGGTGTGGCTCTTCTACGACGCGCGCGAGTGGCTGGCGCCGCTGCTGCCCGGCAATCCCGCCGAGGCGGTGGAGCTGCTGCGCACGCTGCGCACCTCGGGGCTCGCGATGCTGGGGCTCGCCGGGTGGTTGCAGCGCTCGGCGCTCATGGCATCCCAGCGCGCGGCGAGCACCGAAGTCGCCCTCCCCACCGCCTGATCCGTTCCACCGCGTCCAGCTGACGCGCGAAGCCACGGCCCGCTCCCCATCCGGAGCGGGCCGTTATGTTTTCCAGGGCTGGCAGGGTTGGGAGAGACTGGGGCTTCCCGTTTCCTTCAAGGAGCCTCCAAGCCCATGCGACCTTCCCCGCGGTCCCTGCTGTTGGTTACCTGTCTGCTGGCCGGATGCCGGACGGCGCGAGAAGCACCCGCGGCGCAGGCAAAGGCGGACTGCGGTCCGGTGATTGCCGGCATGGAGGCGGTGCTCAAGCCCGCGGCCTTCGTCGTGCTGGGGGAGATCCACGGCACGCGGGAGGCGCCGGCCTTCGCGGCGAGGCTGGCCTGTCACGCGGCGGTTTCCGGCCAACCGGTGCGGCTCGCGCTGGAGTTGCCCGTGGAGGACCAGGCGCACCTCGACGCGTTCACTGCGGGCGAGACCCAGGGGCCTCCCGACAGTCCCTTCTGGCACCGCGAGGCGCAGGACGGCCGCGGCAGCGAGGCGATGCGGGGACTGCTCGAGCGCGTGCGGGAGTTGCGGCGCGCGGGGCTTCCGGTGCGGGTGGTGGCCTTCGACCCGGGAGGCAAGGACCGCGACAACACGATGGCGGAACAGCTCCGTCAGGCGCGAAGCCAGGCGCGAGAGGACACCTTCATCGTGCTCGTGGGCAACTACCACGCGCGCCGCGACGTGGGCGCACCCTGGGACGAAAAGCTCCAGTTCATGACGCACCGGCTGCTCGAAGCGGAGCCCGGCCTGGTGTCGCTCGACGTGGTGAACGCTGGAGGCTCCGCGTGGGTCTGCCGCGGAATGACGGCGGATACCTGTGGCCAACAGCCCCTGCGAAGCAGGGGTGAGGCGCAGGCCGAGGGAATCCTCCTCCAGAAGAAGGCGGATGATCCGGACAGCTACGACGGCACCTACTCCGTGGGAGTCATGACCGCTTCGCCCCCGGCGTTCGGCGCCCCGAGCACCGCGACGCCCGCGCCCCGCTGAGCCCCCTCCCGCCGCCCATCTCCAAACCTGTCCGACAGTCGGACAGGTTCGAGCGGTGCGCCGTCGGCGAAGCGGCCCGGAAGCTCCGGCGCTCAGCTCCGGAGCCGACGCCGCGACACGACCACCGCGCAGCCCAGCGCGCCCAGCGTGAGCGCCCCCAGCCACAGCCCGGGAACGAGCCCCGGCGTGCGGTAGCGCATCACCACCGTATGGCTCCCCGCCGGCACCGCCACCGCGCGCACCGCCACGTTGGCGGCGAGGATGGGCGCGGGCTCGCCATCCAGCGTCGCGGTCCAGCCGGGCAGGTACGCGTCGTTGATCACCAGCACCGAGGGCGCGGCGGCCTCCAGGTCCACCGTGAAGTGCTCCGGCGATTCGCGTGTCACACGCACGCCCCCGGTGCCGGACGCGGCCTCCAGCGGCAACGGCGCAGGGCACTCCACGAGGACGGTGCCGGACGCTGGCGGCTGGGGCGCTGTCATCCGCTTCAACGCCTCATCGAACGTCGCCACGCACTCCGGCCGGGCCAGGTGGATCCGCGCGGGTGCCTGCGGATGCCCGAGCAGCGTCATCCCGAACAGCGACTCCTCCACCAGCACGCGTGAGCCAGGAGGCGGCCCCTCGGTCAGCTCCCGGGTGCGCGCCACCGTGAAGGGCGTGGACAGGCGCGGGGCCAGGTCGAACGACCAGCGCCGTGTATCGGCCATCAACCGCAGCAGGCGCGTGCTCCGCCCCGGCAGGTAGCTGCCCGCGCTCTCGATGTCCCAGAACACCGACGTGTCCGGCGCAAGCACCGCCACCTGTCCCAGGCTCAGCCGGTCCTTGAACTCGTAGCCGGCCAGGGGCGGCGCGCCGTAGCCCCGCACCACCGTGTTCACCCGCACCGGCTCCTCCGGTGGCGCGGACGCGCGGATCCGCTCCGCGAACGGAGGCGGCGTCTCCAGTATCTCCGCCGGGGACACCTGGTAGAGCGGCCCGTTCTCCAGGAAGAGCGCCGCGCCCTGGAGCACCACCAGCCCCACGCCCAGCCGGGGACGCCACGCCAGGACCGCGCACAGCAACGCGAGCCCCGCCGCCGTTCCGGCCATGCGGACCACGTTGTTCGACAGGCCCTCGATGGCCGCGGCGGGAGCGTCCGGCCAGTGCGGCAACACCCAGCCGCGCGTCCACAACCCGCCCACCGCTTCGCCCAGCACGACCGCCGCACAGAAGGCCGCCACGCCAATGCCCGCGACGATGACCGCGCGGGGAGCGCCCCCGGGCGCCAGACACCGCCGCCAGCCCAGCCCCGCCCCCACCGCGAGCCCCAGCACCAGGAACGACTCCAGCTTCTCCGGGTAGCGGAAGGGCCGCCACAGCGGCAGCAGCCGGTACACCCAGCCATACACAGGCAGCGACGACCCGAGCACCAGCGCCAGCAGCAACAGCCACGCGCCGACGAACACCCAGGTGCGCCGCTGCCGCCACGAAGCAACCGCGCCCGCCAGCGCCAGCACGCACGCGGGCGTCCCCACGTAGAGCGAGTCCACCCACGCGCGTGTGAAGCCCCCCACGCGGACGAGCTTCTGCACGACGACCTCTGGGATGCCGCGCACGCCGACCGGATCCGTCAGGAACGGCCCCAGCAGCAGCTCCCCCACCCGCAGCGGGTGCAGGGAGAAGTACTGCGCCTCCACGAGCGACCGGGCCCCGGGCTCGCCCGTCGCCACCAGCGCCGCGGCGGGCAGCAACTGAGGCGCGGCCAGCAGCCCGCCCGTCGCCACCAGCAGCAGGCACGCCCCCACGCGCCGCGCCCACGTCCCCGTCACGGGCTCCGTCAGCGCGATCAGCACACCCAGCGCCTGCGTGACGGCGAACGCCTGCGCATCCCCACCGAACGCGACCAGCGCCAGCAGCACCCCACCCACCGTCAGCCGGGCCGCCGAGGGTCGCCGCACGAAGCACAGCACGCCCCACAGCGCGGCGGGGACGGTGCTCGCGGGCAGCAGGTACGTGGGGTTGTTCGTGATGCAGACCAGGTAGCCGCTGAAGGTGAACGTCAGCGCCCCGAACAGCGCGCCCGCGCGGGGGACGCCCCACTCGCGCAGGAGCGCCACCGTGCCCAGCAGCGCGACCGGGAAGCACAGCAGCACGGTGAGCTTCACCGCCGCGCCCAGGGGCAGCACCAGGTGCAGCAGCGTCGTGGGGTGGAACACGCCGGAGATGAAGATGGCGGGGAACGACTGCCCGAAGCCGTCGTAGGGGAACCAGTCGGGGAACTCGCCCCGCGACACGCGCGCGGCCCAGTAGGCCCGCATCGGGTAGAAGGCGCGCAGCGTGTCGCCCGCCAGGAAGATGTCGCGCGTGAACGTCGCCCGGAAGAAGAAGAGCGCAGGCAGCACCAGCGCCAGCCCCCCGAGCATCCAGCGCCAGCCGGGGCGGGCTTCGTCCACCCGCCGGGGGTCCGCATCGGGAATCGGTGCGCCAGGGTTCGCGTCCACGTGTGCCCGGCATCGTCGGCGACGCACCCACCCAAGCCAAGTGTCGTCTGCCCACGCCGGGCCGTTCGCGGAGTGGCCGGCCTCCCTCCGGGCGCGCTACATGCCCGGCTCCACACTTGGCGGCACGAGGAACCTGGAATGCTCGCACGCACCTGGCGCGGGGTGACGAAGGCAGAGGACGCCGACGCCTACCTCACCTATCTCCACCAGACGGGCCTCACGCACTACCGGCGCACGCCAGGCAACCTGGCCGCGTACTGCCTGCGCAAGGTGGCGGACGGGCGCGCGGAGTTCCTCCTCGTCACCCTCTGGGAGTCGATGGACGCGGTGAAGCGCTTCGCGGGCGACACGCCGGAGCGCGCCATCTTCTTCCCGGAGGACGACCGCTACCTCATCGACCGGGACCTGCACGTCACCCACTACGAGGTCCCCTTCGCGCAAGGCCAGGCCTTCGAACCCGAGCGCGTCCGCTTCGACGACTTCCGCGTGGCGGGGCCCGCGGGGGACCTGCGGCTGGTGGACACCGGCGGCGGAGGCAAGACGCTGCCCGTCGTCTTCGTGCACGGACTCGCGGGCACTGCGGGCCACTGGCAGGCGCAACTGGAGCACCTGGCCCGCTCGGGCCGCCGGGGCATCGCGCTGGAGCTGCGCGGCCACGGCGGCTCCACGTACCCGGAGCCGGAGGACTTCACGCTGGAGTCGCTGACAGGCGACATCGCCGCGGTCGTGCGGGCGCTGGGGCTGCGGCGCTTCGTGCTGGTGGGGCACAGCATCAGCGGGGGCGTGGCGCTGGCGTATGCGGGGGAGAATCCCCGGCAGGTGGCGGGGCTGTTCCTGGTGGATCCGATGACGGACTCGCGCGGGTATCCCGAGGAGCAGGTGGCCGCGTACATCGCCTCGCTGGACGCGCCGGACGTGGCGCAGGCGGTGCGGCAGGACTGGGCGCAGATGGCGGGGGAGCGCGCGGACGTGCGCGAGCGGCTGCTGGCGGACCTGGACGCCACGCCCCTGTCGGCCGTGACGGCGGTGCAGCGCTCCAGCCTGCGCTTTGATTTGACGGCCGCGCTCGCGCGCTACCCGGGGCCGAAGTTCTCGCTCGTCGCGCCGGACAACGACACGCCGCGGAGCATCCACCGGCTGGGAGAAGGCGTGGCGCACCAGGTGGTGGAGGGCGCGGGCCACTGGATCCAGTTGGACCATCCGGACGCGGTCAACGCCGCGCTGGACGCGTTCCTCACGAAGTCAGCACCAGCTTGACCAGCTCCGGGGGACTGCCCAGCCGCATGGGGGGTCCCCAGAAGCCGCAGCCCCGGCTGACGTAGATGTGCGAGTCGCCGTGCCGGTAGTGGCCGGCGGAGTGCTCCCAGCTCAGCCCGATGAGCGCCGTCATGGGGAAGAGCTGGCCGCCGTGGGTGTGGCCGGAAATCTGGAGGTCCACGCCCTGCTCCGCGGCCACCTTGAAGTTGGCGGGCTGGTGCGCGAGCAGCACCGTGGCGCGCTCGGGGTCACGGCCCGCGAGCGCCTGCTCCAGGTCATAGCCCTTCTGTCCCAGGCGCCGGCCGCCGTGCCAGTCATCCACGCCCACCAGGTCGAACGCGCCGCCCGCGTCTCCGATGCGCACGTGCCGGTTGCGCAGCGAGGGAATGCCCAGCGAGTCCAGGTGGGCCACCCACGCCTCCGCGCCGGACGAGTAGTCATGGTTGCCGGTGACGAAGAAGCGCCCGTAGCGAGCCTGAAGGTTGCCGAGCGCCGCGACGAAGCCGCCCAGCCGGGGCACGGTGCCATCCACCAGGTCGCCGGTGATGGCGACGAGGTCCGGCTTGAGCGCATTGGCCCGCCGCACCAACTCGTCCATGAAGCGCCGCTGGATGAAGGGGCCCACGTGCAGGTCGGTGAGCTGCACGATGCTGAAGCCCTCCAGTGAACGGGGCAGCTTCGGAATGCGGACCACCAGCTCCGTGACCTCCGGAGCGGTGAACGCGCGCCAGCTCCCATACCCCGCCAAGCCCCCACCCAGCGCGAGCGCCCCACCCGCGGTCGCCTGCGACAGGAACCGCCGCCGCTCGGCATCCACGGAAGGGGCGGAGGACGCGGCGGGAGCAGGCCGGAGCCGGCGTCCCAGCGCGAACACAGCCCGGCCCAGGTCGAGCCCCGCGAGCGCGAGCACCAGGCACAGCGCCACGCCCATCCACGAATAGGACACCAGCTCCACCACGTCGCCAGGGCCTTCCGGAAGCGTGCGTTGCAGGTACCGCCGGGCCACGAGCACCCCCGTCATGAAGCCCAGCACCAGCGCGGCGAAGAGCCGGACCCCACGGCGGGGCGTGAGGTTCCAGACAAGCCGCCGGAACAGGTACAGGTGCCCGAGCACGGCACCCAGCGCGATGAGGAGCGAAAACGGAGACAACGGCATGAGCCCAGCCTCCCGCGCCTCAAGCCCGCACGCACCTGAATCCGTGCTCGCCCGCCCGCCCGCACCATGTGTTGCCCGGAAGCGGACGTGTTGTTCAGCCCACTCGCGTCCAGAGATAGGAGCAATCCAGGGCCAAGGCTTCGAAGGGCTCGACCCGCACGGGTTCAGAGTCCAGGGGGATGGCCCTTTGTACATAGCGTCCCGCATCGAGTTGGAACAACTCCAGCATCCGGGACTTCCTCTTGAGGAACCAGACGTGCGGAATTCCCGCGCGCGCGTACAGAGGCATCTTCAGTTCGCGATCAAGTCCCTCCGTTTCAGGCGTCAGCACCTCACCCACCCAATCAGGCGTTGGAATGAAGGGATCAGGCTCTGAGAGCCTTGGCGCACGCTCCCGTCGCCATCCAAGAAGGTCGGGAACCAGGATGTCGCCGCCAATGTTCACTTCGCCCTTTCGCACGATGAGCCAACCACCAGTCCCTCGCATTCCCTTGTCGAAGAACTGAATGAGTTCCACCAACACGTAGAACGCAAAGAAGGAGTCCCGTGGCGTGAGCAGGGGGCTCACGTACAGCTCTCCGTTGATGATCTCGCCCACCTTGGTTTCAGGCAGGGCATCCAGATCCGCAGTGGTCGCGGGCTTCTTCTCCATGCCCCCCTCCGTCATCGCGCGTAACCCCGGCCGGGGGTTGCGTCAGCTCTCCGTGCGTCCCCAGATGAGCGCGAGATCCAGCTCCACCGCGTCGAAGGGCTCCGCCCGCACGGGAGCAGACCCAACATGCGTAAGCAGTGCCTCGTACCTTCCGTCCCGCAGGCTGAACACCTCCAGCGTGCGCGTCCGCGGATCCATCAACCATACGTGCCGCACGCCCTCGCGCGCGTACACCGGCATTTTCACCTCGCGATCCAGCTTCCAGGTGGACGGGGACAACACCTCGCAGACCCAGTCCGGCGCGAGCGATACCGCCACAGTGTCAGGAACGTCGGGCATCCGCTCCAACCTCCATCCGGCGACATCTGGAACCAGGACATCCTGATGGAGGTGCAGCTCCTGCTCGCCCAGGAACAGCCATCCACCGGGTCCGCCACTTCCCCACTCGAAAGCCCCTACAAGCTTGCTGCTGAGCCGAATGGCAGCGGATGCATGCCGCGCTGCCGGCCGTGGGCTTGCATACAGCTCGCCCGCGACGAGCTCCCCCACGACATGGTCGGGAAGCGCCTCCAGGTCCGCATAGGTCGCGGGCTTCTTTCCCATCACGTCTCCCCATTCCTCGCCGCCCTCCACTCTATCCATGACGGCAAGGGGTAGCACGCCCGTCCGACATGACAGGGCACACGTCCGGCGGCCTACCTTACACATCTTCCAGCGATTCCCCTGCCCCGCCACCACCCCACGGTTAAGAGGCCCGCATCTTCCCCTCCTTCCCCGAAAGGTCCCCCATGGCCACGCCGCTCCAGGGTCGCGAAATCCACCTGAAGTCCCGCCCGCACGGTGAACCCACGCCGGACAACTTCGAGTTCGTCACCGTCACCGTCCCGGAGCCCGCCGAGGGACAGGTCCTCGTGCGCAACCACTTCATGTCCGTGGATCCGTACATGCGCGGCCGCATGAACGACGCGAAGTCCTACGTCCCGCCCTTCAAGCTGGGCGAGGTCATGGACGGCGGCGCCGTGGGCCAGGTCCTCCGCTCGCGCTCACCCGACTTCAAGGAAGGGGACTTCGTCGTCGGCACCGGCGGCTGGCGCGAGTACACCGTCGCCCCCGCGAAGCACTACCAGAAGGCCGACCCGTCCGTGGGCCCGCTCTCCGCGTACCTCGGCGTGCTCGGCATGCCGGGGATGACCGCGTACGTGGGCCTGCTCGACCTTGGCAGGCCGAAGGCCGGCGACACCGTCTTCGTGTCCGCCGCGGCCGGAGCCGTGGGCGGCGTCGTGGGACAGATTGCCCGCATCAAGGGCTGCCGCGTGGTGGGCAGCGTCGGCTCGGACGCGAAGGTGAAGCACCTGCGTGACGACCTGAAGTTCGACGCTGGCCTCAACTACAAGTCCGCCCCCATCGCCGAGTCCCTGGCGAAGGCCTGCCCGGACGGCATCGACGTGTACTTCGACAACGTGGGCGGCGACCACCTGGAGGCCGCCATCGGCCTGATGAACAACCACGGCCGCATCGTCCTGTGCGGCTCCATCTCCGGGTACAACGCCACCACCCCCGCGCCCGGCCCGCGCAACCTGTTCCTCGCCGTGGGCAAGCGCCTCACCCTCCAGGGCTTCATCGTCATGGACCACGGGGACCGCCGCGCGGACTTCCTGCGCGACGTGGGCCAGTGGCTGCGCGAGGGCAAGGTGTCGGACGTGGCCACCGTGGTGGACGGCCTGGACCAGGCCCCCGGCGCGTTCATCGGCCTGCTGCGCGGGGACAACACCGGCAAGATGCTGGTGCGGCTGGCGAAGGACGCCTGACGCTCGGTGGCCAACGTCCGGAACGAGCGCCACCGGACACAGCCCCGCCTTTGAGTCCCAAACCTCCCAAAGGCAGCCACGAAGACGTGCGGCCTCCACCGCGTCCGGCACCCTGCACGCCCCCTTGAAGGAGGCAGTGCGGTGACCTCACAGAAGCATCCGGACGCGGTGCACGTCGACGAGAAGAGCAAGGATGAGCAGCTCGCGAGGGACCGCTCGGAGCCCACGGGCAACTTCCTCACCACGGACCAGGGCATCCGCGTCGAGCACACCGACGACTCGCTCAAGATTGGCGCTCGCGGCCCCACGCTGCTGGAGGACTTCCACTTCCGCGAGAAGATGACCCGCTTCGACCACGAGCGGATCCCCGAGCGCGTCGTCCACGCGCGCGGCTCCGCGGCCCATGGCTACTTCCAGCCCTACGAGTCGCAGGCGAAGTACACCCGCGCGAAGTTCCTCCAGGACCCCAAGAAGAAGACGCCCGTGTTCGTGCGCTTCTCCACCGTCGCGGGCTCGCGCGGCTCCGCGGACACCGTGCGCGACGTGCGCGGCTTCGCGGTGAAGTTCTACACGGAGGAGGGCAACTTCGACCTGGTGGGCAACAACATCCCCGTCTTCTTCATCCAGGACGGCATCAAGTTCCCGGACGTCGTGCACGCGGCCAAGCCGGAGCCCCACCACGAGATGCCCCAGGCACAGACGGCGCATGACTCGTTCTGGGACTTCGTGTCGCTCGTCCCGGAGACGATGCACATGGTCATGTGGATCATGTCCGACCGCGCCATCCCGCGCTCGTACCGGATGATGCAGGGCTTTGGCGTCCACACCTTCCGCTTCATCGACGAGAAGAACACCTCGCGCTTCGTGAAGTTCCACTGGAAGCCGCTGCTGGGCACGCACTCGCTCGTCTGGGACGAGGCGCAGAAGCTGGCGGGCAAGGACCCGGACTTCCACCGCCGCGACCTCTTCGAGGCCATCGAGCAGGGGGACTTCCCCGAGTACGAGCTGGGCGTTCAAATCCTGGAGGAGTCGGACGCGACGAAGCTGGGCGCGGACCTGCTGGACGCGACGAAGATCGTCCCGGAGGAGATCGCCCCGGTGATTCCGGTGGGCAAGCTCACGCTGGACCGCAACCCGACGAACTTCTTCGCGGAGACGGAGCAGGTCGCCTTCTGCGTGTCCAACATCGTGCCGGGCATCGACTTCACGGATGATCCGCTGATGCAGGCGCGGCTCTTCTCGTACCTGGACACGCAACTGACGCGCCTGGGCGGACCGAACTTCGCGGAGATCCCCATCAACCGCCCGGTGGCGCCGGTGCACAACCACCAGCAGGACGGCTTCAGCCGGCACACGAGCAACGTGGGCCGCGCCAACTACTTCCCCAACTCGCTGGGCGGAGGCTGCCCGTTCCTCGCGTCCCAGAAGCAGGGCGGCTTCGTGCACCACCCGGAAGCCGTGAGCGGCCAGAAGATCCGCGAGCGCGCCGCCTCCTTCAACGACCACTACAGCCAGGCCGCGCTGTTCTTCCGCAGCCTGTCCGCGCCGGAGCAGGAGCACCTCATCGACGCCTGCCGCTTCGAGCTGGGCAAGGTGGAGACGCGCGCCATCCAGGAGCGCGTGCTGGAGCACTTCGCGAAGATTGACGCCCTGCTGGTGTCCGCCGTGGCCGAAGGGCTGGGCCTGCCCGCCCCCAAGGCCACGCCCGCCACGCCCAAGGGTCCGCCCGCGTCCAAGGCCCTGAGCATGGAGGCGATGAAGATGACGACGCCGCCGTCCATCAAGTCCCGGAAGATTGGCGTGCTCGTCGCGGACGGCGTGGACGCGGACGAGCTGATGGCCGTGCGCAAGGAGCTGGAGGCACAGGGCGCGAAGGTGAAGATCATCGCCAAGCGCCTGGGCACGGTGAAGGCCGCCAACGGCAAGGACGTGCCGGTGGACAAGAGCGCCATGACGACCGCCTCCGTGGAGTACGACGGCGTCTTCATCGCCGGCGGCGCCGCGAGCGTGGCCACGCTGAAGAAGGACGGGGAGTCGCGCCACTTCGTGCAGGAGGCCTACCTGCACTGCAAGACGGTGGGCGCGTCCAAGGACGCGGAGGACATGCTGAAGGCCTGCGAAATCGACCCGGCCGCGCCCGGCGTCGTCGCGGGCTCCAAGGCCGGAGCCGGCACCGCGCTGGCCACCGCGTTCTCCGCGGCGCTCGCGCAGCACCGGCACTGGGACCGCAAGGACAACACCCGCGTCCCGGCCTGAGGCCTTCAACCCGGTGACGTCACCGCGTCCGCTGTGACGCGGTGACGCGCCGCCAGCCGGGAGGACAGCCCTCGCGCAGCACCCGCGCCGCCGCGAGGGCGCACGCGTAGCTGCTCGTGATGGGTCGCTCCCCCCAGGCCCCGTCCGCGTACAGCCGCACCGTGGCCGCGTCCTCGACGTGGTCCACGATGTCGCCCTTGCGCAGCGCGTGCGCCATGGCCGCGTCCGCCACCGTCACCACCGACGGCATCCCGGACGGCAGCCCCGACACGGGACCGGCCGCGCAGAGCACCAGGCTCCCCTGCTCCACCGCCCGGTCCAGCAGCGCGGCCAGGGGCGCCTCGAAGGCGCGGCCCACGGTGCCCAGGCTCAGGTTGATGAGGTCCGGGCGCACGTCCCCGGTCAGCCACTCCAGCGCCTCCAGCAGGCTCAGCGAATCCCCGCGCATCCGCCCGTCCAGCACGCGCGCGACGTACCACTCGACGTCGTCACCGGGGCGGCCCTGGTCCAGCAGGATGCTCAGCACCGCGGTGCCGTGACCGTGCGTGTCCTCCAGGTCCTCCAGTGCGGAGCCGCCGTGACGCCAGGCGGCCAGCTCCTCACGCGAGTGGACGCGGGACTCCAGGCGCCGCGCCTCCCGGTCCACCGTGAAGCTCGCCGCTCCGGCAAGCGACAACCCCGCCCCGCGAAGGAAGCCCACCGACACACCGCTGTCCACGATGGCGACCTTCACGGGAGGCAGGGCCTTGAAGCGAGGCCTAGCAGGAGCTGGAAGAGTCCTCACCCACCGGCATCTTCAGCTGCGTGGGGTAGTAGGTCCCCACCCACTGGGTGCCGTTCCACGTCCACTGGAAGCCGTTCATGTACGACGTGGCGCAGGCGTACCCGATGAGGTCCTCGGACCCGCTCACTTCGTCCAGCAGCTTCGACACGTCCTTGCTCGTGAATTTCAAGGGAGCACTCCTGACATCGGATTGGGGGGGAAAAGCGGTCAGGAGACTAGGGGGCTGGGGGACGGGTCGCAATGATGTGGGGCATCCCCCCGCCAGGAACGCGGCGGCGGACCCGCGAGGGAGTTAGGGTCTGCCGGTCCACCGGTGTGAGAGGTGTCGCGCGATGAAGCTCTGGGCCCGCTGGTTCCGCATTCCCTTCTGGCAGCGCGTGCTGGGCGCCTTCGTGCTGGGCGCGCTCGCCGGGTGGGCGCTGGGCGACCGGGCCGGCACGTGGCTCCAGCCGCTGGGCACGCTCTACGTCCAGCTCATCCGGATGATCGCCACGCCGCTGGTGTTCTTCGCCGTCATCCACGCGGTGTCCGCGCTGCGCGGCCAGAAGAGCGTGGCGGCGCTGGGCGGCCGCACCTTCCTCTGGTTCGCCGTCACCGCCGCGCTGGCCGTGGGCGTGGGGCTGGGCACCGCCGCCCTCACGAAGCCGGGCCTGGGCGTGGGCACGCTCCAGGCGGCCAGCGACTACAAGCCCCGCCAGGTGCCCGGCCCGGTGCAGGTGCTGCTGGACGTGGTGCCCACCAACCCCTTCGCCGCGCTCGCCGAAGGCAAGATGCTCCAGGTCATCTTCTTCGCGGGCCTGCTGGGCTTCGCGCTGGTGAAGCTGGGCGAGCGCACGGAGCGCCTGCGCGCGCTGGTGGGCGAGGCCAGCGACGCGATGATTCAAGTCACCCGCTTCGTGCTGGAGCTCACGCCGCTGGGCACCTTCGGCCTCATCGCCGCGCTGGTGGGCACCTACGGCTTCGAGCGCCTGCTGCCCCTGGGCACCTTCGTCCTCACGCTGTACCTCGCGTGCGCGGTGCACGTCGTCTTCGTGTACGGAGGGCTGCTGGCGGCGCACGGGCTCAACCCGCTGCGCTTCTTCCGGGGCGCCGCGCCGGGCATGCAGGTGGCGTTCGTCAGCTCCTCCAGCTTCGCGTCCATGCCGGTGGCCCTGCGCAGCGTCACCCACAACCTGGGCGTCAACCGCGACTACGCGGCGTTCGCGGTGCCGCTGGGCGCCACCATCAAGATGGACGGCTGCGGCGCCATCTACCCGGCGATGACGTCGCTCTTCATTGCCCAATACTTCGGCCTGACGCTGTCCGCGCCGCAGCTCTTCATCATCCTGCTGGCGTCCGTGCTGGGCAGCTTCGGCACCGCGGGCGTGCCCGGCACGGCGGTGGTGATGACCACCGTCGTCCTCAGCGCCGCGGGGCTGCCCCTGGAGGGGCTGGGCTACCTGCTGGCCATCGACCGGGTGCTGGACATGATGCGCACCCTCACCAACGTCACCGGGCAGATGCTGGTGCCCGTGCTGGTGGCGCGCGAGGAGGGCCTGCTGGACCTGGCCGTCTACAACCGCGCGTCCAGCAACGTGGGGCTGGAGGAGCCCCAACCCCCGTCGCCGGTCAGCTGAGCGCTACTTGCAGGTCTTCGCCGGCAGGGAATCAATCCAGTCCGCGATGAGCTGCGAGCCCTCCGCGTGGCGAACCGTGCGGCCAATCTGCGGCATCATCTTGCCGGACTCCTCCGTGTGCATCCGGTACCAGAGGATGGACTCCGCGTGGTTGCCGGGGAGGATGTCGAACTCGCCGCCCACGCCGCTGCCCGCGGAGCCCGGGCGCTTGCACTCGCCCAGGCTGAACATGCTCGTGGTCCCGATGTCGAGGAACAACTGGCTGGTGATGCCCGCCGTCCCCTTCGGGTTGTGGCAATGCGCGCAGTTGATGTCCAGGTACGTGCGCGCCCGCGTGGTCAGGTCCGCCGCCTGCGGATCGAACGCGTCCGGCGCCTTCGGCAACTCCGCCGCGGCAGGCAGGCCGTCCAGCTTGCCCAGCGACGCCAGGTACTCCAACTGGTCGTGCTCCACGCCGCCGTACGTGTTGGTGCGGTGCAGGTAGCGCGCCTTCACGCCAATGGGGTGCATCACCTGCGCCCCCTTGTCGTCCACCAGGTGGTGGCACTGCTGGCACTGGTTCTTGGAGGGCACCGCGTACTTGAACGAACGGGTCTCCCCTTCCGAGTCGATGAACGTCACGTCACGCGAGCGGCCGCCGGTGGCCAGCGTGGCCTCCGTCTGCTCCGCGTTCCAGACGTACGGCCACGCCTCCCAGCCTGAGGGCTGGTGCACCAGGACGCGCGTCTCGATGACCCGCACGTCCTGGTCCGGCTTCCGCAGGTCCGCCGGGAAGGCGAACGTCTTCGTGATCAGCGTCCCCACCGGCAGGTCCAGCGCGGCCATGGGCTGGTAGCGCGCCGTCTTGCCGGGGGGGATGTAGAGGGTGCGTGACTTGACCGCGTAGTCGGAGAACAGCGCGGTGGACAGGGTGTAGGGCACGTTGCCCTCCACCGGGACGAGTCCCCCGTCCGCCGGGCTTCCGGTGAACAGCCCGTAGCCCGACAGCGTGTTGGGGATGGCCAGCGGAGGGCCCGCGTCCGGCTCGCCCGCGTCAGGCGTTCCGGAGTCCACGGGCCCCGCGTCTGGCACACCGGCGTCGGGAACCCCCGCATCCTCCGTTCCGGCATCCGGCACGGAGGTCCCCGCGTCGGGTGTGGGCGCGGGGTTCTCCGGGTCGGAGGAACCGCAGGCCGCCAGCGACAGCGCCAGCAGCACCACGGGGAGACGGGGCTTCACGAACGACGTCCACATGGGTGTCACGCTCCCTGACTGCGATTACTGGATGGCGTCGCCAATCGTCAGCGCGGGGCTGAAGCCGGCGCAGTTGAACTCGGCCTTGTTGGCCGCGTAGTGCCGCGTCTTGCCCCACGCGCCCGCCAGGTTGCCCTGGCCCGCCAGCGTGGCGGCCGCCTGGAGGTCCAGGTCCACGATGGCCGTGGTGGTGCTCGCGGGCAGCGTGTTGTTCACGAAGCAGATGTTGATGGGGTTGATCTGCGCGCGGTCATGGCCCACCGGATCCAGGCCGTCCCACACCAGGTGCTCCACGCCGAGCGTGCCCTGCGTCTCGCCGTAGGCGTAGAGCGCCGCCAGGGCCGCGCCCAGGGGCCGCCGCGTCTGGCTCAGGTTGCCGTTGTCCACGTTGTCGCCGCTGCCACCCTGGAAGGTGTTGTCGTGGATGTAGACGTCGGCGCTGGCCCAGTTGCCGCCGGCCGCGGACCAGTTCGCCGGGTTCGAGTCGATGGTGAGGCCGCTCAGCACCGCCACGTCCACCGTGTTGTTGTTGCCCCAGGTGTTGCCCGTCAGCTCCACGCGGCGCGACGCCAGCATGAACGTGCCCGTGCCCGCCGGCACCTGCGACA
Source organism: Corallococcus macrosporus (assembly GCF_017302985.1). Classification (NCBI taxonomy): domain Bacteria; kingdom Pseudomonadati; phylum Myxococcota; class Myxococcia; order Myxococcales; family Myxococcaceae; genus Corallococcus; species Corallococcus macrosporus. The sequence goes on from NZ_JAFIMU010000007.1 coordinate 1,072,665, forward strand.
CCGTGCTGCTGCTGGCCTGGACGGACGCGAAGTTGTTCCGGTTGTTGCCGGTGATGACGTTGTTCTTCACCCGGATGTCGGTCCCCTTGATGGGGTTGCCCGGCAGGTCGAACACCACCAGGCCCGTGGTGTTGTCCTGGGCCGTGTTGCCCAGCACGTAGGCGAACTTCGTGTTCTCGATCTCGATGCCCGCCACGTTCTGCTTCGCGATGCTGTTGCGCACGACGGCGTACTCCGTCTGGCCCACGTAGATGCCCGCGTCCGCGGCGTTGTACGCCTCGCAGTCCTCGATGAGGACGTACTTGGACTTCACCGGGTACAGGCCGTACTTGCCGTTGCTCTCCTGGTCGGCCTTCTCCCACTCGGTGCGCACGCCGCGCATCACCACGTCCGTGGAGGACTCCACGCGGATGGCGTCCTTCTTGGCGTTCCACACGGCCAGGTTGCTCACCGTGAAGCGGTCACCCACCACGTCCAGGCCGTTGGAGTTCGCCGCGGCGTTGGTGAACACCAGCACCGTGCTGCTCGCCCCGCCCGTGCCCTCGCCCTTCGCGCCCTTGCCCGCGCCCACCAGCGTGATGCCGTTCTTGCGGATGGTGATGGCGTTGTCGAAGGTGTACGTGCCCGGCGCCAGCGTGATGGTGGTGCACTCGGCCAGCGTGTTCACCTGGTCCTGGAACGCCTCTTCCTGGCCCGGCGCGAAGTTCAGCGTCGTCTGCGTCTTGCCCTCGCAGGAGAAGGTGCCCGCGCTGCCGCCGTCCCAGGCGATGCCCGTGTCCACGCTGCCCGCGTCACTGCCCGCGTCCGTGGTGCCCGCGTCACTGCCCGCGTCCGTGGTCGTGCCCGCGTCCACCTTCACGCCCGAGTCCGGCGTGGTGTCGTCGTCATCCGAGCAGGCGGTCAGCGAGAGGGCCCCCACCAGGGCCAGAAGGGTCGCGCTCGATGCGCGGGTCCACTGCAAACGGGGCATGTCATTCCTCCGCGAGGCCGCTCCACAGGGGCCACGGGGGGAGCCCCCACGGCCCGCGAAGCAGCGGGAAGGCGGCATGCTCGGAGCAAAGACACACTGACGACAAGTACAAGTTGCACGTTTGTGTTTTGACGCAGCCCCCCTTTAGCCACGCTCAAAAAAGCACGCACACGCGGTAAGCCTATCGTTCGGAATGTGTTCGGAATGCAATTGACGCAAGGCTCCACGGCCGGCACCCGGGCAGGCGGGGCAGCCCGGTCCGCGTGCTCCCCGCAGCCCACCCGGGCGGTCATCTTGAGAAGCAGGTCGCGGCGCGGTTCTCCCTCTCCCGCGACGGAAGAAGGAGGACTCCCATGCGCGCAGGCACCCTGGTGACCCTGGTGGTGGCGCTCGCGTCCGGCCCGGCCATGACGGTGTTGGCGCAGCAGGACGAAGCGGCGGCTGCCCCGGAGGGCAATGACTCGCAGAACCTGGATGAGCGGCAATCACTGACAGACCGCTCCGGTGACAGCACCTTCTGGGACAATTACTGGTATCAGCCGCCCGCGAACAGCGGCGCGTTCGAGCAGCCGCCCGCTGGCAGCTACGCGCTCCAGCAGCCCCTTGTCGGCTCGTACCAGCTGGAGCAGCCGCTCATCGGCACGTACCAGCTCCAGCAGCCGCTCAACGGGACCTATCAGCTCCAACAGCCGCTGAATGGGACGTATCAACTCCAGCAGCCGCTCAACGGCACGTATCAGCTCCAACAGCCGCTCAACGGGACGCAGCAGCAGCGTCGCCGTTGAACGGGCCGGGCGTCCCTAGCGCCGGGCGTTGAAGGTGTCGCACGCCTCCAGCGTCCCCTGCTCCAGGCCGCGCTTGAACCAGGTCATGCGCTGCGCGGCGGAGCCGTGGGTGAAGGACTCGGGGACGACGTAACCCCGGGCGCGCTTCTGGAGGGTGTCGTCGCCCACGGCGCTGGCGGCGCCCAGGCCCTCCTCCACGTCCCCCTGCTCCAGGATGTTGCGGTCCTTCTGGGCGTGGTTGGCCCAGATGCCGGCGAAGCAGTCCGCCTGGAGCTCTGTCAGCACGGAGAGCTGGTTGGCCTGCTCCTCGCTCGTGCGGTTGCGCATGGACTGCACCTTGCGGGAGATGCCCAACAGGTTCTGCACGTGGTGGCCCACCTCGTGCGCGATGACGTACGCGCGGCCGAAGTCACCGGGCGCGCCGAAGCGGCTCTCCAGCTCGTTGAAGAAGCTCAGGTCCAGGTACACCTTCTGGTCGCCCGGGCAGTAGAACGGCCCCACCGCGCTCTCCTGCGCGCCGCACGCGGACTGCACCGCGTCCGTGAAGAGCACCAGGTGCGGCTGCACGTAGCGCACACCCTGCGGCTCCAGCAGCTGGGGCCAGGTGTCCTCCGTGTCCGCGAGGACGACGGAGGCGAAGTCCTTCATCTTCTCCTGCTGGGGGTCCACGTTCCCGGAGCCGCCCGTGGCCGGATCCGAATACGGAGAGCCGCGCGTGCCGATCTGCACGTCGGACGGGTCCCCGCCCAGCAGCATCACCAGCAGCGCCACCACCAGCGACGCGGCGCCACCGCCCACCGCGAGCGGGCGCCCGAAACCACCGCCCCGCCGGTCCTCGATGTTCGAGCTGCGACGTCCGCCTTCCCACCTCATCCCGTGCCCCCTGAACGCAAAGATGATCTGGGGACCAAGGTAGGCAGCGGGCCCTCCGTCAGCGACGGTGCGGCCCGGGGCGTCCGGACGTCAGGAGGTCCCCAGGACAGGCAGGCGGGCGGGCCGTCGTCCTGACCGCCCGGCCTACTTCCCGCCGGAGAAGCCCACCGCCCCGGAAGCCACGCGCGCGGCGGTACCCAGGCGCTCCAGCAGCGTGGGACCGAAATACTGGCGCCGGGACTCGCCCTGCCCCGCGCGCACCTGCTCCGGCGTGTCCAGGTAGCCCACGTAGCCGTTCGCGAGCCCCAGCACGTGCGTGGCCCCGGAGAGGTCCGCCAGCGCCCGGCCCGCGCCCACGGTGGGCTCGCCCGGGATGGACAGCAGCTCCAGCGGCCCCAGCGCCAGCGCGTCCACCTCCGCGTCGCGCGGAGAGGAGGCACACAGGAAGTTGTCCCCCGCCGCCCGGGTGAAGGCCGGCACCAGCCGCGACGAGTCCGGCCGGGGCAGCGCGGTCCGCACCCGCGCGAACGCCAGCCGCACCGGGCCCGGCTCGGGCGTCCCGGCCGCCGTGTCCGCCAGCGTGGACAGCTTGCGCGCGAAGCCCAGGGCGCGCTCGGGGCCCTGGCCCTCGGAGAAGGCCACGGACGCGTTGCCCTCGCTGCCCTGCACGAACAGGGAGACGCCCTGGCCCGCCTCCTCGCGCAGCGTGCTCAGCCGGCCCGGGTAGTCCGGATCCACCAGCGCCCGCTGCCGGGGGATGAGCGTGGCGTGCGCGGCGAACACCAGCACCTCCGCCACCGGCCCTGCGGCCCCGCGCAATCCCACCCGCGTGAGCTGGCCGTCCGGGGCGTCGCCTCCAGAGCGGGAATAGACGAGCCCCGCGTCCGCCGCGCCGCCCACCTCCAGCGTCACGTCCGTCATGGCGGCCGCGGCCTTCTCCAGCGCCTCGCTCGCGCCGGCCACCACCGCGTTCACGGAGGCCTCCTGGTAGTGCCCCGTCCCGGACAGCTCGGCCACCTGGCGTGCGTCGTACCCTCCAAAGGAGGAGTGCGTGTGCGTGGCCACCACCAGCACCTCCTTCACCCCCGCCTTCGCGGCGCGCTCGCGCACCCGCTCCGTGATTTCCGGGGTCACGAAGAGCAGCTCCAGCGACACCACGCCCACGCGCGCCCCTCCGGCCTCCAGCACCAGGGCCCTCGCGTGGACGGGCTGCTCGGCCTGGCTCGCCTCGGGCCGGGGTGGGGCGTAGCCGGCCACCACCACCGGGAAGGGCGGGGAGAGGGCCACCTTGGCCGCGCCTGCCCGCAGGGGGCCTTCGCCACGCACCTGTGACAGCACCTCGGGCGTGCGCTCCTCCCACCTCCCACACCAGTTCCATGAGGCGAGCGCGTAGGCGGCCCCGGCCGTTAGCAAGGCGAAGGGCAGCAGGGTGCGGAGGAAGGAGCGCCGGGAAGAGGACATGCCGGAGGGCAGCGTAGCCCCTCGGCGCTTCCCGGCGGCTCCTACCTTTCAGGCGGCGGCACCTTGCCTGGCCTACAAGGGCCGACGTCGACGTCGAGTGGAATACCCACCTTCAAGGCGTGCGTTCCTGTTCCGCTTCGCGGTCGAAAGGGGTAAGGCAGCGCGCCATGTGCGGCATCTTCGGAATCGTGGGTCATGGAGAGGCGTCCAACCTGACGTACCTGGGGTTGCATGCCCTGCAGCACCGCGGACAGGAGTCCGCCGGCATCGTCGCGTCCGACGGGCACGTCCTGCGCGCGCACCGGCAGATGGGCCTGGTCGCGGACATCTTCACCGCGCCGGTGATTGAGAACCTCCCCGGCAAGGCCGCCATCGGCCACGTGCGCTACAGCACGGCGGGCGGCAGCGGCATCAAGAACGCCCAGCCCCTGTTCGTGAACTACGCGGGCGGCCAGTTCTCCATCGCGCACAACGGCAACCTCGTGAACGCGACGGAGCTCAAGGCGGAGCTGGAGGCGGAGGGCGCGCTGTTCCAGTCGGACGCGGACACGGAGGTGGTGATGCACCTCCTCGCCCGCTCCAAGCAGCCCACCTTCGAGGCGCGCCTCGTGGAGGCGCTGCGCCGGGTGGAGGGCGCCTACAGCATCCTGCTGCTCACCGAGGACAAGCTCATCGCGGTGCGCGACCCCAACGGCTTCCGGCCGCTGGTGCTGGGCAAGATGAAGGAAGGCGCGTACGTGCTCGCCAGCGAGACGACGGCGCTGGACCTCATCGAGGCGGAGATCGTCCGCGAGCTGGAGCCCGGCGAGATGGTCGTCATCGAGAACGGCGTGCTGCGCACCAGCATGCCCTTCAAGCCCGCCGCGCGGCTGGGCCGCTGCATCTTCGAGCACGTCTACTTCGCCAAGCCGGACTCCGTCCTCTTCGGCACCAGCGTCTACGAGGTGCGCAAGCGCCTGGGCATGCAGCTGGCGCGCGAGCAGCCCGCGGAAGCGGACCTGGTCATCGCGGTGCCGGACTCGGGCGTGCCCGCAGCCATCGGCTTCTCGCAGGCGAGCGGCATCCCCTACGACGTGGGCCTCATCCGCAGCCACTACGTGGGCCGCACCTTCATCGAGCCGCAGCAGTCCATCCGCCACTTCGGCGTGAAGCTGAAGCTGTCCGCCGTGCGCCAGGTGCTCAAGGGCAAGCGCGTGGTGGTGGTGGATGACTCCATCGTGCGCGGCACCACCAGCCGGAAGATCGTGAAGATGCTCAAGGCCGCGGGCGCCGTGGAGGTGCACCTGCGCATCTCGTCGCCGCCCACGCAGTGGCCCTGCTACTACGGCATCGACACGCCCAGCCGCACGGAGCTCATCGCCGCCAGCCACACCACGGAGGAGATCGCCAAGTACGTGACGGCGGACTCCCTGGGCTACCTGTCGCTGGAGGGCCTGGGCACCGCGGTGGAGGACCCGAAGCGGAGCACCTACTGCACCGCGTGCTTCTCCGGGCAGTACCTCACCGACAAGCTGATCCAGAGCGCGGGTGGCGCCACCAAGCTCAGCGCCTGAGCCGTGACGGTTTGGATGAGTGGAGTCCGTGAAACGAACGGACTCCACATGCACTACCTCCGGACCGGAGGCGCCAGGCCTCCGGTCGTCCTGCTCCATGGATTGATCGGAAGCGGCGCCTGCTGGACGCCCGTGGCGCGCGTGCTCGAAGGTGGATTCGACGTCGTCATGCCCGACGCAAGAGGGCATGGCGGTTCGAGCACGCCGCTCCACGGCTACCGGTACGAAGACCACGCAAGCGACGTCGTGGGCCTCATCCAAGGCCTGGGACTCTCCCGCCCGGTGCTGATGGGCCACTCGATGGGCGGCATGACCGCCGCGGTGGTGGCGAGTCGAAGGACGGACCTCCGCGGCCTCGTCCTGGTGGACCCGACGTTCCTGAGTCCCGAGCGCCAGCGCGAGGTGCACGCCAGCGACGTCGCCGGGCAACACCGCCGGACCCTCGCATCCAGCAAGGCCGAGCTCGTCGCCCAGGCCCAGGCCCGGCAGCCGCATCGCTCGCCCGAACTCCTCGGGCATCTTGCCGAGGCGAGACTGAAGACGAGCACGGAAGCCTTCGACGTCCTCACACCGCCCAACCCCGACTATCGCGACGTGGTGAGCGCGATTGAAGTCCCCACCCTCCTCGTCATCGGGGACAGCAGCCCCGTCGTCACGTTCGAGATGGCGACGGAGCTGCGGGGCCTCAACCCACGCATCCGGATCGAACAGATCCAGGACGCCGGCCACGGCCTCCCCTACGACCAACCCGGGCGCCTGGCGGAGGTGGTCGCGTCGTTCATGCGCGAGCTGGCCTGAGGCTACCTGCGCGGCTCGTACCGCAGGGCCATCGCCCCCGAAGCGAGCTCCTGTCGGCCCACGAGCTTCAAGTCGACGTACTTCGACAGCCCCGCGAACAACGTCGGTCCGTGGCCCGCGATCCGGGGATGCACCAGGAACTCGTACTCGTCGATCAACCCGAGCTCCGCCAACGCCAGCGGGAGCTTCACGCCGCCCACGTACAGGCCCTTCCCCGGCTGGTTCTTGAGTTGTTGAACCGCCGTCCCCAGGTCCCCGCGCACGAGCTCCGCGTTCCAATCGACCCGGTCCAGGGTGCTCGACACGACGTACTTCTTCGCCGCGTCGATCATCCGGGCGAAGGGGCCGTCCATCTCAGATGGCTGCCGGAACGCGGCCTCCATCATCTCGTAGGTCACCCGGCCAAACAGGAGGGCATCGGCACGCCCGAGGAGTTCGGCCGTGTAACGATGCAGCCCTTCGTCCGCGAAACCCGCACGATGATCACAGCACCCGTCCAACGTGATGTTGATGGAATACCGAAGAGGTCGCATTCCGTGAAAGTACCGCAGGTGCTCACCCGGCGATGAAGTCCTTCAGGTCATCCGGAAGCGGTGACGCGAAGGTGACGGTTGCCCCGGTGCCCGGATGCGGGAACGTGATGCGCTCCGCGTGGAGCGCGTGCCGAGGCAATCGCAGCCGCTCCCACGCCTCCGGCTCCAGCGTGTGCTTGCTGAACCGGTCGAAGTAGCCGGGGTCCGGCCCGTACATCTTGTCGCCCACCAGCGGGAAGCCCGCCTCGCGCAGGTGGATGCGGATCTGATGCTGCCGCCCCGTCTCCGGAAAGCAGCGCAGCAGCGCGAACGGCGCGCCGCCATGCGTGAAGCGCTGGAGCACCTGGAAGCGCGTGCGGCTGGGCTTGCCCGCCACCGGGTCGATGCGCACGGCGATGCGGATCAGGTCCGTGCCCTCCGCGATGGGCGCGTCCACGACGAAGGTGTCCTCGGAGGGCTGGCCCTCGCACAGCGCCAGGTACTCCTTGTGCACGTCGCGCGACAGGAACAGCCCGCCCAGCACGCGGCAGGACTCGGTGGTGCGGCCGCACACCACCAGGCCGCTCGTCTCGCGGTCCAGCCGGTGCGCGGGCTCCGCGAAGCGCTCACCGAAGCGCTCGCGCAGCAGCGTCACCAGCGTGCCCTTGTGGTAGCGCGCGGTGGGGTGGATGGGCAGCCCCGCCGGCTTGTCCAACACCAGCAGCCAGTCATCGGAGAAGACGACGGGCAGCTCCGTGGGCGTCACGGGCTCCTGGCTCGCGGGGCGGCGGATCCGGAAGGTGAGCCCCGGGTACACGGGCGTGGAGGGCTTGAGCCGGTACTCGTCGCACAGGACGCCGCGCAGGATGATGCCGCGCACGCGCTCCAGGTCCATGCGGCGGATCTTCTCGCAGAGGTAGCGGTCCAGCCGCCACCCCGCGTAGTTCGGCTCCACGACGAACGGGATGTCCACGTAGCCGTCGGGCACGGCCGGAGCGCTGTCGGCGTCTTCACGCATGGCGAGCCCGACGCTCTACCATGCTTCGGAACACGAAGGCCGCCCGGCCCCCGCGCACGAAGACGCGAGCACCCGGCGGCCTGATTGCTTCAAGGACGCGTTCCGCTCACCCGAAGGCGCGCTTCGCCTCCACCACGCCCAGGAAGCGCGCGTACAGGTCCGCGATGCGCTCGCCCGTGCGGCCGTCCCACAGCTCCGGCACGCGGCCCTTCTTGAAGTCGCCGGCCAGCACGCGGTTCGCGGCCTCGCGGATGCGCGCGGGGTCGGTGCCCACCACCTCGTTGGAGCCGACCTCCACGGTGATGGGGCGCTCGGTCTGCTCGCGCATGGTGAGACACGGCACGTTCAGCGCCGTGGTCTCCTCCTGCAGGCCGCCGGAGTCCGTCATCACCAGCTTCGCCTGCGACGTGACGGACAGGAACTCCAGGTAGCCCATGGGGTCCACCAGCTTGAGCCCCGGCGTCTGCTCCAGCTTCGGGCCCAGGCCCTGCTCGGCGATCATCTTGCGCGTGCGCGGGTGCACCGGGAACACGACGGGCAGCTGCTTCGCCACGTCCATCAGCACGCCCAGCAGGCCCGCCAGCAGCTTCGGGTTGTCCACGTTGGACGGCCGGTGCAGCGTCGCCACCACGTAGCCCTTGGGCTCCAGGCCCAGCGTCTTCAGCGTGGGCAGCTGGTCGGCCTTCTCCTTGGACGACAGGAGCGAGTCGATCATCACGTTGCCCACCAGATGGATGTGCTTCGGGTCGATGCCCTCCTTCAGAAGGTTCGCGTCCGCGTCGCGCGACGGCGTGAGCAGCAGGTCGGAGAGCCGGTCGGTGACGACGCGGTTGATCTCCTCCGGCTGGTGCCGCTCGAAGCTGCGCAGGCCCGCTTCCACGTGGGACAGCGGGATGGCCAGCTTGGACGTCACCAGCGCCGCGGCGATGGTGCTGTTCACGTCACCCACCACGGAGACCAGGTCCGGCTTCTCCTTGAGGAAGACCTTCTCCATCTCCACCATCATCTTCGCCGTCTGCTCGGCGTGGCTCCCGGAGCCGATGCCCAGGTGGATTTCAGGCGGAGGCAGCCCCAGGTCCGCGAAGAAGACGTCGCTCATCTTCGCGTCGTAGTGCTGGCCGGTGTGGATGACGAGCTGCTGCAGGGACCCGCGCGCGGAGATGGCCCGGTGAATGGGTGCCACCTTCATGAAATTCGGACGCGCGCCAACGATGTGGATGACCTTCTTCATGTCGCTCCGGAAAATAGGCACGTGCCTATTTCCGGCCAGGGGTGGGGCCAACAGCCGTCTACCGGAAGCAGTGGGACGTCCTGAATCTGATAGATGCCGCCCCATGCCCGCCTCCCGCACCGTGGCCGTCATCCCCGCCCGCCATGCCAGCACCCGCTTCCCTGGCAAGCCGCTCGCCCTCATCGCCGGCACTCCCATGGTCGAACACGTCTGGCGCCGCTGTCAGGAAGCCAGCGCCTTCGACGAGGTGTGGGTGGCCACCGATGACGCGCGCATTCGCGACGTCGTGGAGGGCTTCGGCGGCCGCGCGGTGATGACCAGCCCCGCCTGCCCCACCGGCACGGACCGCATCGCGGAGGTCGCCCGCGCCCGCCCGGACGTGGACGTGTGGGTGAACGTGCAGGGAGATGAACCGCTCGTGGACCCCGCCGCACTCAAGGTGCTGGCGGACCTCTTCCAGGACGACGCGGTGCACATGGGCACCCTGGTGCGTCCCCTGGAGGCGGAGGAGGTGGACAACCCCAACGTGGTGAAGGCCGTGCTCGCCCTCAACGGTGACGCGCTCTACTTCAGCCGCGCCGCGGTGCCGCACGCCCGCGAGCCCGGCACCCCCGTGCGCCGCTGGGCCCACCTGGGCCTCTACGGCTACCGCCGGGACACGCTGCTGAAGCTCGCCACGCTCCAGCCCACGCCCCTGGAAGAGACGGAGAAGCTGGAGCAGTTGCGCGCCCTGGAGCACGGCCTGCGCATCCGCTGCGCCAGCGTGAACTGGCGCACCGTGGCGGTGGACGTGCCGGAGGACGTGGCCCGCGTGGAGGCCGTGATGCGCGAGCGCGCCGGCGTCAGATGACCGGCAGCTCGTCCGGCTCGTCGCCCTTGGGGAAGGCCGCGTCGATGCGCTGGAGCTCCTCCTGCGTGAGCTTCAGCGAGGCCGCGCTCGCGTTGTCGCGCACGTGCGCAGCGTCGCTCGCCTTGGGGATGGCGAACACCGACGGCCGGCGCACGAGGAACTGGAGCGCCACCTGGAAGGGCGTCACGCCGTGCGCCTTCGCGATGGACGCCAGCACCTTGCCGCCCGCGCTGGTCGGTGACGGGAACTGCCCGTTGCCGAACGGGCTGTAGGCCACCACCGCCACGCCCTGCGCCTCGCACCACGGGACGACCGCGTGCTCGATGGCGCGCTCCTCCAGGTGGTACAGCACCTGGTTGCACGCGATGCGCCCCTTGCCCGCGAGCGCCAGCACCTCCTCCAGGTCCTCCACCCCGAAGTTGCTCACCCCCCAGGAGCGGATCTTCCCGGCCGCCACCAGCTCCTCGAAGGCCTCCACCGTGCCCTCCAGCGGGTGCGAGCCGGGCCAGTGCAGCAGGTAGCAATCCAGCCGGTCCGTGCCCAGCCGCTTCAGGCTGCGCTCACAGGCGGCCACCGTGCCCCGGCGCGTCGCATTGGAGGGCATCACCTTGGAGACGAGGTACACCTCGTCGCGCCGGCCCGCGATGGCCTTGGCCACCAGCGTCTCCTCCACGCGGCCGTGGCCGTAGAGCTCCGCGGTGTCCAGGTGCGTGAGCCCCAGGTCCAGCCCGGCGCGCAGGGCGCGGATGGCCCCTTCCGCGTCGTCCTCCTCCATCTGCCAGGTGCCCTGTCCGATGACGGGCACCGCCACCCCGGTGTTGCCGAAGACGCGCTTCTCCATGGCCCCTCCTCGCATGGAACAAACCCTGGAATACCACCCGGGCCTCCCGCCTGCATCCCGGCCCTGCGTCACCGTCCGGGCTGCACGCCCCCCGACAGTCCAGTAGGCTCCGGCGGTGCCTCCCTCCGTTACCGCTCCGACATCCCGCCGCTCCTCCGGGGTCACCGTCCGCCGCCTGCTGGCCCTCGCCCGCCCAGAGGTCGGCACGCTGCTGTTCGCCACCGTCTTCCTGCTCATCAGCAGCGGCGCCAGCCTCGTGTACCCCCAGGGCGTCCGCATCCTCATCGACGAGGCCCTCAACGCGAAGAACCGCGACCTCATCGACAGGGCCGCGCTCGTCATGCTGGCCGTCTTCATGGTCCAGGGCGTCGCCACCGCCCTGCGCTACTACCTCTTCAGCACCGCCGGTGAGCGCGTGGTCATGCGCCTGCGCCATGACTTCTTCCGGAGCCTCATGGACCAGGAGGTGGCCTTCTTCGACACGCACCGCACCGGAGAGCTCACCAGCCGGCTCGCCTCCGACACCACCGTGCTCCAGAACACGGTGAGCGTGAACATCTCCCAGGGGCTGCGCAACGCCGTGCAGGCCCTGGGCGGCATCGTGCTGCTCTTCTACACCTCCGCGTCGCTCACGTTCCTGATGCTCGCCATCGTGCCCCTCGTCGCCGTGGGCGGCATGGTCTACGGCCGGCGCGTGCGCGGGCTGTCGCGCAACGTGCAGGACGCGCTCGCCAAGGCCAGCGAGGTCGCCGAGGAGAGCCTGTCCGGCCTGCGCACCGTGCGCTCCTTCGCGGCCGAGCCGTCCGAGGTCGCGCGCTACGGCAGCACCGTGCGCCACGCCTACGAGGTCGCCCGCCACCGCGCGCGCCAGTCCGCCGCCTTCATGGGCGGCGCCTCCAGCGCGGGCTACATCTCCGCGGTGGTGGTCTTCTGGTACGGCGGCCGGCTGGTGGTGAACGGCGAGCTGTCCGTGGGTGCCCTCACCTCGTTCCTCATCTACACCATGCTCGTGGCCGTCTCCCTGGGCTCGCTGGCGGACCTCTGGGCGGACTTCATGCGCGCGTCTGGCGCCGCCGAGCGCGTCTTCGAATTGATGGACCGCACGCCCGCCATCCCCGCCACCGAGGGCGAGCGCCCCGCCACCGTCGAGGGCCGCGTGGAGCTGCGCGACGTGCACTTCGCCTACCCCACGCGCCCGGACGTGCCGGTGCTCCAGGGCATCGACCTCACGCTCAAGGCCGGCGAGGTCGTCGCCGTGGTGGGCTCCTCCGGCGCGGGCAAGTCCACCCTCGCCGCCCTCCTGTCGCGCTTCTATGATCCGCTCCAGGGCCAGCTGCTGCTGGACGGCCGGCCCCTGCCGTCCCTGGACCCCAGCTGGCTGCGGCGCCACGTGGGCATGGTCGCCCAGGAGCCCCTGCTCTTCTCCTGCTCCATCGCGGACAACATCCGCTACGGCCGCCCGGACGCCACCGACGCGGAGGTGGAGGCCGCCGCCCGGGCCGCCAACGCGCACGACTTCATCCAGCGCTTCCCGGACGGCTACCGCACGGAGGTGGGCGAGCGCGGCGTGCAGCTGTCCGGCGGCCAGAAGCAGCGCGTGGCCATCGCGCGCGCCGTGCTCAAGGACCCGCGCATCCTCATCTTGGATGAGGCCACCAGCGCCCTGGACGCGGAGAGCGAGCACCTGGTCAAGGACGCCCTGGACCGGCTGATGCAGGGCCGCACCACGCTCATCATCGCCCACCGCCTGTCCACCGTGGCCAACGCCCAGCGCGTGCTGGTGCTGGAGCACGGCCGCGTGGTGCAGAGCGGCACCCACGCCACCCTCATGACGCAGGACGGCCTGTACCGCCGCCTCGTGGAGCGTCAGGTCGTCGCCGCCTGAACGCTCGTTCCCCGGACGACCCTCTCCCACCCCACCATCTGCGTGGCGAGAAATGGGGCCGCGCATTATCTCTGCTGCCGCAAGAAAGGAGGTGATGCCTTGAACGACAGCAAGATCAAGGCGTCCACCTCCGTCGCGGTGGCCTGCTAACGCAGGTTGTCCCCGGCGGAAGTGACGCCCGCGGTAACGAGTCGCCCCTGCCTTTGCCGGCGGGGGCGACTTTTTTCGTCCCCTTTCCTACCGGGAATGTCCTGTCCACCCACCGGTTCGTGGCCGCCGGGGGGAAGCACATCCACGACCGTCGGGGTCGACTGCAGGAGAACTGCCGTGTCCATCACACCGTGCCCCATCCCTCTGCCTTCCGCCCTCCGTGACGAAGAGACGGTGGACGACCAGCGCAACCTTTTTTGTCCCAACTACGACGCCTGCCTTCACCAGGTCGTCAAGAAAGGCTGGGAAGGCTGGAGCTGCCGGGGGTGCGACCTGCGGCACTTCCGCGTGGGCCAGCCCACCGCCCAGCAGTTCGCGGTCGCCCGTCCCGGCGGTTGGGACGCGCAGTGAAGGGCTGACCCTGCGGGTCGGGCCAGCCGAGCGTCCAGCCGTCAGAGAATATTTGACGCCCCCTGGCCCTCTTGGCAGGAAGGGACATGCGCTCCAAGAAAACCAAGTTCATCTTCGTGACGGGCGGCGTGGTCAGCTCGCTGGGGAAGGGACTGGCCTCCGCATCCATTGGCGCCCTCCTCGAGAACCGCGGGCTGGACATCACCCTCATCAAGCTGGATCCCTACATCAACGTGGATCCGGGCACGATGAGCCCCTTCCAGCACGGCGAAGTGTTCGTCACCGAGGACGGTGGCGAGACCGACATGGACCTGGGCCACTACGAGCGGTTCACCCACGCCCGGATGAGCCGCCTCAACAACTTCACCTCCGGCCGCATCTACAACGCGGTCATCACCAAGGAACGCCGGGGTGAGTACCTGGGCAAGACGGTCCAGGTGATTCCGCACGTCACGGATGAGATCAAGGCCAGCATCCGCCAGGCCGCCCAGGACGTGGACGTCGTCATCGTGGAGGTCGGCGGCACGGTGGGCGACATCGAGTCCCTGCCCTTCCTCGAGGCCATCCGCCAGATGCGCTACGACGTGGGCAGCCAGAACGCCGTCTACATCCACCTGACGCTGCTGCCGTACATCGGCGCCGCGGGTGAGGTGAAGACCAAGCCCACGCAGCACTCGGTGATGAAGCTGCGCGAAATCGGCATCCAGCCGGACTTCCTCCTGTGCCGCACGGACCGGGAGATTTCGCGCGAGCTGAAGGACAAGATCGCCATGTTCTGCAACGTGGACAACGGCAACGTGTTCACGTCCCCGGACGTGCGCAGCATCTACGAGCTGCCCCTGGAACTGCACCGCCAGGGCCTGGATGAGCGGCTGGCGGAGGTGCTCAACATCTGGAGCCGCGCGCCCCACCTGGAGAAGTGGGAGACCATCGTCCGGAAGATCTACGAGCCCGCGCGCGGCGAAGTCACCGTCGCCATCGTGGGCAAGTACGTGAACCTCACGGAGAGCTACAAGAGCCTCAACGAGTCCCTGCTCCACGGCGGCATCGCCAACGACGTGCGCGTGAAGCTGCGCTTCGTGGACAGCCAGGACGTGGAGGCGCAGGGACCGGAGAAGACGCTCGAGGGCGTGGACGCGGTGCTCGTGCCCGGCGGCTTCGGCGTGCGCGGCACGGAGGGGAAGATCGCCGCGGTCCGCTACGCGCGCGAGAACAAGCTCCCCTTCTTCGGCATCTGCCTGGGCCTCCAGATGGCCGTGGTGGAGTTCAGCCGCACCGTGCTGGGCTTGAAGGGCGCCAACAGCCTGGAGTTCGACGAGCACACCGCGCACCCGGTGGTGACGCTCATGGAGAGCCAGGTGAAGGTGCAGGACAAGGGCGGCACCATGCGCCTGGGCAGCTACGCGTGCGCGCTCAAGCCCGGCACCGTCGCGCACAAGCTCTACGCCAACGACTCCATCCAGGAGCGCCACCGCCACCGCTACGAGGTCAACAACGCCTACCGTGGCCGTCTCCAGGAGGCCGGGCTCGTCATCTCCGGCCACAACCCGGAGCTGAACCTGGTGGAGATGATTGAGCTGGCGGACCACCCGTACTTCGTCGGCTGCCAGTTCCATCCCGAGTTCAAGAGCAAGCCCTTCGCCCCCCACCCGCTGTTCTCCGGCTTCATCGGCGCGGCGCTCGCCCAGCGCGACGCCACCCGGACCGCCCCGGTGCGCTCATGAGCAACACCCCCTCCATCGAGCTGTGCGGCCACAAGGTCGGCCCCGGCCAGCGCCTCTTCGTCATCGCCGGCCCGGACAGCATCGAGTCCGAGGAGATGGCGCTGCGCCACGCCCACCTCCTCAAGGGCATCACCGCCCGGCTGGGCGTCCCGTATGCCTTCAAATGTTCCTATGACAAGGCCAACCGGACCAGCGGCAAGTCCTTCCGCGGCCCGGGTTTGAAAGAAGGTCTGAGAATCCTGGACCGCATCCGCCGGGAGGTGGGCGTGCCCGTTCTCACGGACGTCCATGAAACCAGCCACGTCGGGCCTGCCGCAGAAGTCGTGGATATCATCCAGATACCCGCCTTCCTCTGCCGCCAGACGGACCTTGTGGAGGCGGTGGCCCGCTCGGGCAAGGGGGTGAACTTGAAGAAGGGACAGTTCGTCGCCCCCAAGGACATCGTCCACTCGGCGAAGAAGGCCGTGGAGGCGGGCAACCCCAACATCCTCGTCACCGAGCGGGGCTCGTCCTTCGGCTACAACAACCTCGTCGTGGACATGCGCGGCTTCGCCCAGATGCGCGAGGCCGGCCTCGTCGTGTGCATGGACGCGACCCACGCCGTCCAGCTCCCCTCCTCCAGCGACGGCAAGACAGGCGGCGAGCGCAGGTTCGTCTCGCTGCTCGCCCGGAGCGCCGCTGCCGCCGGGATTGACGCTTTATTCACAGAAGTCCACGAAGACCCCGACCGTGCCCTGTGTGACGGTCCGTGCTCGCTCAATCCCCAGATGTTCGAGGACGTGGTACGAGATGTGCTCAGCATCCGCCGCGCGCTGGGTCACGAAGCCAGTTGATGGACGCGAAAGGTGAGGAGGCCATGCAGACGGAAGCGCCTTCCAAGCCGGGCAAGGAAGAGCTGACGTCCCGTGCGTCGCGAGTGCGATTGCTCGTGTTCGACGTGGATGGCGTCCTCACCGACGGCGCGCTGTACTACGGCGACAACGGCGAGGTGATGAAGCGCTTCAACGTGAAGGACGGCCATGCGCTCGTCATGGCCCGGCTGGTGGGCCTGCCCGCCGCCATCCTCACCGCGCGCACCTCCCGCATCGTCGAAGCGCGGGGCCGGGAATTGGGTCTCGCCGCCATCTTCCAGGGCCGCAAGGAGAAGGGTCCCGCTCTCCAGGAATTGCTCGCCCAACTCCAGATACCCGCGAATCAGTGCGCGTATATGGGAGACGACCTCAACGACCTGGACCCCATGTCGCTCTCCGGGCTTTCCGCCTGTCCCGCGGATGCCGTTCCAGAGGTGCGCCAGGAAGCGGACTTCGTTACGCAGAACGTGGGCGGTCACGGAGCCGCCCGTGAGCTGGTCGAGCTGTGCCTCCGTGCCAGTGGCCGTTGGGACGACGCCGTGGGTCTGATGCGAAGCACAGGTAAACGCAGCACGTCGTAGGGTGGGTTGATCAAACCCCGCATTCAAGGTAGGTGTTTATTTCCATGGCTAGTGGAACGATGCAGTCCGAGGGGAGTACGGCGATGACGGACCAGCTCTACACGACGCACGACATCAGTCGGTTGCTTCAGGTGGACCCGTCGACGGTGAGCAAGTGGATCGACCGCGGCATCCTGATGGCCTTCCGGACTCCGGGTGGCCACCGCCGCGTGCGTTCGACCGACCTGCGCACCTTCCTGGTCACCCACCAGATGCCCGTGCCCGAGGAGCTGGGCAGCAGCACGGTGCGCCTGCTGGTCGTGGACGACGAGCGGCCGGTGCTGGACGCCATCAAGCGCGCCTTCAAGCCGCACGCGAACCAGGTGGAGCTCCAGACGACGACGAGCGGCGTGGAGGCCCTGCTGCTCGTCTCCGAGCAGAAGCCGCACGGGATGATCATCGACCTCAACATGCCGGACATCGACGGCATCGAGGTCTGCAAGCGCATCCGCGCGCGCAAGCAGATGGAGGGCGTGCGCCTCATCACCATGACGAGCAATCACACGCCCGACGTGGTGGAGCAGTCCAAGCAGGCCGGCGCGGTGGCGTGTCTGGCCAAGCCGCTGGACGTGACGCAGGTGATGGAGCTGTTCCGGGTTCCGCTGGCGCTCAACACCAGCGCTGCTCGCAAGTAACAAGGCGGGGGCTTCCGCCGGCCACCGCGGAAGCCCTCGGGTCGTAAGACTGCTTGCGGGAGTCGCCGCGCCTCGTCTCAGCGAGGGCAGCGGCCTCCCTGATGGGGAGTTGATGCACGCGCATCAACCCTGGACCTTCACCTCGACGACGCGGGGCTTGGTCTCCTCGCGGCGCGGCAGGGTGAGGGTGAGCACGCCATTGTCGTAGCGGGCCTCCACGCGGGTGGCATCCACCGTGTCAGGCAGGCGGAACTGGCGCGCGTAGACGCCCGAGGCGCGCTCCTGGCGGCGCAGGGTGCTGCCTTCCGGAACGTCTTCCGCCTTGCGCTCGGAGCGCACGGTCAGCACGCCGTCCTCCACCTTCACCTGGATGGACTTGGCGTCGTGGCCGGGCAGGTCCACGCGCAGCGTGATGCCGGACTCGGCCTCCAGGATGTCCGCCGCGGGCGTGACGGTGCGCTCGGCGTCGTTGCGCACGCCCAGCTCGCGGAACAGGAAGTCGAAGTCGCGCAGCAGCGGGTGGGTGATGGCGGCGTTGTTGAAGGGATAGCGGGCGTTCAGCATGGTCTTCTCCTGAGCGTGTCGTCCCATCGGACGCACGTTGTGCGGGTTCACAGTCGTTGTTGAGTCGGCGTCCGGGGCCCCGTTGTGTCGTTCGGGGGTGCCCGGCAGCGCCTTACAAGACTCAAGAGAACCATGGTTCGGGACGTGTCAAGGAACGGCCCCCACCGTCCTGGAGGCCCTGGAACGGCCCCTCACGCCCGCCCGCCTGCCCTCCTGCCAGGAGGCCGCCGCGCGGGACTTCAGTCGTCGTCGCGGCCCAGCATGACACTGGCGCCGTCGTCGTCCCGGGTGACGCGCACCTGCCAGGGGCGGCAGCAGACGGGGCAGTCCTCCACGTAGGACTCGGTGGAAGCGCCCAGCGAGTCGACGTCGACTTCGACCTCCTCACCGCAGTAGGGGCACAGCTGGGTGGCGGCGTCCGCGAAGGGCTGCATGGGGCAAGCCTCCTTGCTCTCAAGGCGTGTTCGGTGACGTGGACTGAGCGTCCGCGCCATCAGACGCTAGAATCCCCACCCCATGGCTCCCCCTTCCCGGAATCGCATCGCGGACATCCTCGTCAAGGCGCGCGTCATCGACGAGTTGCAGCTACGCAGCGCGCTCGCGTCGCTGGACCAGTGGGGCGGTCGCGTGTCGCGCGTCGTCGCGGACCTGGGCCTGGCCTCCGAGGAGACCATCACCCAGGCCATCTGCCAGGGATTGGGAATGCCCCGCGTGCAGCTGGGCAACCTGACGAAGGACGCGGCGGCGCTCGCGCGCGTGGACGTGGGGCTCGCCGAGCAGAAGGGCATCTTCCCCGTGCAGCTCAAGGACAACGGGAAGACGCTGGTGCTGGCCATGTCCGACCCCACGGACCTGGCCACGTTGGATCAGGTCGCCGCGCGCAGCCGCGCCCGCGTGGTGCCCATGGTGGCGGGCGACCGTGAAATCGAGCACGCCATCCTGCGCCACTACCGCGGCCAGGAGCCGGTGGAGAAGAAGCGCTTCAAGCCCGACACGAACAAGCAGCAGGACGCGGGCGAGCTCCCGGAGGAGGAGGAGTTCAAGGTCGTCGACATGAGCGGCAAGACGGTCGTCAAACGCATCAGCGACATCGTCGACCCGAACGCCGCGCCGGCCGCCGCCGCGCCCGCCCCTGCTGCGCGCGCGGCCGCCGCGCCCGCCGCCGCTGCCGCCGCGGGCTCCAGCGCCTCGGACATCCTGGATGAAATCCTCGCGGGCGGCTCGCCCACGTCCGAGTGGACCGAGGAGGACCTGGCCCGGCTGCAGACGGTGCAGCAGAACCAGGAGAAGAGCTCGAAGATCCTGCGCGCCCTGCTGGAGCTCGTCTTCGAGAAGGGCGCCGTCCAGCAGCGCGAGCTGGCCGCGCGAATGCGCGTCTGACGTTCAGCCCACCTCGCGCAGCTCGCGCGCGGTGAGCCCCAGCAGCGTGAGGATGGTGTCCAGCCCGCCGGCGGAGATGGACGTGTCAGCGGCCTCGCGCAGCTTCGGCTTGGCGCGGAAGGCGATGCCCAGGCCCGCCTTCTCCAGCATCAGCAGGTCATTGGCCCCGTCGCCCACGGCGATGACCTGCTCCAGCAGGATGCCCTCCTGCTTCGCCAGCGTCTCCAGCAGCTCCGCCTTGCGGCGCGCGTTGACGATGGTGCCCACGGTCCTCCCGGTGAGCTTCCCGTCCTGCACCTCCAGCGCGTTGGAGTACGCGAAGTCGATGCCCAGCCGCTTCTGCAGCGCCTCCGCCGCCACGGAGAAGCCGCCGCTGATGACCGCGGTGCGGTAGCCCAGGCGCCGGAGCACGCGGATGAGCGTCTCCGCCCCTTCGGTGAGCGGCAGGTTCGCGGCCAGGTCGTGCAGCACGCGCGCGTCCAGCCCGGCCAGCAGCGCCACGCGCTGGCGCAGGGACTCGTCGTAGTCCATCTCCCCGTGCATCGCGCGCTCGGTGATGGCGGCCACCTTCGCGTGGACGCCGTACGCCCGCGCCAGCTCGTCGATGACCTCGATGCGGATGAGCGTGGAGTCCATGTCCATCACCACCATGCGCTTGCCGCGCCGGTAGAGGCTCTCGCGCTGGAGGGCCACGTCGAACGTGGGGCTCGCCATGGACAGCGCCAGGAGCGCGCGCTTGAGCGCAGTGGGGTCCGCGTCCGCGGGCAGCGTGACATGCAGCTCCACTGCCGCGAGCGGCGTCTCGCTCAGCCGGGTGATGCGCTCCACGCGCGCCTTCCCCGCCACCAGCTCCTGCGTCAGCGCGTGCACGTCGCGCACGCCCAGCGCCTTGCCCGTCGCGGTGACGACGTAGCGCAGCGGCTCCGGCCCTGATTCCGGAGAGGCCGGGGGCATGGCGCGCACGTCCACCGTGACGCCCAGCTCGCGGGCCAGCTCGGGGAGTCCTTGAAGGGCCTCACCGCCCGGCACGCGCACCCAGAGGGCCAGGGTGAGCAGGCCGTGCACCACCACCTGCTCCACGTCGAGCAGCTCCGCGCCCGCTTTCGCGAGCAGGCCGGTGAGGCGGGCGGTGGTGTCGGGGCCGTCCCTTCCGGTGACGGTGAGGAGGACGCTGTCGGGAGGGCGCGTGGTCATGGGCGCGCCGCAGTCTGACAGGTCCGCGCGGGACCGGGCGAGCCTCGAGGAGGGAGGCCCGCCCGCCCGGTGGGCCGGCTACTCCTGCGGATCCGACGACAGGATGAGCGAGCCGCGATCCAGGTACTCGCGCTCCGGGAACGCCTTGTAGAAGTCCGCCAGCATCGCGTCCACGTCCGGGTAGCGCTGCTCGCGCCGGTCCTGCGTGGCCTTGTCGAAGAGCTGATCCAACCCGCTGGGCGCCTCCGGGTTCACCTCCGAGGGCAGCGGCGAGCGGCGGCCCGGAATCTGCCCGGTGAACATCTCGTAGAGCAGGATGCCCAGCGCGTACACGTCCGCGGAGGGGCCCGGCTCCTGGGTGCCCTTGTTCATCAGCTCCGGCGCCATGTAGACCATGCCGCCCGTGCCCACGAACACCTGGGGCATGCCCTTCGTCGCGTCCACCTCCACCACGCGGCTCATGCCGAAGTCGGCGAGCTTCGCGTTGCCGTACGCGTCGAAGAGGACGTTCTCCGGCTTGATGTTGTGGTGCGTGAGCCCCGCGGCGTGCGCGGCCCTCAGGCCGTACGCCAGCTGCAGGAACGTGCGCAGCGCGTGCGGCACGTCGATGCCCTTGCCGCCGGAGGCCTCCAGCCGCTCCTTCAGGCTGCCGCGCATCAGCTCCACCACGAAGTAGGGCCGCGCCGAGTCCACGTTCTGGTCGATGATCTGCACCACGCCCGGGTGGCGCACCTGCGCCTGCGCGCACAGCTCCTTCTTCAGACGCTTGAGGACCTCACCGCGCTGCAGGAAGGAGAAGTAGCCGAAGATGTCCTTCAGCTCCTTGATGCAGATGTCCAGCCCCAGGGCGTTGTAGCGGCCCTTGAAGACCGTGCCCAGCGGCCCCGTGCCGATGGGGTCGAACTTCTGGTAGCGCAGGTCCAGGTCGCTGGTGCCCTTCGCGGCGGCAGCGGCGGCGGCATTGGGGACCGGGGCTGCGGGAGCGGGCGTGGAGGCGGGAGGGGGCATCGGAGCGGGCGCGGCGGAGAGCGGAGGGGTGATGATGAGCGGCTGGGACGCGCTGGGAACCGGCGCGGTCACCACGACGGACTGGGGCACCGGGGCGGGCGTCGGCGGCAGCCCGATGAAGGTCTCCCGGCGCCCTTCCGCCGGACCTTCCTGGCGGGAGGCCGGCTGCGGCTGCGGCGGCGCGATGGGCGCGGCCGCGGCGGGCTGCATCTGGGTCGCGGCCTGCGCCAGATCCAGTGCGGGCATCGCCACGCGGTGCGTGCGGGACGGCGGCACGGGCGGCGGCCCGACCTGGGACTGGGCCTGGGCGGACGAGCCGTCCACCTCCGCCTCGTCCAGCAGCAGCTCCGGCGGCGGCGGCGGGACGCTCATCGGCTCGTCCTCGTCCAGCGGACGGCCGATGTGCGTGGCGTCCTCCGCCGGCAGGAGCTGATCCGCGAAGAAGTCGTCGACCTCCGACGCGAAGCGGTCCTGCAGGTCCCCCTCCACCACCCGCTCGCCCTGTTCGGTGAGCTTGAGCTGGGCCTCGCGGTCCATGGCGATGTAGTGGAACTTGCGCAGGAAGAAGAAGTAGCTGTCGAACTCCAGCGAGACGGACGGTTCGAGGGCGGCCTTCACGTCGGCCAGCTTGTTCGAGCGTCCCAGGCGGCCGTTCTCCCGCAGATTCTGCAGGATGAGCAGCGCCTCGCCACTGACGGTGTCACGATGGATGGCGGGCTTCGTCATGGGTGCGCGGACTCTACGCGGCACCCGCCCGGCGCATCAACGTCTGGTGCGTTGAACTACCGGATGCGAAGCAGCTGCTTCACCGTCTCCAGGACTTCCACGAACCGCACGGGCTTGCGCAGGTAGATGTCCACCCCCAGCTGCATCGCCCGCTCCTGGGCCTCCTTGCCGCCCGCGGAGATGGCGATGACCGGGATGCCCTTGAGCTCCTCTTCCTCCCGGATGCGCTCCACCAGGGCGAAGCCGTCCATCACCGGCATGTAGAGGTCCAGCATCACCAGGCTGAAGCGGTCCTCGCGCAGCCGCAGCAGGGCGTGGTGCCCGTCCGGCGCGAAGTGGACCTCCAGCGGCACCTTGCCGTGCAGGTCGTTGCTCGCCAGCTTCTTCAGCACGTAGCTGTACATCTCGATGATGTGGGGGTTGTCCTCGACGATGAGCACACGGTACCCGTCCTGCTCCGAAGGGGTCACCGCGCTGTCGTTGGGTCCCGCCGCACTCAAGATGTCACCCAGTCGCCGCCGGTCCTGCTCGCTCTCCACACGGATGCCCACGCCTCCCGGCTGATCGGGAGCCGCCAGGCGCACCCACGCCACGATTCCGGCGACTTCTACCGGATCCAGCAGTCCCGGGAAAGAAAGTGCAAGCCGAAGCTCGTCCCCCACCGCGAAGAGCTGCTCGGTCTGGACGAAGAAGCCCCCGGCGGAGAGGTTTTCCGTCACGTCCCGCAGCGGCCGGCCATGGGCGTAGTCCACCCGGAGGATGGTGGGGACACGAGGGTGCTGCCGCTGGTCCGCAGGGTCCAAGCTCATAACAAGGGGTTGAAATCGCTCAATAATTTGCTGATGGCGGTCCAGTGTACCGCCGAGGGTTTATGTTGACAACGAAGCCATTGCGGCAATACGTACGGCCCGCCATGGCGGAGCCCCTGTTCACTCCTGAAGAGCAGAAGAAGTTCGACGCGGGGATCGCGGAAATCCTCTCGCACTACCCCTCTGATCGCAAAAGCGCCGGCATGCTTCCCGCGCTGCGCCTGCTGCAGGACCTCAAGGGGTGGTTGCCTCCTGAAGGTCTTCGGCTGGTGGCGAAGAATCTGGAGGTCACGCCGGAGCGCGCCTACGAGGTCGCCAGCTTCTACGTGATGTACCACCTCAAGAAGCCGGGCAAGTACGTCATCGACGTCTGCACGAACCTGTCCTGTTCCCTCTGGGGCGCGGAGAAGATGCTCGCGTACCTGGAGCAGAAGCTGGGCCTGACCGCCGGGGAGACGAACGACAAGTTCACCCTGCGCGAGACCGAGTGCCTGGCGTCCTGCGGGACGGCGCCCTGCCTGCAGATCAACGAGGATCACCACGAGCGCCTGACCCAGGCGAAGCTGGACGCCATCCTGGCCCGGCTGTCGTGAGTCGCCCCTCCTCCCCCTCGCTTTCCTAGGACGTTCATCCATGGCCTCTACGGCAAAGGCGGTCGAACCCGTCATCTCGGCGGCCTGGGGCAAGCCCCAGTCCTGGACCCTCGACAGCTACCGGTCGCGCGGTGGCTATGACGGGCTCAAGCGCGCGCTCTCCATGGAGCCCGCCGCCATCATCGACGAGGTGAAGAAGTCCAACCTGCGCGGTCGCGGCGGCGCGGGCTTCCCCACGGGCATGAAGTGGAGCTTCGTGCCCAAGGACAGCCCCAAGCCCAAGTACCTCGCCGTCAACGGCGACGAGTCCGAGCCGGGCACCTTCAAGGACCGCTACATCCTGGAGAACGACCCGCACATGATGCTGGAGGGCATCGCCATCGCGTCGTACGCGCTGGGCGTGCACACCTGCTACGTGTACCTGCGCGGCGAGTTCAAGTTCCAGGCGGAGCGCACCCAGGCCGCCATCGATGAGGCCTACAAGGCCGGCATCTTCGGCAAGTCGCTGATGGGCAAGGAGGGCTTCGCGCTCGACTGCTTCCTCGTCCGCGGCGCGGGCGCGTACATCTGCGGCGAGGAGACGGCGCTCCTGGAGTCCCTGGAGGGAAAGAAGGGCTGGCCCCGCCTGAAGCCCCCCTTCCCCGCGGTGGTGGGCCTGTTCGGCTCCCCCACGGTGGTGAACAACGTGGAGACGCTCGCCAGCGTGCCGCCCATCCTCGCCAAGGGCGCGGAGTGGTACGCGAAGCTGGGCACGGACAAGTCCGGCGGTACGCACCTGGTCTGCCTGTCCGGCTCCGTGAACCGCCCCGGCGTCTACGAGGTGGGGATGCACACCACCATCCTGGAGCTGATCCACGACGACAAGTACGGCCAGGGCATGCCCAAGGGCCGCAAGGTCAAGGCGGTCATCCCGGGCGGCTCCTCGGCGCCGGTGCTGGGCGCGGACGAGCTGGACGTGGCGCTGGAGTTCGAGGCGCTGAAGATGAAGCAGACGATGGCCGGCTCCGGCGGCGTCATCGTGATGGACGACGCCACCTGCATGGTGCGCAGCCTCTGGCGCGTGGCCCGCTTCTACGCGGAAGAGTCCTGCGGCCAGTGCACGCCGTGCCGCGAGGGCACGCCCTGGCAGACGCGCCTGCTGCGCAAGATCGAGGAAGGCCGCGCGGAGATGAGCGACATCGACATGCTGTCGAACGTCGCCTCCTCCATCGCGCCCTACCCGCCCATCGGCTTGGGCAACACCATCTGCGCGCTCGGTGACGCGGCGGCGCTGCCCACGCACTCCTTCCTCATGCGGTTCCGGGACGAGTTCGAGGCTCACGTTCGGGAGCACCGCTGCCCGTACGGTGACCACCCCTGGGGTTCCTTCGGAGACTGGTCTTGAACATCGAATTGGTCCTCTTCGGCGTCTTCGCCGTCATGACGCTGCTGTCGGCGGGGCTGGTCATCACCGCGCGGAGCCCCATCAACTCCGCCATGGCCCTGGTGTCGACGTTCTTCTTCCTGGCCGGCATCTACGTGCTGCTCTGGGCGCACACGGTCGCCGTGATGCAGGTGCTCGTGTACGCGGGCGCCATCATGGTGCTCTTCCTCTTCGTCATCATGCTGCTCAACCTGGGGGACGCGCCCCACCGCGGCAAGCCCACGGTGACGCGCCTCTTGGGCGGCGCCTCCGCGGTGGGCCTGCTGGCCGTGCTGGGCGTGACGCTGGGCCGCATGGACGCGCAGCCCGCGACGTTCGACGCGAAGGGCCAGGCGGCGTTCGGCACCATGGCGGCCATTGGCCAGTCCATCTTCACCACCTGGCTGCTGCCGTTCGAAGCGGTCAGCCTGCTCCTGCTGGTGGCCATGGTGGGCGCGGTGGTGGTGGCCAAGTCCCGCATCTGACCTCCAGCGCCTCTTCCGGACAACCCAATGGTCCCCATCACCTACTACCTCCTGCTGGCCGCGGCCCTCTTCTGCATGGGCATGTTCGGCGTGCTGGTGCGTACCAACGCGCTGGTCGTCTTCATGTGCGTGGAGCTGATGCTCAACGCGGTCAACCTGACGTTCCTGGCCTTCTCGCGCATGCACGGCGAGGGCACCGGGCACGTGTCCGCCTTCTTCGTCATCGCCGTGGCGGCCGCGGAAGCGGCCATCGGTCTGGCCATCGTCATCGCGGTCTTCCGCAGTCGCGGCTCCGTGAACGTCGACGACATCCGGACGATGAAGCACTAACGCCCCGTCACCCCTGAGCCCATCCATGGACGGAATCGTCGAATTCTTCAGAACGGCACCCATCCCCCCGGAGGTGTTCGCACCCTCCCTGGGGTTGATCATCCTGCTGCCGCTTTTGGGCGCGTTCGTGTGCGGCGTGTTCGGCAAGTGGCTGGGCCGGGCCAACGTGCACCTGGTGGCGTGCTCCGCCATCGCCGGCGCCTTCGTGCTGAGCGTGCTGGCCTTCTGGGCCACCAGCGACGCGGCGGCCGGGCGCGTGGTCAGCATGCCCAACCCGTTCGGCATCGAGCGGGACACCATCCGCTACGCCATCGCGCACGACTACGGGACGTGGTTCGCCGCGGGTGACTTCCGGGTGAACTTCGGCCTGCTGGTGGACCACCTGTCGGGCATCCTGCTGCTCATCATCACGGGCGTCGGCTTCCTCATCCACCTGTACTCCACCAGCTACATGGAGCACGACGACGGGTACTGGCGCTTCTTCGCGTACCTGAACCTCTTCGTCGCCGCGATGCTCACGCTGGTGATGGCCGACAACCTGGTCCTGCTCTTCGTGGGCTGGGAGGGCGTCGGCATGGCCAGCTACCTGCTCATCGGCTTCTGGTACACGGACAGCGCGAAGGCGTGGGCGGGCCGCAAGGCGTTCGTCACCAACCGCATCGGTGACTTCGCGTTCCTCATCGCCACGTTCCTGCTCATCCTCACGGTGAGCGCCTTCAACCGCCAGGCGGACGCGCGCGACTACAACGCCGCGGGCAGCAGCCGGGCGCGCTACGAGCAGGGCATCTCCGAGAAGGGCCCCGTCACCTTCAAGGGCCTGGAGAAGCTGGCCCTGGCCCTGCCGGAAGGCACGGGCGGCGCGGTGTCCCTGGCCACGCCCATCGAGTCCGGGCCGCTGTCCGGCTACACCTTCGGCGGCGTGATGACGTCCATCATGCTGCTCTTCCTCCTGGGCGCCGCGGGCAAGAGCGCGCAGCTGCCGCTGTACGTCTGGCTGCCGGACGCGATGGCCGGCCCGACGCCGGTGTCCGCGCTCATCCACGCCGCCACGATGGTGACCGCGGGCGTGTACCTCTTCTGCCGCATGAGCGCGCTGCTGGTGCTCTCCCCCACCGCCATGGCGACCATCGCCATCGTGGGCGCGCTCACGTCGCTGCTGGCGGCGCTCATCGCGTTCGCGCAGGACGACATCAAGAAGGTGCTCGCCTACTCCACGGTGTCCCAGCTGGGCATCATGTTCATGGGCGTGGGCATGGGCGTCTTCTGGGCCGCCGCGATGCACCTGATGACGCACGCGTTCTTCAAGGCCTGCCTCTTCCTGGGCGCCGGCAGCGTGATGCACGGCAACGGGGACGAGACGGACATCAAGAAGCTGGGCGGCCTGTGGAAGGAGATGAAGTGGACGCACGCCACGTTCCTCATCTCCACGCTGGCCATCACGGGCATCTTCCCCATCATGTCCGGCTTCTTCTCCAAGGACGCCATCTTCCACGGCGTGCACCACAACCACCTGCACGGCCTGGAGTGGGTGTCCGGCTTCGTCTACGTGCTGGGCCTGCTCATCACCGCGTCCACGGCGTTCTACATGTCGCGCGTCTACCTGCTGACCTTCACGGGCAAGCGGTCCCCGGAGGCGAAGCTGGCGCACGCCCATGAGAGCGCGTGGCACATGACGCTGCCGCTGGTCATCCTGGCGTTCCTCGCCTTCATCACGTTCGTCTACGCCCTGCCGCTGATGCCCCGCACGGGCGGCGGGACGCAGCCGGTGTTCGAGAACTTCCTGTCCCCGGTGCTGCGCCCGGCGGAGACGGTGGCCCGCGTGGCGGAGACGGTGAAGCTGGACACCAGCGTGCCCGGCGTCGGCGACTACGCCTTCGCGTGGATGTGGGCGCTGCTGGGCGGCGGCGCGGCGGCCTTCGCGTACCTGAAGTTCTTCCCGTCGCGGGTGGGTCAGCCCGTGCCGGCCTTCGCGCGCGCGGTGCGCCGCACGGCGCTCAACAAGTTCTACGTGGACGAGCTCTACGAGTTCATCCTCATCCGGCCGGTGAAGTTCATGGCCTTCATCCTCTTCCGCGTGGTGGACGCGCTCGTCATCGACACGGTGCTGGTGCGAGGCACCGCGTACGTCACGGAGAAGGTGGGCCTCGGGCTGCGCCGGCTCCAGACGGGTGACGCGCAGGCCTACGCCGCCATCATGGCGCTCGCCATCCTGGGCGGCGCGGTCTACGCCCTCGTGCAGGTGCTTTCATGAGCTTCTTCGACACCCACCTGTTGAACGTCGTCATCTACCTGCCGCTCGTGTTCGCGGCGCTGGTGCTGGCCCTGCCGGCCTCCGAGCACGGGCAGGTCCGCGCCATCACGTTCGTGGGCATGCTGCTGGACCTGGTGTTCGGCGTCTGGGCGTACTTCCGCTTCGACCCGTCGGGCGCGGAGTTCCAGATGGAGTACCGCGTCCCGTGGTTCCAGCAGTTCGGGATGAGCTACCACCTGGGCGTGGACGGCCTGGCCGTGAGCCTGCTGCTCCTGACGGTGTTCCTGGGCCCGCTGGTGGTGCTCGCCTCCACCACGTACATCCAGCACCGCATCAAGGAGTTCCACCTGGCGCTGCTGGTGCTCCAGACGACGATGCTGGGCGCGCTGGCGTCGATGGACGTCCTGCTCTTCTACATCTTCTTCGAGGCCATGCTCATCCCCATGTACCTGATGGTGGGTGTGTGGGGCGCGGAAGACCGGCGCATGGCGGCGGTGAAGTTCTTCCTCTACACGCTGGTCGGCTCGCTGCTGATGCTGGTGGCCATCGTGGCCGTGTACTTCATCAGCGGTGGCCCGGGCGTGCGCTCGTTCGACTACGGCACGCTCTACAACAACCTGCTCGCCGCCAATCAGCAGCTGGCCGCGTGCAGCAGCGGGCCGGAGGGCGCCTGCGCGGGCCTGTCGGGCCTGGCCGCGACGCTGCACACCTACGGGCCGTGGATGTTCGCCGCGTTCGCGCTGGCGTTCGCCATCAAGGTCCCCATGTGGCCGGTGCACACCTGGTTGCCGGACGCGCACGTCCAGGCGCCGGTGGCGGGCTCCATGATTCTTGCCGGCGTGATGCTGAAGATGGGCACCTACGGCTTCTGGCGCTTCGCGATTCCGCTCTTCCCGGTGGCGGCGCACCAGGCCCGTCCGTTCCTCGCGGTGCTGGCCGTGATTGGCATCGTGTACGGCGCGCTGATGTGCCTGGCGCAGCGGGACATCAAGAAGCTCATCGCGTACTCGTCCGTCAGCCACCTGGGCTACTGCATGCTGGGCCTGCTCGCCGTCACCGGTGAGGGCGCCACGGGCAGCGCGTACCAGATGCTCAACCACGGCGTGTCCACGGGCGCGCTGTTCCTCCTGTTCGGCTTCCTCTACGAGCGCCGCCACACGCGCCTGATGTCGGACTACGGCGGCATCGCCAAGGTGATGCCGGTGTTCACCGCGGCGTTCGTCATCATCACCTTCTCGTCGGTGGCGGTGCCGGGCACCAACGGCTTCATCGGCGAGTTCCTGGTGCTGATGGGCACGTTCAAGAGCAGCCTGCACCTGGGCTTCGGCGCGTTCGCCACGCTGGGCGTCATCCTGGGCGCGGCGTACATGCTGTGGATGGTGCAGAAGGTGTTCTTCGGCAGCATCACGCACCGGGAGAACCAGCACCTGCGCGACATGAACCTGCGCGAGATGCTCACCACGGCCCCCTTCATCGTGCTGGTGGCGGTGATGGGCCTGATGCCGCAGCCCTTCCTGGACCGCATCGCTCCGTCCACGGACCGCTACGTGGCGCGCGCCAGCGTGGGCGCTCCGGGCGCCACCCAGGCGAAGGACGACCAGCTGCGCGTGGAGGTCATGGCGCTGCCCTCCTCCGCCGCCGTGGCCCGCCCCTCCGTTCCCGCGCCGCTCGCCGCGCGCGAGTAGGCCCCGAAAGACTCCATGAACCTGCCAAATATCACCCTGGCGGAATTCCTCCCCATGCTGCCCGCCATCATCATGGTGGTGGCGGCCTCCGTCCTGCTGTTGTCGGAGGTGTTCCTCTCCGCGACGGCGTCCCGTGGCTACCAGGCGGTGCTCACCGTCGTGGCGGCGGTGGCCAGCGGCGCCGTGGCCGTGGGCCTGATGTTCGAGCCGCCGCGCGAGGTGTTCCTCGGCTTCGGCGTGCTGGACCCCTTCTCCAGCTTCCTCACCCTGGTGGTGAGCGTGGGCCTGGGGCTGGCGGCCCTGAGCGCGGTGGGCTTCCTGCGCCGTCGCGGCGCGGAGCGCGGTGAGTTCTACGCGCTGATGCTCTTCGCCTCCGCGGGCATGAGCCTGCTGGCGATGTCGTCGGAGTTCATCACCATCTTCGTCAACATCGAGGTGCTCTCCATCGCGACGTACGCGCTGACGGCCTACCTGCGCCGCGGCACGCGCCCCAGCGAGGCGGGCTTCAAGTACTTCATCCTGGGCGCCTTCTCCTCCGCCATCCTGCTGTACGGCACGGCGCTGCTCTACGGCGCCACGGGCACGACGAAGCTCAACGACATGGCGGGGCCGCTGCAGCAGGCGCTGTCCACCACGCCGGCGCTCGTCTACGTGGGCGCGGTGCTCATCGCCGCGGGCTTCGCGTTCAAGGTCGCGGCCGTGCCGTTCCACATGTGGACGCCGGACGTGTACGAGGGCGCCCCCACCCCGGTGACGGCGCTCATGAGCGCGGGCGTGAAGGCGGCGGCGTTCGCGTCGCTGGTGCGCGTCTTCGTCACGGTGGGCAAGGGCATGGACCCCAAGCTGCCGCTGATGCTCTTCGCCACGCTGGCGCTGCTCACGATGATCGCCGGCAACCTGATGGCCATCCCGCAGCGCAACGTGAAGCGCATGCTGGCGTACTCCTCCATCGCGCACGCGGGCTACCTGCTGCTGGGCGTGGCGGCGCTGTTCGTCGCGGCGCCGGGCGAGCACTTCCGCCTGCTGTCCGCGTCCTCGCTGTCCGGTGGCACGCCGCTGGACGTGGCGCGCTCGGACGCGCTGCGCGGCATCCTCTACTACCTGCTGGCGTACACCTTCAGCGCGACGGGCGCCTTCGCCATGGTCTCCGCGCTGGAGCGCCGCGAGGACGAGGAGAAGGGAACCGCGTGGGACCTGGAGCGCTTCGCGGGCCTCGCGCAGCGCCGTCCGGGTTGGGCCTTCGCCATGGCGGCCTTCATGCTGTCCCTGGGCGGCATCCCCCCCACCGTCGGCTTCATGAGCAAGCTGCTCATCTTCCAGGCGGCCATCGACGTGGGCCTCGTGGGCCTCACCGTGGTGGCGGTGCTCAGCAGCGCGGCGGGCGCGTATTACTACCTGCGCGTCGTGGTCTACATGTTCATGCACCCCATCCCCGAGGGCGCCCAGCCGCTGGAGCGCAACTGGGGCACGGAGGCCGCGCTGGTCATCGCCACCGTCGCCGTCGTCCTGCTGGGCATCCTCCCCGGCCACGTCACCGACTGGCTGGCCCAGGCCGGCACGCTGTTCGGTCAGTAGCCTCCGCCGGCAGCTCGCGGCACCCGACGCCCGCCTCGGCCCCCTGGCCCTGGCGGGCGTTGTCGTTGCGGGGCATGGCTCACGGCGTCACGGCCGGCGAAGGCCGTGGGTGCATTTCAGAAATGAAATGGCTTCGCACCGCGTCATGCGGATCAGCGGCGGGCCAACGGACGATGCGGGGAGCGGAAAAGAAGGCGGCCCGGCACCCGTGAGGGTGTCGGGCCGCGGGTCTTCTCAAGGTGACACACCGGAAGTGCTGAAAGGGTGGGGGGGAACCACTTTCAGCCTCGCTTCGATGCGTCCCGACCTAGCCTTTAGCAGGTGCCATGCCAGCGCTCGCGGAGGACGAAATCCTAGACCTTCCGGGCACTTGGACGCGGGGGCGATGCTGCTGCCTCCATCCTCGCCATTGCAGGCCTGAAATCGCGTTTCAGGGATGAAAACATCCAACGAATTCAGGCGGTTGGTTTTTTCATCCATGAACGGGGCCGAAATCGGATCTGACCTCGTACCGCGAGGCTGGGTGAAGGCCTACCGGGAGGTTATTCGCGGGCGCCCGCGGGCGGACGGAGGTTGAGCCGCTTCATCTTCCGCCACAGCGTGGTGGAGGAGACGCCCAGCTCGTCCGCGACGCGGGTGAGGTCCACGCCGTGGCGCTCCAGGGCCTGGACGATGGCCCGGCGCTCCGCGTCCTCCACCACCTCCGCCAGCGTGGGGCCCGTGGCCTCCGCGCTGGTGGGCCGGGCGTCAGCGGGTGGCGGCTGGCCCGTGGCCTCGGACGGGGCGGTGGTGTCGGGGAGCACGCGGCCCTGGGGGCGCAGCGGGAAGTCCTCGGGGAGCAGCTCGTCGCCCTCCGCGAGCGCGGCGGCCTGCTCCACCAGGTTCTCCAGCTCGCGCACGTTGCCGGGGAAGCGGTACGTCATCAGGTGCTCCACGGCGGCGGCGGACAGGCGCCGGGGCCGGGGGCTGCGGGCGTTGGCGCGCTGCAGGAAGTGCTCGGCCAGCGCGGGCACGTCCTCCAGGCGCTCGCGCAGTGGGGGCACGCGCAGGAGCACCACGTTGAGGCGGTAGTAGAGGTCCTGACGGAAGCGCTTCTCCTTCACCTCCAGCTCGATGTCGCGGTTGGTGGCCGCGGCGATGCGCACGTCCACGCGCAGCGCGGTGGACTCGCCCACGCGGCGCACCTCGCCGTCCTGGAGCGTGCGCAGCAGCTTGGACTGGAAGGTGGGGCTCGTCTCCGTCACCTCGTCGATGAAGAGCGTGCCGTTGTCCGCTTCCTCGAAGAGGCCCCGGCGCGCCTTCACCGCGCCCGTGAAGGCGCCCTTGGCGTGGCCGAAGAGCTCCGTCTCCAGCAGCGTTTCGCTGATGGCGGCGCAGTTGACGGGCACGAAGGGCTGCTTGTTGCGGCGGCTGTGCGCGTGGAGGGCGCGGGCCACCAGCTCCTTGCCCGTGCCGCTCTCGCCCTGGATGAGGACGGTGGCGTCGCTCTGCGCCACGCGCACCAGGCGCGTGGTGAGCTCGCGCATCGCCTGGCTGCGGCCCACCAGCGCGGACAGGCCGTGGCGCTCCGCGAAGTCCGTGGCCAGGCTGTCCACCGCCGCCTGGAGCTTGGCGCGCTCCAGGGCGCGCTCCACGCGGTAGAGCACCTCCCCTTCCTTGAAGGGCTTGGTGATGTAGTCGTACGCGCCCAGGCGCATGGCCTCCACCGCGCTCTCGATGGAGCCGAAGGCCGTCATCATGATGACCTGGAGGCGCGGGGCCACCTCCAGCGCGCGCTTGAGGAGCGTGAGCCCGTCCATGGGCTCCATCTTCAGGTCCGTGAGGAGCAGGTCCACGCGCTCCTTGCCGAGCACGCCCAGGGCCTCCTCGCCGGTGGCGGATTCGAAGATGTCGTAGCCCGCCTGCTTCAGGAGCAGCGCGGTGGTGGCGCGCATGTTGCGCTGGTCGTCCACCACGAGGATGCGGCCTCGGGGAACCGGGGTGGTGGCGTCGGTCATGAGAGGGACTGGGGCTGCGTGAGCGGCAGCCAGAAGGTGAAGGTGGTTCCGCGTCCGGGGGCGCTCTCCACGGCGATCTCGCCGCGGTGCTCCTCCAGGATGCGCTTCACCACCGCCAGCCCCAGGCCGGTGCCCTGGGCCTTGGTGGTGAAGAAGGGTTCGAAGACGCGGTGGAGCAGCTCCGCCGGGATGCCCGGCCCCTGGTCCATCACGTCGATTCTCAGCTGCTCGCGGCCGCCGTGCGTGTCCCGGCGCGCGTGCACCCAGACCTCGCCCCCCTGGGGCATGGACTGGATGGCGTTGACGGCCACGTTGAACAGGGCCTGTCGAATCTGCCGCCGGTCCATGGGGACGGTGGCGAGGCCGGGCTCCACCTCCACGTGGACGCGCACCGCGCGCTCCGTGGAGGCCTGCGCCCGCGCGGCTTCCAGCGCGTCCTGGAGCACGCGCAGCAGGTCCTCCGGCTGGAGCACCGGGTTGCGCGGGCGAGTGAAGTCCAGGAGGTCGGCCACCATGCGGTTGAGGCGGTCGCTCTCCTCCGCGACGATGTCCAGCAACATCGCGGTGTCGCCGCTGGGGCTCATGATGCGCCGGAGCGTGGCCACCGCGTTGAAGATGACGCCCAGGGGGTTGCGCACCTCGTGGGCGACGATGGCGGACAGCTCGCCCAGCGCGGCCAGGCGCTCGCGCTTCACCATCTCCGCGCGGGTGGCGGCCAGCTCCGCGTAGCTGGCCCACAGCGACTCGTAGAGGCGCGCGTTGGCGATGGACAGCGCCAGCTGGCCGCACGTGGCCTCCGCCAGCTCGATCAGCTCCGGGCCGAAGGGGCGCGGGCCGCGCACGTCGTCCACCAGCACCACGCCGATGAGCTCCTCGCGCGAGGTGAGCGGCAGGCCCAGCAGGGCCTTCTCCCCCAGCCGGTCGATGAGCACGGCGCTGACGGACACGCTCGCCGACGTGAGGTCCTCCACGGCGATGGGCTTGCGCTCCAGGGCCACGCGCGCGGCCAGGTCGTCGCTGTCCAGCGGCACCACCACCGTGCGGAACAGGTCGCGGTGGGCCGCCGACGCCGCCGCGCCCCGCAGCACCTTGGCCTGTTCGTCGTAGAGCAGGATGAAGCAGTTGGACACGTCCAGGAGGTGCACCAGGAAGTCGGACGCGACGTCCAGGATGCTCGCCGTCTCCAGCACGCCCGACGTGGTGCGCGCCAGGTCCAGCAGCAGGCGCGACTCCGTGAGCTGGCGCGCCGCCTCCGCGCGAAGGCGGCGCTGCTCCAGCAGCGTCACCAGCAGCTCCGCGAGCGTGGCCAAAAGCCGCGCGTCGCGCTCGTCGAAGGGGCGCTCCTTGCCGCGCAGCGCCTGCACCACGCCCACGCACTCGCCGCCCCGGGTGAGCCGCGCCGCCGTCCCGCTGCCGAAGCGGCCCTCGGACAGCGTCTCCAGCGTCCTGCCCTGCGCCTCCGACGACAGCACGCCGCCGTCCTCGCGCAGCGACGCGGCCAGGAGCACCCCGGTGGCCCGGGCCGCGTCCCCCGCCGTCATGCTCCCCTCCTCCAGCCCCACGTGGGCGGAGAGCCGGGGCGCCTGTCCCGGGTCGGAGGTGACGTGCAGCGACACCGCGCGGGCCTGGAGCAGCTCCGCCACGCGCGCGAGGAACGTCTCCGGCGGCGGGGGCACGGGCTGCGCCACGAAGCGCGCCATCTCCGCCACCGCCTCCACCTCCCAGCGGCTGCGCGCGCCGTCCGCCTGGAGGTTCGCGTCCGCCAGCGCCGCGCCCACCACCTTCGCGAACAGCGTCAGCACCGAGCCGTGCCGGGGCGCCACCCACGGGCCGGCCACCCACAGCACCTCCGACTGGGGCCCGCCCACCGGCAGGTACGCGTGCGTGGGCTGCGCCTGGTCCGCGCCGCCGAACACCGGCCGCCCGTCCGACAGCGCCTCCAGCGCCAGGTGCGAGTCCGCCGGCAGGGACACGCCGTCGCGCACCGCCAGCCGCGTGCCGTCCCAGCGCAGGATGCGCGCCCGGAAGCCCGCGGCCTCCAGGCCCGCCAGCGCCACGCGCCGCACGCCCTCCTCCGAGCGCGCGGACACCAGCCCCGCGGACGTGTCCACCAGCCGCTCCGCCACCACCAGCTCCATGGGCCGGTCCGACATCACCATGCAGCTGAGCAGCAGGGCGAAGCGCCCTCCCTCCAGTTGCAGGGGGTTGGCCTGGACGTACACCTCGCCCGGCGCGCCGTGGACGCTGAGGACCTTGTAGAGCTGCGGGCGTCCGTCCAGCGGCGCGCCCGTGGCCAGCCGCTGGAAGCGGTCCCCCATCCGGCTGCGGTCCTCCGGCTGCACGAAGTCCAGGAAGACGCGGCCCTCCACCTGGTCCAGGGGCAGGCCCAGGAGCCGCGCGTACGCGGCGTTGGCCACCAGGACGCGCCCCTCCGCCTCCAGCACCAGCATGGGCTGGGTGAAGGGCTCCACCAGGGCGCGCAGCTCCCGCTCGCTGTAGACCTTGGGACTCATCCGCGACGCAGCACCCGTTTGTCCCCCACCCTCAGCGTGACCTTCTCCCGGTCGAAGTACTCCGACAGGGGGATGGTGAACTTGCGGCTCTGGCCCACCAGTTCCTTGAAGCCCTGCGTGGTGATCTCCTTGTGGTCCTTCAGGTACGTCACCAGCCGGCCGCGCAAGTCCTCCAGCGCGCCCACGTCGAAGCACAGCTCCTCGCTCACCCGCACGCCCACGCCCGACGCCACCAGCACCTTCAGCAGCTCCTGCAGCTTCGCGGACGGAAGCGCCAGCTTCTGCGCCAGCTCCGTGACGGTGGGCGGCGCGAGCCCCGCCGCGGACAGCTCCGCGGACAGGCGCGTGCGTGCGGCCTCGTCGCCCAGCGTGAGCGTACGGCCCCGGCCCTGCAGGCGCACCAGGTCCTTCTCCGCCTCCACCGAGCCGGCGTCCACCAGCGCCTGCACCACGCGCTGGAACAAGCGCGCGTCCAGTTGGGCGGAGAGCCGCTGACGGAGCTCCTCGCGCGACAGGCCGTCGCGCATGGGCTCGCGCTCGTGGAACGCGGCGAGCAGCGCGAGCGAGCGCTGGCGCAGCCCCTCGAACACGTCCTGCGCCACGTAGAGCCGCCGGTCGCGGTCCACCAGCAGCACCTGCCCCTTCGCGCCCAAGAGCTCCAGCGTGCGCGCGAGCACCTTGGGCGACAGCCCCGAGCGGCCGAACAGCTCCGTCTGCGTGAGCCCCGCGTAGCCTGCCTGCCTGAGGAGCCACGCCAACTGCCCCGCAGCATCGGCTTCCAGGAGCGGCCGCACCACCGAGGACGCGCCCCGGCGCCGGCGCGGCGGCGTGATGGAGAGCACGCGCCCTCCAGCCACCGTGGCGCCCCGGCCCGGCAGCGCGCGCGAGCCGCGCAGGATGAAGCGCTGGCCGACGAGCGCCCCCACCGGAGACTCCAGCCGCAGCTGCGCGAGCCCCGTCTCGCCCGGCGCGAGCGAGTCCAGGTCCAGCAGCGCCACCGTGGCCTCCACCTGCGCGGTGCCCAGGTGCAGCAGCAGCTTGCGGCGCTTCGGCAGCGGCGCTTCCGCGGCGGGCAGCAGCGTCAGCTCCACGTCCAGCATGGACGTCTCCGGCAGCTCGCCCGCGCGCGTGAGCACCATGCCCCGGTGCACGTCCTCCATCTGCACGTCCGCCACGTTCACCGCGGCGCGCTGCCCCGCCTCCACGCGCGTCACCGGCTGCCCGTGCACCTGCACGCCCCGGACGCGAAAGGGGCCCGGCCGCGCGCCGGACGCCGAGGGCAACAGCGCCACCGCGTCGTCCACCGCCAGCGCGCCGGACAACAGCGTGCCCGTCACCACCGTGCCGAAGCCCTTGATGGTGAAGGCCCGGTCCACGGGGAGGAACGCGGGGCCCTCGGAGGGCCGCCGTGGCAGCGTGGCGCCCGCGCGGCCGAGCGCGGCCTTCAACTCCGGCAGCCCCGCGCCCGTGCGCGACGACACGGGCACCACGGGCGCGTCCTCCAGGAAGGTGCCGGCGGTGAGCGCGGCGAGGTCCGCCTCCACCAGCGCGCGCCAGTCGTCGCCCAGCGTCTCCAGCAGGTCCGCCTTGGTGAGCGCGACGACGCCCGCCTTCACGCCGAGCAGCCGGCAGATGTCCAGGTGCTCGCGCGTCTGGGGCATGACGCCCTCGTCGGCGGCCACCACCAGCACCGCCAGGTCCACGCCGCCCGCACCCGCGGCCATGGCCTTCACGAAGCGCTCGTGGCCGGGCACGTCCACCACCCCCGCCACCTGTCCGTCCGGCAGCGGCAGGTGGGCGAAGCCCAGCTCCAGGGTGATGCCCCGCCGCTTCTCCTCCGGGAGCCGGTCGGTGTCGGTGCCCGTCAGCGCCTTCACGAGGGACGTCTTGCCGTGGTCGATGTGCCCCGCCGTCCCGATGATCATCGCTGCGTCAGCGCCCTGGGCTTCAGGCTACGCCCCGGCCTTGTCCGGGTCGTCGTCGAAGTGCGCGTCGCCCATCACGGGCTCGTAGTCCCACGGGAAGACGAAGAGCGCGTCCGTGGACAGCCCCACGT
Source organism: Corallococcus macrosporus (assembly GCF_017302985.1). NCBI lineage: Bacteria > Pseudomonadati > Myxococcota > Myxococcia > Myxococcales > Myxococcaceae > Corallococcus > Corallococcus macrosporus. The sequence continues at coordinate 1,110,401 of NZ_JAFIMU010000007.1, forward strand.
GGTCCGGCGCGAAGCCCTCCGGCCGCGCGATGAGGCACGCGGTGCGGATCTCCTTCGCGCCCACCTTCTTCGCCAGCGCCGTGGCCAGCTCCAGCGTGTCCCCGCTGGAGGCGATGTCGTCCACGATGAGCACGCGGCGGCCCCGGATTTCCGTGGGCATCTCCTCGCTCACCTGCGGCTGGTTGCGCTCCTGGGTGCGCTCCGCCTTGTCGCGGCTGCGGCGGCTGATGCGCACGGGGAAGAACTCGCAGCCGAGCGCGCCCGCGAGCGCCCCGCCCACGAACACGCCGCCATGGGCCACGCCCACCACCGCCTGCGGCTCCCACGCCTGACGGATGGTGCGCGCCAGCTTCTGCACCTTACGGTCGAACTCCGCCCACGACAGCTCCACCACGCCGGTGGACTTGTGGCGGGACTGGTCGCGGCCGGTGGGTTGGCGCGGGGCCTCCACCTGGGGCGCCAGCACCATGTCATTGGGAATGGAGACCAGCTTCTCCGCCCCTTCCTTCTGGGCGGAGGAGGGCACGGCGGACTTCGGGGAAGGGTTGCGCTGGTCCTGGGACTTCGGCGGCGCTGCCCGCTTGATGGCCACGGCGAAAGCTCCGGGGTGTGAGGTGCGGCGGCTCCGTCATATCCCGAGCCCCGCGACCCCGCCACAACCGCCGCGCCTGCTCCCCTGGACGATGTGAGGCGCTGAATCATCCCCCCCGTGCCGGAGGGATGTCTGTCTTCAACACCGCGCCCCCGCCCCGGGGGCCGCGCTAGGCGGAGCCTTCCGTCAGCATCTGCTGGATCTCCGCGCCGGGGATGACATAGCGCGTCGTGCAGAACTGGCAGGTGGCCTCCGCCTGGCCTTCCTTCTCCAGCAAATCCTGGAGCTCCTCGCGGCCCATGGCGAGCAGCGCCAGCTTCACGCGGTCGCGGCTGCACGAGCAGGTGAAGCGCAGGGGGTAGCGGGACATGATCTCCAGGTCCGCCTCCGGCACCAGCGAGCGCAGGAGCGTGAGCGCCCCGTCGTTCGCGTGCGCCTGCACCGCCGTCTGGAACTGCGCCTTGAGCCGGGTGCCCAGGGCCTTGAAGGCCTCCCGGTCCCCGTTGGGCAGGGGCTGCACGAGCAGCCCCACCACCGTGGCGAGCGGATCCTCCTGGCCGTCCACCGTGCCGGGCAGCTGCGCCATCAAGAGGTGCGAGGGCACCTGATCCGACTGGTGGAAGTAGCGCTCCAGGTCCGCCACCAGGTCGAAGTGCTCCAGCTCCACGGACGAGCGGTAGTACTCGCCGCCGCCCTGGTCGCGCAGCACGGACAGGAAGCCCTGGTTCCCGAGCACCGGGCGCCAGTGGTACTTCCCTTCCGTCCCCACGTACTCCACCAGGGTGTTCTTCACGTAGCCGCGCACGACGCCGTTCGCGTCGCCGTCCACGAAGAGGCCGCGCAGGGGGCCGTCGCACTCCAGTTGCACGTTGATCCGGGAGTCCGTGCCCTTCCTCAGCGAGCCCATGAGGGCGGCGGCGGTGAGGCCCTGGGACAGCAGGGCGGCGGAGGCCGGCATGCTCTGGTGCGTGGCGCGGGCCTGGCGGGACAGGGCCCCGGTGGTGGCGAGGACGAGGCGCAGGTCCGACGCCTTCAACAATCCACTGACAAGCTCATCGGGCATAGGGCTGGTTAGCGTGCCCCACCCGTCCGCGCCCGCCAACGGAAGAGGGGCGGGGGCGGGACGCCCGCCTGGCGGCCAGCAGCCAGGGCGGGGGGATGGCATCGCCCGGGCTTATGAGTGGGTGTCTTGCGGCTGGCACGGCCGGGTGCGGAAGAAATCCAGCGGGCGTGACGGAACGGCTATAAACCGCCCGTTGGCCGTAGCACCCAGGCCCTGACTTGGGCTCGCGGGGGTCCTCACCCCACCCATCCGCGCGCCCCGCTGGAGACTCGATGAGCACCCAAGCCACCGCCGAAGCCATCACCGACCGGACGCCCCTCTTGAAGTCGCGGCTGGGGTCGTTCCTCGCCGTGGTGCCCCTGAGCATCTGGGTCATCAACCATCTGTGGGACAACCTGTCCGCCTTCTACGGCGCGACGGCCTGGGAAAAGTCGGTGACGGAGTACTCGAACCCGTTCGCCCAGGCGTTCACGTTCATCATCGTCATGCTGCCGCTGCTCATCCACGCCGCGTGGGGCGTGGTGCGCATGTTCAGCTTCAAGCCGAACCTGGGCGCGTACACCAACTACGGCAACGTCAAGTACATCGTCCAGCGCGTGGCCGCCGTGGGCGTGCTCGCGTTCCTGGGCGCGCACATCTGGCTGGCGTTCCTGCACCCGCGCCTGGTGGAGGGCCACGCGGAGCCCTTCGCGGACATCGCGCGGGAGATGCACTACCACGGCCCCACGCTGATGGTTTACCTGCTGGGCACGCTGGGCACCGCGTACCACCTGGCCAACGGCCTGCAGACCTTCGCCATGGGCTGGGGCATCCTCGCCAGCGACCGCTCCATGCGCCGCTTCGAGCCCATCACCATCCTCATCTTCCTCGTCCTGCTGGCCATGTCCTGGGGCACCATCTACGCCCTCTATACGGCGGGCGCGGCGTACGGCCCGGCGGGCCTGGACGTCGGCTGAAGCAGGCCTTGAAGGCGGAGCGCTCCACGCGGGAGCGCTCCCTGAAAACACGACCGGCCGCCCCTGACGTCCAGGAGCGGCCGGTTCGCTTTTCAAGGGGTGCGGCCCCAGGCGTCAGAACGGGATGTCTTCGTCCGCCGCGCCGCCGTGGTTGCCGCCCATGCCGCCACCGTCGTCCATGCCCATGGGAGGCGGCTGGCCGTAGTCGTCACGCCCCTGGGAGTAGCCGCCGTTGCCCTGCTGCTGCCGGCGTCCACCGCCATTGCTGGCGCCGCCGCTGTAGCCCTCACCGGCGTCACGGCCGCCGAGGAAGGTGACGGAGGTGGCGACGACCTCGGTGGTGTAGTTCTTCTTGTTCTCCTTATCCATCCACTCGCGCGTCTGCAGACGGCCTTCGACGAAGCACTGCCGTCCCTTCTTGAGGTACTCGCCGCACAGCTCCGCGAGCTTTCCCCAGACGACGATGCGGTGCCACTCGGTGCGCTCCTGCTTCTGGCCGTTCTTGTCGTTCCAGCTCTCGCTCGTCGCGATGCGGAAGTTCGCCACGGCCTGACCGCCCGGGGTGAAGCGCACCTCGGGGTCCGCCCCGAGATTGCCGATGAGAATGACCTTGTTCACGCCTCCAGCCATGTTTCCTCCCGATACCTGACCCCTCTAGGGCCAGGAACAAACCTCCGGGGCCACACGCCCCGACAGGTCCTTCAGCCCATAGCATCCACCACTGACATTCCCCCGGCCACAAAACGGCCAGGGCCGGTGCGCACGGACGCCTGCCTGCTCCCCGGCCAGGAAGCGCCAGGGATTCCGGGGGTTTGGGAGAGATGGGAGGGACCGGGAAGGAAAGTCCGCCCGGACGGCCGGCGTCCGGGCGGAGGGCGCTCACTGGAGCGGACTACCCACCCGGGCGGAGGACCCCGGAGGCAGGGACCACGTTGGGCGTGGCGGACGCGGGGGCGACCACCTGGACGGGCTGGGCGCGCTGGGAGGTCCGGGCCTCGGCCGTCTTGGTGGTGAGGGTGGAGTCCAGCCCCTTGGCGAAGGCGACGAGCTGCGGGTCGGTCCCGCCGGAGCCCAGCTTGCGCAGGGACTTCCAGAACGGGTGCGTGGTGTCACCGGTCTTCACCAGGCCCTGGGCCAGCAGCGGCACGGTCGCGTCGCGCTCGGCGGGGCTCGCGGCGCGCAGGGTGGTGACCAGCTCTTCCGGGGCGGTGCGGGCCACTTCGCCCAGGCCGTCCACCAGCTCCTCCTGCGCCTGCGCGTCCTGGGCGACGCCGGCCGCGCGACACAGCTCCAGCACGCGGGCCATGGCCTCCGTGTTTCCGCCGGAAGCGAGCTCCACCATGCTGCTCACGCCGGGCACGCCCACGGACAGGGCGCGGGCCACCTGGCGCAGGCGGCCGTAGACGTCATCCGTGGCGGAGTAGCTGTCCAGCAGCGTGCGGGTGCCCAGGTAGTCGTGCGGGTTGGACTGGTAGAGGCTCTCCGCCAGCACGGCGCGCACCGCGGGGTCGCGCTCGCTGCGCCACGCGGTGCGCAGGAAGCCGATGTTGCGTTGGTCGCGCTGCTTGCCCAGCTCCAGGTACGTCTTCACGCGGTTGGCGATGTCCGGCAGGCCGGACTGGGGCTTCTGGCCCTCATTGAGGGAGGCCAGCGCGTTGCCCGGCCCCAGCGTGGAGCCGGTGGCGGCGACAGCGGCGCCCAGCGCGTCCATGCCCGCGACGACGGGACCGGCGCGGCCCGCGTAGTCGTTGACCATGATGGAGAAGGAGAACTTCTCTCCGCCCGCGGACTGCACGTAGCCGCTGAGCGCGGAGACGCCCTCCAGGGTGCCCGTCTTGGCGCGCAGCCGGCCCACGGCATCCGTGCCGTCGAAGCGGTACTTGAGCGTGCCGTCCTTGCCGGCGATGCCCAGCGAGGACAGGTACTCCGGGGCCAGCGGGAAGCGCTCGTACATGTGGCGCAAGAGGCGGTCCACCTGCGCGGTGGAGAAGCGGTTGGCGTCGTTGAGACCGCTGCCGTTCTTCATCACGTAGGTGCCGCGCGGGATGCCCACGTCGCGGTCCAGGAACTCCTCCACCACGTCGATGCCCTTGGCGAACGAGCCCGGGGCGCCGCGCAGCTCCGCGCCCATCGTCTTGAGCAGCGTCTCCGCGACGAAGTTGCTGGAGAGCTTGTTGAGGCGCTTGAGGACGATGTCGAACGTGTCGGACTGGGACACGTGCACGACCTTGGCGCGCGACGGCGTCAGGCCCTGCTTCACCTTGCCCTTCACCTTCACGCCGCGCGTGGTGAGCAACTGCTTGAGCGAGCCGCCGAAGTACATGGGCGGGCTGTCGATCTTCTTCCAGACGCTCACGGCGCCGCGCTCGTCGGGGACCTGGCCCTTGACGATGATCTTCTGCTTCTCACCGAACGCGTCGGACTTCACGGACACGCGCCGCGCGCGGCCGGGGCCGCTGGTGACGGAGCTGTCCACGACGAAGAAGTCGCTGGGCGGCTCCATGTCCACCACGGCCTTGCCGCCGGGGGCGGAGCGCACGTAGACGGCCACGGCGTTCCAGTTGAGGCTCACCGCGCCGGTGGGCGCCATGTACGCGCGGTCGGAGTCCTCCTGGTCGTAGCCGGGCGGCGTGCGCTCGGGGTCGAACCAGGAGTCGTCCACGACGATGTCCTGCACCTCCTTGAGGCCCGCGTGGAGCAGCTCGGAGGTGATGCCGTAGAGGCGCTCGGTGGTGATGGTGGGGTCACCCTTGCCGCGCACGTAGAGCGTCTTGACCTTGCCGTCGGCCGGCAGCTCCGGCTCGACGAGGAACTCCGTCTCGTAGCGGAACTCCGGCCCCAGCGCGACGAGCGCCGCGGAGGACGTGATGAGCTTCACGTTGGAGGCGGGGTTGAGCAGCTCGTCCGCGTTGTGGCTGAACACCACGGAGCCGTCATCCAGGCTCTGCATGTGCACGCCGACGCGGCTGCTCTTGAGCGCGGTGCGCTGCATCACCTGAACGAGCGCGTTCTTCAGCGCCTCGCGTTCAGCCTTTTTGTCGGCGGACGGCGACGCGGCCAGGGTGGCGGAAGGCAGCCACAAGGCAATGGCGGTCGCTGCCCAGAAGGGTCTGGTTCGAAAAACCTGCACGCACGCTCCGGGGAAGTCGCGATCCATTATGAAGAAGGGACGAAAGGGGCGGCAAGGGTGGGGGGTGGATGCTCGGCCGCCGTTACCCTGCCCGCCTGCCTGCTTCCTGGAAACAGGAAGGAGGCTGTCGCAGCATGGAGGCTCCGCCTGACATCCACCTCGTGACAGACGCCATGCCTCCCCTGCCCCTCCGTGCCGTCCGGGTGTTCGTCCTCGCGCTGGCGCTGGTGCTTGACTCCGGCTGCCGCGCCCCGGCGCCGCCCGCGGGCATCACGGTGTTGCTGGAGGCCCCACCGGACAGTCTGGATGACCGCTTCGCCCTCACGGCCCATGGACAGCGGCTGGCGCAGCTCATCAGCCCGGGGCTGCTCACCTTCGACGACGCCAGCCGACCGGTGCCGCAGCTGGCGGAGTCCTTCCGTGACGTTTCCGCGACGGTGGTGGAGTTCGTCCTGCGTCCGGGGCTCACCTTCCATGACGGCACCGCCCTCACCGCCGAGGACGTGAAGGCCACCTTCGACGCCCTGCGGGACCCGAAGCTGGGCAGCCCCAAGCGCGAGCGGTACGAGCCGGTGGACCGCGTGGAGGTGGTGGATGCGCGCACGGTGCGCTTCCACCTGAAGCGGCCCTATGCGCCGCTGCTCGCGGAGCTGTCCGCGGCCATCCTGCCTTCCGAGCGCGTGGGGCCCGGGGGCATCGAGGCGCAAGGGGCGCATCCGGTGGGCGCGGGGCCGTTCCGGTTCGAGTCGTGGCCGGACGAGGAGCACCTGACGCTGGTGCCCTTCGAGGGCTGGCATGGCGGGAAGCCCGCCGTGTCGCGGCTGACGTTCCGGGTGGTGCGGGACGAGACGACGCGGGTGCTGGAGCTGCTCAAGGGGCGGGCGGACCTGGTGGTGAACAACGTGTCCCCGGCGGTGCTGCCCGCGCTCCGGGAGGCGCCGCACCTGCGCGTGGTGACGAAGCCGGGCACGGGCTTCACGTACCTGGGGCTCAACCTGCGGGAGGGGCCGCTCGCGGACGTGCGCGTGAGGCAGGCGCTGTGCCACCTCATCGACGTGCGTCCGCTGGTGGAGCACAAGCTGCACGGGCTGGCGGAGCCCGCGTCCAGCATGCTGCCTCGTGAGCACTGGGCGTTCACGGCCACGCCGGGGTGTGGCTATGCGCCGGAGGAGGCGGCCCGGCTGCTGGACGCGGCGGGGTATCCGGATCCGGATGGGCCCGGAGGGAAGCCCCGGTTGTCCTTCACGTTCAAGACGAGCACGGACCGCTTCCGGCGCGCGGTGGCGCTGGTGCTCGAGGAGCAACTGGCGAAGGGCGGCGTGGCGGTGGAGGTGCGGGCGCTGGAGTTCGGGACGTTCTTCGAGGACGTGCGACGGGGACGCTTCGAGTTGTTCACGTTGAAGTGGGCCGCCGTGATGGAGCCGGACCTGCTGCGGGGCGCGTTCCATTCCGCGAACATCCCCGGGCCGGAGAACCACTGGGGCGGGTTCAACCGGGGCGCGCTGAAGGATCCGGCGCTGGACCGCGTGCTGGACGCGGCGACGCAGGCGTCGAGGGAGGAGCGGCGGACGCTGTACGCGGAGGCACAGCGGGAGCTGGACACGGACCTGCCCGTCATCCCGCTGTGGCACGAGGCCAGCGTGGCGGTGGTGTCGTCGCGGCTCGCGGATTTCGAGCCCAGCGCGCATGGATTACTGCTGCCGCTGGCGAAGGCGCGCGAAGTGACGCCATGAGCCGGCGATTGGTGTCCGCGCTCATCGCGATGGTCGGGGCGCTGCTGCTGGTGTCGCTGTTCCTGCACCTCGTGCCCGGGGATCCAGTGGACGTGATGCTGGGGGAACAGGCCACGCAGGTGGACCGTGCGGCGCTGCGGCAGGCCGTGGGGTTGGACCTGCCCTGGTACGCGCAGCTCTGGACGTTCGCTCGCGACCTGGCCACCGGGGAGCTGCGCACGTCGCTGCCTCCGTTCCAGCGCAAGGTGCTGCCGGCCCTGGGCGCGGCGCTGCCGTACACCCTGCTGCTCACGGTGGCGGCCATGGCCGTGTCCCTCTTGCTGGCGCTGCCCCTGGGTGTGATGGCGGCGGCGCGGCGTGGAACTCCGGTGGACGCCGCGGCGATGGGCGTGTCCGTCGCGGGCGTCGCCCTGCCCCGCTTCTGGCTGGGACCGGTGCTGATCATCCTCTTCGCGCTGAAGCTGGACTGGCTGCCCGTGTCCGGCGCGGAGTCGTGGCGGCACCTGGTGCTGCCCGCGTTCACGCTGGGCACCGCGCTGGCCGCGTTCCTTGCCCGGATGACTCGCGCCACGATGCTCGAGGCGCTGCGCGAGGACTACGTCACCGTGGCCCGGGCCAAGGGCCTGTCGCCCCGCGTGGTGCTGTGGAAGCACGCGTTCCGCAACGCGCTGCTGCCGCTGGTCACCGTGCTGGGCCTGGAGTTCGGCGCGCTGCTGGGCGGCGCCATCGTCACGGAGAAGGTCTTCGCGTGGCCAGGCATGGGCACGCTGCTGCTCACCGCCATCGAGAAGCGCGACTACAACACCGTGCGCGCCACGGTGCTCCTCTTCACCTTCTGCTACGTCCTGGTCAACACGCTCACCGACCTGGCCTATGCGTGGGTCGACCCGCGCGTGCGGAGGCGCTCATGAGCGCGGCCCAGCGCTTCCGCCCGCACTCCTGGGGCGCCCGGTTCGGGCTCGCCGTCGCGTGCCTCTGGGTGTTCACCGCGCTGTTCGCGCCGTGGCTCAGCCCCCACTCGCCGGACGCCATCGACCTCACGCGCGAGCTGTCGCGCCCGACCTCCGGCCACCTGCTGGGCACGGGCGAGAACGGCATCGACGTGCTCACCCACGTGCTCTACGGCGCTCGCGTGTCGCTGGAGGTGTCCTTCTTCGCCGTGGTGCTGTCCGCCGCGGTGGGCATCACGCTGGGCGGCATCGCGGGCTATGCGGGCGGGCTCGTGGACGAAGCGCTGATGCGGCTGGTGGACGTGCTGCTCGCGTTCCCCGGCATCCTGCTGGCGCTGTTCATCACCGCCGTGCTGGGGCCCAGCCTCGCCAACGTGGTGTTCGCGCTGTCGTTCACGGGGTGGACAGGCTACGCGCGGCTGACGCGCGGACAGGTGCTCACCCTTCGCGAACGCGACTACGTGCAGGCCGCTCGGGCCCTGGGCAGCGGGCCGGGCCGCATCCTCGTGCGGCACCTGCTGCCCAACGCGGCGGGCCCGCTCCTCGTGCAGGCGACCTTCGCGCTGCCGGGCGCCATCGTCGCGGAGGCGTCCCTGAGCTTCCTCGGGCTGGGCGTCCCTCCGGGCACGCCGTCATGGGGGGCGCTCGTGGACCAGGGGACGCAGTACCTGCTGGTGGCACCTCACGTGGCCCTCTTCCCGGGCATCGCGCTGGCGCTCACCGTGCTGGGCTTCAACCTGCTGGGCGATGCGCTGCGCGACGCGATGGATCCGCGCCACGAGGGCCGGTGACTTGAAGGCCTCGGGCGTCCCTGGCAGGAAGCAGGGACGGAGGTAGCGCATGAAGGCCGTGGTGCAGCGGGTCCTGGAAGCGTCGGTGACGGTGGACGGTCAGCGGGTGAGCGAGATGGGCCCGGGCCTGCTCGTGCTGCTGGGCGTGGGCAAGGGCGACACCGACGCGGACCTGACGTGGATGGTGGAGAAGCTGGCCACGCTGCGCATCTTCGAGGACGCCGACGGCAAGATGAACCTGTCGCTGGAGGACACCTCCAAGCACCTCATCGTCGTCAGCCAGTTCACCCTCTACGGCGACGCGCGCAAGGGCCGCCGTCCCAGCTTCATCGACGCGATGGAGCCCGTCGCCGCCAAGGCCCTCTACGAGCGCGCCTGCGAGGCCCTGCGCCAGCGCGGCCTCACCGTGGGCACCGGCATCTTCGCCGCGGACATGAAGGTCGCGCTCGTCAACGACGGGCCCGTCACCCTCCTGCTGGAGAGCCCGCCGAAGGCCGCGCCCCCGGCCTAGCGCACGTCCAGCGTGCGGCGGAAGAACGCCACGCCCTCCGCGTTCGTGCGCGCATGCGACGCGGGCCGCGTCCCGGGTACCGGGTCCCGGCACAGCATGGCGATGACGTCGAAGCCCTTCGGGTAGCACTCGGGCAGGAAGGTGAAGTGGCCCGCGTCGTCCAGGACCACTGTCGTCGTGGACGCAGGAGGCAGCAGCCCGGCCAGGTGCATGCCGTGCCCTTCGTGCGGCATCAGCTCGTCGCCCTTCGCGAGCACCAGCTCCACGGGCTTCTGGATGTCGGCGGTGTCCCGCGCCTCGAAGGAGGCCGCCATGCCCGGCGCCATCGCGAACGCGGCCTTCACACGCGGATCCAGGTACGACGCTCGCGCCTGCTTCATGTCGATGCGGCCGTAGTCCACGTCGCGCAGGCCCTCGCAGCCAATCTCCTCGCGGGTGCCGGGCGTCTTGCAGCGCTTTTCAATCCACTCCAGGTTGAGGTTCAGCCCCACCAGCGCCAGCGCCGTGTAGCCGCCCATGGAGTGCCCCGACGCGCCGATGCGCTCCGGATCCACGCGCGGGCCCCACTTCGGGTCCTTCAGCAGGTGGTCCAGGATGACGGTGAAGTCCTGGGGGCGCTCGTAAGCGCGCGCGAAGCCCTCCGGGCTCGTGTCGCCGTAGGTGTTGCCCGGGTGGTTCAGCCCCACGACGACGAAGCCGTGCGCCGCCAGGTTCGAACCGAACCAGGACAGGTCCATCACCGAGCCGCCGCTCCCGTGCGACAGCAGCACCACCGGCCAGCGCTCGCGCGCGTCCGACAGCGGTGCGTCCTTCGCGCCGTAGAAGGGCTTGAACACGTCCGACGGCGCGCGGTTGTCCATCGGCGTGCCGGGCGCCACCGGGTACCAGACCAGCGGCTTCAGCGTGCGGTGGCGGACCGCGTCCTCGTACGTCAGCGACTGCGTGACGCCCACCGCGTAGGCCGCGTCCGCCCCGTAGAGCGACGCATGGTCCGTGCGCGGAGCCTCCGCCTTCTTCGAGGAGGAGCAGCCCCCCGCCAGCAGCGCCGCGGAGACGAGGAGCACGGGACCCATCGGAGCAAGGTGGCGGAGCATGGCCCCGCAGCATGACCGTGAACGGCGATGCAGGGGAAGGGCTTCAGCGGCTCACAGCCGCACGGTGGTCCCGCGCGTCACCAGCGCGGCCAGGCCCTGCTTCGTCTGCGCGGCGGTGCGCAGGTGCAGCGTGAGCGCGCCCAGCTCGCGGATCCACGTGGCCGCGTTGGGGCCCAGGCCGGAGAACAGCACGGACAGGGGTGGCGGCTGGGGCAGACGGCCCGTCCAGTAGCCCAGCACCTCGTCGCGCTCCGGCAGCGACGGCAGCTTCATGCGCTCCTGCTCGCGCGCCAGCAGCCGCTCCAGCTTGCGCGGCAGGTTCACCTGCCAGTGCACCACCGTCTTCGCGGGCCTCCAGGCCCAGTCCGCGAAGGCGAAGCGCTCTCGGACCGCGTACTCGCCCCGGCCCTGCGTGACGAAGACGCGGTCGGGAGGAAAGTCCGGGAAGGGGTCCCACTGCCCGGCCAGCAGCGACGCCAGCCCCTGCTCGCCCGGGGGACGCCGGCGGAAGTTGTCCCGCACCGTGCGCGCCGCCTTCGTGTCCCAGTAGGGATAGGCCGGGTCCTCCACCATCAGCGCCAGGTTCAGCGCCTCGTCCCACTCGTCCGCGTAGCCGCCGGGGGAACCGCCCACCTCCCAGCCGCCGGGCGCCTCGTGCCAGGCCTGGAACACCAGCCGGTCCACCAGGTCCATCCACCCGTCCGAGTCCACCGACCCCACGCCTCCCGGCAGCGCCGACGAGGCCAGCCGCTGGCAGAGCGTGAAGGCCTGCGCGTCACCCAGGTGGTTGGAGAGGGCCTCCAGCGCGCCGGCCGCGTCCCCCATGGCGCGCGCGAAGAAGGGCAGGACCTGCTCGTGGAAGAAGCGGTCGTTGATGGGGCGCAGGACGACGTCCATGCGGGGCGTCCTTCCTGTCCGGCCGTCAGGGCCGAGCGTCTTCCTGGACGATGAGGGCGTGGATGTCCGCGGCCGTGGGCGCCTCCAGGATGGCCGCCCGGAAGCGCGGGTTCTTGAAGAGGCGCGAGATGCGCGCCAGCGCCTTCAGGTGCACCCCCGCGCTGTTCTCCGGCGCCACCAGCGCGAAGAACAGGTGCGTGGGCTTGCCGTCGATGGACTCGAAGTCCACCCCGGTGCGCGACACGCAGAAGGCCGCCTGGAGGCTGTCCATGCCCGCCAGCTTGCCGTGCGGGATGGCCACGCCTTCCCCGATGCCCGTGCTGCCCAGCTTCTCGCGTTCCTGGAGCACCGCCACCAGCCGGTCCTCGCGCAGATTCGGGTGCGCCCGGGCCAACGTGGCACTCAGCTCGCGCAGCACCTCCGGTTTCGTGCGGGACTGCATGTCCGCGACGACCGCCTGGGGGCTGAGGAAATCGGCGATTCTCAATGGCGCTCCCGCACTGGCGCTCCGGGCCGGCAATGATTCCTCGGCCGGCAATTACTCCTCACACTGGATTCGCGCAAGGGTCGCCTGGGCGGTGGCAGGCGCTTCGCTCACTGCGCGTCAGCCGGGGCCCCCGGGCCCAGGCCCCGGGCCCGGGCCTTTCGAAGCCCCGGACCCGGTCCCCTTGGGTTCAGCCGAACGTCGGTCAGGTGCCGGTGGCGGCCACCGGCGCTTCGGGCAGGTGCGGTTCGATGAGGCCGAACCCACCCTCCTTGCGGCGGTAGACGATGGACAGCGCCTGGGACTGCTGGTTCTGGAACACGTAGAAGTCGTTGTTCATCAAGTTCATCTGCATCACCGCGTCATCCACCGACAGCGACTGGATGGCCAGGTGCGTGGTGCGCACCAGGCGGGCGACGCCCGACTCGGTCACCTTCTGCGGGGCCTCGGCGGCGGGGGCGGCCTGGAGGGCGGCGGGCGAGGACGGCTCGGCGGCCTCCTCCCCATCGTGGACCTCGAAGACGTCGTGGCGGACCTTGAGGTTGTTCACCAGGTCCTGGCGGTGGTGCACCTTCTCCTTGCCGTGGTGCGACTTGAGCTTGTCGCGGTAGCGGCGCAGCTGGCGCTCGATCTTGTCCATCGCCAGGTCGATGGACGCGTACATGTCATCGCTCTTCTCACGCCCCCGGAGGATCCAGGCGCCGGAGTGGATGGTGATGTCCGCGTGGTGCAGGTGCCGCTCCAACGACAGCACCACGTGGGCCTCACCAGCCCGGTCCAGCAGTCGGTTCACCCGATCGACCTTTTCACGGGCGTACTCCTTCAGGGAATCCGACGCTCCGAACTGACGGAAGGTGATGTTGAGCTGCATGCGTGGCCGCCTCCTAGGGAGAGAGGTAAGCTCCGTCACAGATCAGAAACGGAGCCCACGCCGAAAGCAACCCGGCCCCCCAGGTTGGAACTTCCCGTCCACGGCTCGCGCTCGCGAAAGCGACCGCAATAGGACACGTCTGGTGTCCGCTGCCTGTCATGGGGAGGGGATTCCGACCCGGGTCCCATTTTCCGGGCCGGCCTCCCCCACACCGCGTGCGTGGTCCTCACGCCAGCAACATGCCTCCGGTGACGCCCAGGATGTCGCCGTTGACGAAGCGGGACTCGTCGCACGCGAGGAACACGTAGGAGGGCGCCAGCTCCGCGGGCTGCGCGGGCCTGCCCGTGGGCGAGCTCTTGCCGAACTCCTTCACCTTCTCCCCGTCGAAGGACTGCGGGATGAGCGGCGTCCACACGGGGCCCGGCGCCACGGCGTTCACCCGGATGCCCCGGCCGATGAGCTCCTGCGACAGGCCCTTGGTGAAGGCGACGATGGCGCCCTTCGTGGTCGCGTAGTCGAGGATCTCCGCCGAGGGCTGATACGCCTGGATGGACGCGGTGTTGATGATGGTCGCGCCCGGCTTCATGTGCGGCAGCGCGTACTTCACCATGTGGAACATCGCGAGGATGTTGACCCGGAAGGTGCGCTCCACGCGCTCCGCGTCCAGCTCCTCGAACTTCTCCACCGCCTTGCCCTGGTAGGCGGCGTTGTTCACGAGCACGTCGATGCGGCCGAACTTCTTCACCGTGTCCTCGACGATGCGCTTGCAGGTGGCCTCCAGCGCCATGTCACCCGCCAGCGCCAGCGCCTGCCGTCCGGAGCCTTCAATCACGCGGCGGGTGTGGCCCGCGTCGTCGCCCTCGTTGAGGTACGCGAACGCCACGTCCGCGCCTTCACGCGCGAAGGCCAGGCACACCGCGCGGCCAATGCCGCTGTCGCCGCCGGTCACCAGCGCGACGCGGTCCTGCAGCCGGCCAAAGCCCTTGTATGACTGCTCGCCGTAGTCCGGCTCCGGGGACATGGCCCCCTCGTGGCCGGGCGCGGACTGCGTCTGCTCGGGGAAGGGCGGCTTGGGTCCGGCGGTGCGCGGGTCGGGATTGCGGGCCATGTCATCACTCCGTGGGGAAAAGGCGTTCCCTCACGGTGGAGGCGCTGGCGCGGGGCGGCAATCAAGCACCGGCCGCCTGCCCGGCCACCCCCCGGCGGCCCGCAGGCGCTGGAGAAACCTCAGGGCACCACGGACAGCACGAAGTCCTGCGAGTGGTAGATGGCCCCCGCGCACGACGCGACGCCCGTGCACTCGCCCACGGTGGCCTCCAGGTCCGCGGTCAGGGACAGGGTGTGGTTCGCCTGCGGGGTGCCAGCGGGGATGGCGATGGTGGCCTTGTTGCCGTCCTGCGTGACGCTGAGCACGCCGGGCGCCCTGCCCCCTTCGCGCAGGAGCAGCGCCTCCACGGAGCCGGGCACCTCCGTCGTGGGCTCCCAGAGGAAGTCATAGGACTGCCCCACACGCAGCTTGTCCGGGGTGCCCTCGCCCTGGAACGTGAACTTGCGCTTGGCCTTGGCCTTGAGGACCACCAGGCGCACGGTGCTGGAGGCGTCCTGGAGCTGCACGGTGATGTCCTCCACCGGCTGGCGGCCCCAGGCGGCCGGGTCGAAGTTGAAGTAGGCGCGGCTGTTCTCGCACGCCTCCGCGCGGCCCCCCACGTCCGACGCGCCGCCCGGCACCAGCGTCATGGGCTCGCCGTTGAGGGTGGCCGTGACGTCGTCCGCGAAGCGCGAGCACGGGCCGTCCGCCGCCAGCGAGTAGCTGACCGTGAAGCGGTGCGCGCCCTGCGCGTCCGGCGTCTCAGCGTCGTCCACGTCCGCCAGCGCGAAGGTGAGCGAGCGGTCCGACAGCTCCGCCAGCGACATCACCTTCGTCTCGCCGCCGCCACAGCCGGTGAGCGCCACCAGCGCCCCCAGGGCGGTGAGGCGGGAAACGGTTCGACGCGGGCTCGGAGCGATGAGGGTCATGGCGGCCGGCACCCTAGCTCACTCCCGCGCCAGCAGTCCTTCGAGCCGCGCCTTCACGCCCGGCCACTCGGTGTCGATGAACCCGTAGTACGCGCTGTCCCGCACCACGCCGCCGCGCACCAGCATGTGATTGCGCAGGATGCCCTCGAAGGTGGCGCCCAGCCGCTCGATGGCGGCGCGCGAGCGCACGTTGCGCCGGTCGGTCTTGAGCTGCACGCGCATCACGCCCAGCGTCTCGAAGGCGTGCGTGAGCAGCAGGTACTTGCACTCGGTGTTCACCCGCGTGCGCCACGCCCGCCGCGCCAGCCACGTGGAGCCGATCTCCAGCGTGCGGTAGTCGCGCGAGATGTCCAGGTAGCGCGTGGTGCCCACCACGTCCCCGCTCGCCCGCTCACGGATGGCGAAGGGCCGCTCCGTGCCCGCGGCGGTCGCCTTCAGCGCGCCGGCGACGTAGTCCGCGACGTCCGCCTCCGTGCGCAGCACGCGTGAGAAGTGGGTGAAGACCTCCGGCTCGCAGAGCGCCGCGAGCGCGGGCACGTGCTCCAGGGTCAGGGGCTCCAGCCGCACCGTCCGCCCCTCCAGGGTGACGGGCGGGACGACGAGCGGCACGGGGTCACGGCGGGGAACGCCGACGTCATGGGGGAGCACGGGGTCCATGGACCCGCTTCATGCTCCAACCCCGGCCCTGGCGTGCAGGGCCGGTTCCGACAAACCGGCTGGACCAGCGGCTTCTAGAAGTACTTCTTGCGCTTGCTGCTGGGGAGGATGCCCAGCACCTCGCGGTACTTGGCCACCGTGCGGCGGGCGATCTCCGTGCCCTGCGAGCGCAAGAGCTCCACGATCTTCTGGTCCGAGTACGGGTTGCGCGGGTCTTCCTGCGACACGAGCTGCTTGATGTGGTGCTTCACGGCCTCGCTGGCCGTGTCCTCGCCGGACACGCGCGCGATGGACGAGTTGAAGAAGTACTTCAGCTCGAAGATGCCCTGCGGCGTGTGGACGTACTTGCTCGTGGTGACGCGGCTGACGGTGGACTCGTGCATGCCGATGTCCTCCGCCACGTCGCGCAGGATGAGGGGCTTGAGGTGCGAGATGCCCTTGTCCAGGAAGTCCCGCTGGAACTTCACGATGCTCTCGGTGACCTTGTAGATGGTCCGCTGCCGCTGGTGGATGGAGCGGATGAGCCACATCGCGCTGCGCAGCTTGTCCTGGATGAACTCCTTCGTCTGCCCGGGGCTCACCGCGCCCGTCTTGAGCGCGTTCCGGTACATGCCGGAGATGCGCAGCTTGGACAGGCCGTCGTCGTTGAGGACCACGGTGTAGTCCTCGTCCCCCAGCTTGTAGACGAAGACGTCGGGGGTGATGTACTGCGCGTCATCCCCGCTGAAGTTGCGGCCCGGCCGAGGGTCCAGCTTCGGGAGCAGCTTCGCCGCCGCGACCACCTCTTCCAACGTGACCTTGAGGTCCTTGGCGATGGCCGGGAGGTTCTTGCTCTCCAGGTACTTCATGTGGCGCTTGATGATGAGGCCCAGCAGCGCCGCGTTCGGGTCCTTCATCGCCTGCAGCTGGATGAGCAGGCACTCCTGCAGGTCGCGCGCGCCGCAGCCCCGGGGCTCCAGGTTCTGGATGCGGCGCAGGGTGCGCTCGGCCACGTGCATGGGCACGTCCGCCTCGTTGGACAGGCGGATGAGCGGGTCGCCTTCAATCTCCGGCAGCTTGAGGTAGCCGTCGTCGTCCAGGTTCCCCAGGATGAGCACCGCCACGCGGCGCTCGGCCTCGTTGAGCCGCAGCGTGCCCAGCTGCTCCTGGAGGTGGTCGACCAGGTCCTCCTTCTTCACCATGTTGGCTTCGAACGACGGCAGGTCGTCCGTGGCCACGTTGCCCTTGTTGGAGGCGGTGGTGGGCTCGTTGAACTGGTAGCTGTTGAGGTAGGACTCCCAGTCGATCTCCGGGGGGCCCTCGCCGTCCGCCTTGAACTCCTGGGCGGTCTCCGGCGTCGCGGACGGCAGGTCCACGTCGCGCGAGATTTCCGTGTTGTCCGCTTCGAGCGAGGCCTCGCCAGGCTCCTTCTCGCTCACCTCGCCGGGCATGCCCTCCTCGGGCTGCTCCAGCAGGGGGTTCTGCTCCATCTCCTCGCGGACCTGGTCCAGGAGCTCCATTCGCGAGAGCTGGAGGAGCTTGATGGCCTGCTGCAGCTGGGGCGTCATCACCAGCTGCTGCGCGAGCTTCAGGCTCTGTTTGAGTTCCATCGCCATGTGGGGGCGTCTCCGAAAGGCTAGCGGGCCACTTGATTGGAGGTTCCAATCAAGGACCGTGCCAACCTAACAAGGACCCCCGGCCACGTCCAGTGCCCCAGCGCGTGGTTTCTGATTTGCAGCGTGAAAAATCCGCTGGAAATCCGACAGGTTGTCGCAACCCCCGCCTGCCTGGCTGATGTTCAAACGTCGACGCAAAAGTGGGGCCAACTTCACCCCGAGCATCTGGAGACATACGGGGAGGACGGCTTTTCACGGAGCCTGGAGACGGAACCGGTCTCCCAGGTAGACGGCCCTCGCGCGGGCGGACCCTGCGATCTGCGCGGGGGTGCCCTCCTCGAGGATCTGCCCCTGTGCGATGATGTACGCCCGGTCACAGATGCCCAGGGTGTCCTGGACGTTGTGGTCGGTGATGAGGATGCCCAGGCCCCGCTCGCGCAGGAGGTGAATCTGGCGCTGGAGGTCGCCCACGTTGATGGGGTCCACGCCGGCGAAGGGCTCGTCGAAGAGGATGAAGCGGGGGGCGGGGATGAGGCTGCGGGCAATCTCCGCGCGCCGCCGCTCGCCGCCGGAGAGCGTCTCGCCCCAGGACTCGGCGACGTGGGAGAGGCCGAACTCCTCCAGGAGGGTGTCCGCGCGCTGCTTGCGGTCCTGGGCGGTGAGTCCCTTCTGGAGCTCCAGCACGGCGAGGAAGTTCTCGCGCACCGTGAGCTTGCGGAAGACGGAGGCCTCCTGCGGCAGGTAGCCCACGCCGCGGCGGGCGCGGCGGTGCATGGGCAGGTGGGTGAGGTCCTCGTCGCCCACGCGCACCCGGCCCGCGTCCGGCGTCACCAGCCCCACGACCATGTTGAAGCTGGTCGTCTTGCCGGCGCCGTTGGGGCCCAGCAGGCCCACGACCTCCCCCGGAGCGACGTTGAAGGACACGTCGCGGACCACCTGGCGCTTGCGGAAGGACTTCTTGAGCCCTTCGGCGAACAGCTTCTCGCCGCTCATGGCGTCGTGCCCGCCGGCGGCTTGGGCGCGGGGGCCTTCTTGCGGGTGCCGGGGACGGCGGTGGTGGACGGGGAGTCCACGAGGATGCGGGCGTTCTCCACCTCCAGGCGCTCGTTGCCCAGGATGAGGCGCACCTTGGTGCCGGTGAGGTAGGTGTTGCCCTGCCGGGCCTCCGGGGAGCCCGTCACCACCAGCACGCCCGAGGGCACGTCGTAGTCCGCGCGCTCGCCCCGGGCCTGCCGGTCGCCGTCCACGGCGCGCACGTTGCCGGCGCACACCACGCGCGTCACCTGGCGGGTGGCGTTGTAGTAGCCGGTCATCTTGTCGCAGCGGATGTCCATGGTCTGGTGCTTCACCACCACGTTGCCGGTGAGCACCGCCTGGTTGCGGTCGCCGGTGACGTGGTCCGCGGACAGGTCCACCGGGTTGCGCAGGCCCGTGGGCGCCAGGGACGCGCCCGGCGCGGGCGTGGGCGCGGCCGGAGTGCTCGCGGCGGGAGTGGCCGGGGCAGCGGCACCGGGCCTGGCGGCGGGAGCAGCCGGCGCGGAGGCACCGGGCTTCGCGGCGGGCGCGGCCGGGGTGGCCTGCGCGACGGCCTGCGGGGACGCGGGCTGGGCCAGGAACAGCGCCATCACGAGGAACTCAATCACTCCGTCGCTCCACCCAGCGCGGCTTGGACCGCGCCCTCGAAGGTGAACGTCTGGTCCGCGGCGGACAGCGTGAAGCGGTCCGCGCGCATCTGGTAGTCGGGGCCCTTCATCGTCACGCCCTCCTCGCCGTGGGCCCGCCGCGAGTCGGCGTTGTAGGTAAGCCGGGGGGTGTTGGCCACCATCCCCTCTCCCGTCCGCACGACGACGCCGCCGGTGCCCACCCACGTCTTGGACGCGAGGCTGCCGTCCATATTCGGCGCGGTGATGGTGGTGCCCTCCGGCGTGGAGGAGGCCGAGCCCTGGGCGCTCTTCCCGGGGGGCAGGCGCACGACGACGTCGGTGGCCTGCACCTCGCCGCCCGCGCGCCGGTAGAGGACGCGGGAGGCGGTGCCGGAGACCTGGAGCGCGTCGCCTTCGTAGGAGCGCAGGCGCGCGCCCTCCAGCACCACGTCCGGGCGCGGCTCGTTCGCGGCGCCCGGGGCCGGACGGCGCGGCGCGCAGGCGGTGGCGAGGAGTCCCAGGAAGCTCAAGGCAAGCAGGCGCGGCACGAGGCCCTCCTTATCACCGCGCCGGGGCGGACGGTGCGCCGGCAAGGGCCGGGGGAACGTCCTGGGGAGGACGCGTCTTCCAGCGCTGATGCATCCACACCCACTGTTCGGGGGCGCGGCGGATGGCCGCCTCGATGCGCTGCGACAGCGCGGCGGTGAGCGCCTGCACGGCCGCTTCACGCTCCGTCGCGTCCGGGGGCGGCACCTCCTCCATGGTGAGCCGGTAGCCCTGCCCGTCGCGCTGGCAGAAGCCCACCACCACCGCCGCGCCGGTGCGCAGCGCCAGGTCCGCCGCCGCGCGCGGGGTGGCCGCCAGCTCCCCGAAGAAGGGCACGAAGACGGACTGCACCCTGGTGTCCTGGTCGATGAGGATGCCCAGGATTTCGCCGCTGCGCAGCGCGCGGAGCATGGCCCGGGCCGCGCCCTCCTGGCCGCGCCAGATGCTGCGCACCCCGCCCTTCGCCCGGAAGTCCTCCACCAGCGCGGTGAGGCGCGGGTCGCTGGTCTCCTTGGCGATGCTCTGGCTGGGGTAGCCCGCCCTCGCCACGCGCCGGGCGAGCAGCTCCCAGTTGCCCACGTGGCCGGACACGAAGACGACGCCCTTCCCCTTCGCCAGCGCGGCCTCCAGCACCCGGCGGTCCTCGTCCGGCCAGGACACCAGGGACTCCAGCCCGGCGTCCAGCGCACGCGCGGAGGCCACCTCCAGGGCGGCCGCGGCCAGGTGGCGGAAGGCGTCACGGGCGAGCGCGTCACGCTCCGCCCCGGTCTTCTCCGGAAAGGCCCGGGCCAGCGACTTGAGGGCCTTCTGCCGCTCCCTGGCCGCGAAGGCGTAGGCCCAGCCGCCCAGGGTCATGCCCAGGGTGCGGGCCATCCCCAGCGGCAGGAACTGGAGCAGGCGCAACATCCCGGCGATGAGCAGGTAGCGCAGGTAACGCTTGAGGCGCTTTGTTAAAGGGGGACGCTCCACGACGCGTCTCCATATCCCATGCGCGAATACAACTTCGACGGCCTCATTGGCCCGACCCACAATTACGCCGGCCTCTCGCCGGGCAACCTGGCGTCACAGCACCACGGCGGCCAGCCCAGCCACCCCCGGGAGGCGGCGCTCCAGGGGCTGGAGAAGATGCGCTTCGTGTCGGAGCTGGGCGTGGGCCAGGCGGTGCTGCCGCCCCAGCCGCGCCCGTCCCTGCGCACGCTGCGGGCGCTGGGCTTCACGGGCTCCGACGAGGAGGTCATCACCCGCGCCGCGCGCGACGCGGAGCACCTCCTGCGCCTCACCTCCAGCGCCTCCGCCATGTGGACGGCGAACGCGGCCACGGTGGCGCCGTCGGCGGACACCGCGGACGGCCGGGTGCACCTGACGCCCGCGAACCTCACGCAGATGTTCCACCGCGCCATCGAGGCGGACACCACGCACGCGGTGCTGCGCGCCATCTTCGCGGACCCGAAGCACTTCCAGGTGCACGCGCCGCTGCCGGGCGCGGCCCACTTCGCGGACGAGGGCGCGGCCAACCACACGCGCCTCTTCACGCCGGGGCACAAGGCGGTGCACGTGCTCGCCTGGGGGCGCAGCGCGTGGCAGGACGTGAAGGGGCCGCAGCGCTTCCCCGCGCGCCAGACGCTGGAGTCCAGCCAGGCCCTGGCGCGGCTGCACCAACTGGCACCGGAGCAGGTGGTGCTGCCGCAGCAGCACCCGGACGGCATCGACGCGGGCGCGTTCCACACGGACGTGCTCGCGGTGGGCAACGAGCGCTTCCTCATGCTGCACGCGCTGGCGTTCGTGGAGCACCCGAAGCTGCTCCAGACGCTGCGCGAGAAGCTGGGGGACGCCTTCCGCTCCGAGGTCGCCACGGACGCGGAGCTGCCGGTGAAGGACGCCGTGCGCGCGTACCCGTTCAACTCGCAGGTGCTGTCGCTGCCGGACGGCACCATGGCCATCATCGCGCCCATCGAGAGCCGCGAGACGCCCACCGCCCGCGCGTTCCTGGAGCGCGTCGTCGCCGGGGACAACCCGGTGAAGGCGGTGCACTACCTGGACGTTCGACAGTCCATGAACAACGGCGGTGGCCCGGCGTGCCTGCGCCAGCGCATCACGCTCACGGACGCGGAGCGCGCCGCCGTCACCGCGGACGTCTTCTACTCGCCGGCCCTCCATGAGGGGCTGGCGGCGTGGGTGCGCAAGCACTACCGCGACGTGCTCAAGCCGGAGGACGTGCGGGATCCGCAGCTCGCGCGCGAGACGATGACCGCGCTCGACGAGCTGACGCGCCTGCTCAAGCTGGGCAGCGTGTACGACTTCCAGCAGTGACGTGGCCCGCCTGCCTGCCCCCCGGCGCACCGGACAGGGGCAGGCAGGCACGACCGCCCTGCTCGGGTGGCGAATGGCCGCACGCGTCGTCCGGACACACCTTGAACGTGAAGGAGGTGATGTCCCCCATGATCCCGAACGCCATCCAAAGCTATCTGCGGCGCCACCGTGTTCCCTTCGAGCGGTATGCCCACGCCCGGGCGGTGAGCGCGACGGAGCTCGCGGACGCCCTCAATGTTCCCAACTGGCGCGTGGCCAAGTCCGTCATCGTGCTGGCCGACCGGCAACCCTGGATCGTCGTCGTGCCCGCGCTGACGACCGTGGACCTGCGGCAGATCCGCCACACGCTGGGCGTCCGCACCGCGCGGCTCGCCGCCGAGTCCGAATTCGTCGACCACTTCCCTGACTGCGAGACGGGCGCCGAGCCTCCCTTCGGTGAGCTGTACGGCCTGCCCGTCGCGATGGACGAGTCGCTGAGCGTCAACGAGCGCCTGCTGTTCCGCGCCGGCTCCCACGAAGAGGCCCTGGAGATGCGCTTCCAGGACTTCGCGCGCCTGGAGTGGCCGCTGGTCGCGACCTTCATCCAGCAGCCCTCGCGGGAGAAGGAGCCGCAGGACAAGGCGTCGTACGAAGCACCGATGGAGGACTCAGGCGCGCAGGCCTGAGCCCTCAGGGCGCGGGGGCGTCGCTGAGGGCCGGTGGGCTGGACAGGTCCAGCTCCCGCGCTTTCGCATCCTCCAGCAGCGCCCCCTTGTGTGCGTCCTGGAGCGCACGCTCGCGAGCCTCCAGCCGTGTCGCCCAGGCCTCACCCTCCGCGCGCCGCGCGTCGTTGAGCGGCATGAGCCGCAGGCCCTCGTGCACCGAGCGCGCCGCCGCGTCGTAGCGCGACAGCAGCTCCTGCAGCCGGGCCACCGCGAAGTGGCTCTCCGGGCCGGGCAGCATCCCCACGACCGAGCGGCGCTGCTCCAGCGCGCGGGCCAGCAGGCCTTCCCGTTCAAAGCTGTCCGCCTCCAGCGACAGCAGGCGCGCGCGCTGACGCAGGTCCGTCAGGTACGGCGTCACCGCGGCCAGCGTGTCTCGGGACCTTCGCGTGAGGCCAGCCTCCTGCTGCCGCGCGGCCAGTGTGAAGGCCAGCTCCGCGTCGTGGGGGAAGCGCTTCACCAGCGCCTCCAGGGACTGGAGTGCCTCCGCGTGCTTGCCCTGCGCACGCCACACGTCCGCGCGCAGCAGGTGCGTGGACAGCGCATCGGGAGCGCGCCGCTCCACCTGTGCGCAGGCCGCCTCCGCCTCGGGGAGGTCCCGCTGGGCCAGCCGTCCGCGCGCCTCCTGCATCCACAGCGCGGTGGCTTCGGGCCGGCCCTCGAAGTGCTCGCGCGCCCAGACGAGCCACGCGAATCCCAGCGCGCGGCGTGAGGGCATGCCCACCAGCGCTTGCGCCAGCTCCTCCAACTGCCCGGGGGCTTCGGGCGTGAGCGTCTTCAGCTCCTCGACCGTGCGGGCCCTGGGCATGGCCTCGCCGAGCAACACGCGCGTGTCGCCGGCTTCCTGCGCGAGCCGGTACTCCAGGAAGGCCTGCTCGCGCCGGCCCAGGTGCAGCAGGGCGCGCGCGGCCACGCGGTGCGCGGACGCATCCAGGGGGCGCAGGTACAGCGTGTGATTGACGAAGGCCAACGCGTCCTTCGCGCCCGCCGCGCCGTCCGACACGGAGCCCATCGCCACCAGCCGGTACAGCAGGTAGTCCGCCGGGTGCACGTCGATGAGCTGGAGTCCCAGCGCACGCACCTCCGTACCTGGCGCGCGGGCCGACACGCGCTCCGCCAGCAGGGCCTCCGCGTCCGCCATCCTCCGCCGCCCCGGCACCAGCGCGACGAGCATCACGACGGTGAGCCCCGCCGCCAGCGCCAGCGCTGGACGCACGGGCAGGGCCCCCGTCCTCGCGCGCCCCATGGCCATGCGCTCCGCCTCACGGGGCCGGGCCACCGCGCCCAGCACCACCGCGACCGCGACGGCGCACGCCGGCAGCTCCAGGCTGAAGTCGAAGAGGTTGTGCAGCACCAGCGCCGCCACGCCGGACAGCACCGCCAGCTCCACCGGGCCGTGGTCCTCGCGCCGCACGCGCCGCACGAAGGCCCAGACGCCCAGGGGAAGCAGCAGCAGCCCCGGCACGCCCCACTCCGCCGCCACCTGCAGCAGCAGGTTCTCCGGGTGCGTGAAGGTGTTGGGGTTGGGCTCGGTCTGGTAGCGCGGGAAGGCGGCCTCGAACGCGCCGCGCCCCATGCCCAGCACCGGGAAGGCGCGGGCCGCGCGGGCCATCATCGGCCAGGGCTCCATCTTCCCCCGGCGCAGGGACTCCACGCCGTCCACGCTGCGGGCCTCCGCCCATAGCTGATCCGCCGCCAGGTACGCGCCCACGGACAGCGTCGCCAGGAGCCCCAGCAGCACCGCCGCGCCCCGTCCCCACGCGGGCCTCGCGGGAGTGCGCGCCTCGCGCCGCTGCTTCATCAACCACGCGGCGAGCAGCACCTGCCCGAAGACGAAGAACACGATGCCCGCGCGCGACAGCGACAGCAGCACGCCCGCGCCAGAGACGAGCGCCGCCATCGCGAAGGGCCACGCGCGCGAACGCGGCTGCTTCGACAGCGCGAGCCCCACCGCCACCGTCGCGCACAGCCCCAGGAAGCCCGCGAGGTGGTTGGGGTTGCCGAACGGCGTCACCAGCGGCGGCCGCGCATGCACGTACGCGCGCAGCCCGAACAGCGTGTCCACGCCGAACAGCGCGTGTCCCAGCCCCACCGCCGCCACCGCCGCGCCCGTGAACACCAGCACCGCGAGCAGCCGCTGCCGCGACGCCCGCGCCCGGCACACCTGCACCGCCGCGACGAACGTCAGGAGATACGCCAGGTGCTTCGCCAGCTCACGCCACGTGGCCGAAGGCTCCAGCGACACCGGCCGCCAGTCCGTGAGCCCCAGCGGCACGAGCACGTCCTCGCGCAGCGCCGCGGCCTCCGGGCTCACCACGGCGAGCACGCCCGGCGGCAGCGGCACGAGCTGCAACAGGCACAGCACCACGCCGCCCACCAGCGGCGCGGCCAGGAGCGGCACGCGCGGAGTCTCACCCTGGCGCCGCGCCCCCACGAAGGCCAGCACCGCCGCGGCGCCGGACAGCACGCCCAGGGGCCACGACACCCAGCGCGCCGCGCCGCCGAGCGCCACGGGGCCCAGCACCAGCAGCGCCGCGAGCGCCACTTCCGCGAAGGCGGTGTACCGGGAGACGCGGTGGGAGCCAGGAGCCATGCGAGGCGCGGGAGTATGTCACGCTCCTCGCGGGCCTCTGCGGCCCGTCCCCTCGTGCAGGAGACGCGCCGCCTGGACGCCTCCTCCCCTGGCGCGGCGGGCCCGCGCCGTCGAATGAACGCGCCCCCCGGGACACCGCTTGCATCCGGGGACCCATCTGGCATCTTCGCCCGACCCCATGCGTCGCTTCCTGCTCACCGCCGCCGTCCTCTGCGCCTCCCTCTCCGGACTCACCGCGTGCAAGAGCAGTTGCCGCGAGCTGTCCGAGAAGCTCTGCGAGTGCGCCTTGAACTCGGTGGAGAAGCAGGCCTGCCAGCAGCGCGCCGCCGACGAGGAGGGCCGCGTGGAGCCCACCGCCGAGGACGAGATCGCCTGCGAGGCGAAGCTCGAGGGCTGCGACTGCCGCGCCATCGAGACCGAGGAAGGCAAGAAGGCCTGCGGCCTCGCCCGCTGAGCACCGTCCCCTGATGGACGGCGCCCGGCGAACCCGCTACGCGCCCGGGGCCACTCGCGCCGGAGCCGCCTGCGCGGACGTGCCATCCACCCACGGCTGGAGCCCGCGCTTCACCCGCGAGCGCCACGGCGTCTCCACCCACCGGTGCACCGCCACCGACGCGGGCACCAGCAACACCAGCAGCGCCGCCAGGAAGCGCGTGGGCGACGACAGGTCCACGAACCGCTCCATCCAGTGCACCCCCTCGCTGACGGGGTACTGGAGCAGGTACAGCGCGTAGCTGGCCCCGCCCAGGTGCACCAGCCACGGCCGCGCCAGCAACTGCCCCAGCGGACCGCCGCCGCGCGCCAGCCCGTACACCAGCAGCGCGGACGCGGGCGCCAAGAGCGCGTTGTGCATCAGCGGATACGGAATGGACGCGCCCTGCGAGAAGCCCGCGACCAGCAGCGCCGCGCCCGCCAGCGCCATCACCGCGCCGGAGCGCCGGGGCGCCGTCGCCGCCGCCCGCTCCCGCACGAAGACGAGCCCCAGCAGCACGCCCAGGAGGAACTCCGGCAGGCGCACCAGCGGGTTGAACTTCACCACCGCCAGCCACAGGCCGCCGAACGCCACGTCCAGCGTGCCCGGCCCGTCCGGCCGCAGCACCAGGTAGAGCACCGGCGGCAGCAGGCCCAGCATCCACACGCCCACCAGGGCCGCCGCCATGCGCGCGCCCCGGAAGCGCTCCAGCCGCCCGGCCAGCGCGGGGAACACGGCGTAGAAGAACGCCTCCACCGACACGGACCAGGACGGGGGGTTCCAGTACAGCGCCAGCTTCGGCACCCAGGACTGGAGCAGCATCAGCGTGGTGAGCCCCGCCGTGCCCAGCTTCGCCGCCGCCACCGGCAGCGAGTTCGCCGCCAGCGAGCCCTGCGCCGTGGACACCGCCGACAGCAGGAACATCAGGAGGAACACCGGATACACGCGCGCCACGCGCGCGCTCCAGAACGCCCGCGGCGCGGTCTGCATCCCGCCGGCCGTGTCCACGTAGTTGTACGCGAGCACGAAGCCGGACAGGAGGAAGAACACGCCCACGGACGCATAGCCGGAGGCCACCACCTGCACCATCCACTCCGGCGCCACGCCCTGGAGGCACGGGGTCCCGAAATGGAACAACACGACGTGCAGGGCCGCCAGGAAGCGCAGCCCCGTCAGTGCATCCAGCGAGCCTCCGGACTGCTGCTTCATCTACTTGCGACCGATGCCGAAGTACGTGAAGCCCAGCTCACGCATGCGCGCCGGCTGGAAGATGTTGCGGCCGTCGAAGACCACCGGCGTCTTCATCAGCTTCTTCATGCGGTCGAAGTCCGGGTGGCGGAACTCGTTCCACTCCGTCACCACGAACAGGCCGTCCACGCCTTCCAGCGCGTCGTACGGCAGCTCCGCGTAGCGGATGCGGTCGCCGAAGACGCGCTTGGACGCGTGCGCGGCCACCGGGTCATGGGCAATCACCGTCGCGCCCTTGCCGATGAGGCCCTCGATGACCTCGATGGACGGCGCCTCGCGCATGTCGTCCGTCTTCGGCTTGAACGCCAGGCCCCAGACGCCGAACTTCTTGCCCTCCAGCGACCCGTAGTGCTTCACGGCCTTGTTCACGAGCAGCTTCTTCTGACGCTCGTTGGTGCGCTCCACCGCGCGCAGCAGGTCCAGCTCCAGGCCGTACTCGCGCGCCGTGGTGACCAGCGCCTTCACGTCCTTGGGGAAGCAGGAGCCGCCGTAGCCCACGCCCGGGAAGAGGAACGGGTAGCCGATGCGCTTGTCCGCGCCCAGGCCCTTGCGCACGAAGTCCACGTCCGCGCCCACCTTCTCGCAGAGGGCGGAGATGTCGTTCATGAAGGAGATGCGCGTCGCGAGCATCGCGTTCGCCGCGTACTTCGTCAGCTCCGCGGAGCGCGTGTCCATGAACAGGATGGGGTTCTCCGTGCGCACGAACGGCGCGTAGAGCTCTCCCATGATCTTCCGGGCCCGCTCGGTGTCCGCGCCGATGACGACGCGGTCCGGCTTGAAGAAGTCGTCCAGCGCGGCGCCTTCCTTCAGGAACTCCGGGTTGGAGACGACGTCGAACTCCACGTTCGTCACCTTCGCGATGGCGTCGCGAACCTTGTCCGCGGTGCCCACCGGCACGGTGCTCTTGTCCACCACCACCGTGTACTGCTTCATCGCGCGGCCCACCGCCTGCGCCGCCGCGAGCACGTACTGGAGGTCGGCCTCGCCGCTCTCACCTTCCGGAGTACCCACGGCGATGAACACGGCCTGGGCGTTCGCCACGCCCTCCGCCAGGTTCGTGGTGAACGTGAGGCGCTGCTCCTTCACGTTCTTCTTGATGAGCTCCTCCAGACCCGGCTCGTAGATGGGAACCTGTCCATCCTGGAGCATGCGGATCTTCCGCTCGTCGATGTCCACGCACGCGACGTCGTTGCCCGAGTCAGCGAAGCAGGTGCCCGCGACGAGTCCGACGTAGCCCGATCCGATAATGGCAATGCGCATTCTTTAAGTGTCCTGGTTTCGACAGGTGGCGTCATGAACTCATACGCCGACCGGAGCACCGAAAGAAAGCCCGGGGGTGCAGGCCGCAGAGCGACCAGACAGGCTTATCGCCCCGTGAGGAGGCGCCGCAGTCTGTCCACACCCCGCAGGGCGGACGAACGTCCAGGGGTGCTCACCGGACCCACCACCCCCCTGTCCAGCAGCTCACGCGTCGCGCGGCGCAGCGGCGGGAAGGCGGCGGTGGCCTGGGCTTCCGCGTCCGGGAACAGGCGCGCCACGATGGCCAGCGACGTGTAGAGGGCGCGCTCCAGACCGAACGCCTCCGCGCGCGCCAGGAGCGCCGGGACGTCCATGGGGCGCGAGTACACGCCGCCCATCCAGGTGGCGCCGGTGACGAGCTCGCGCAGGTCCACGAACGACAGCCACGGCACGTCATACCCGTGGTGGGCGTGGTCCAGCGCGGTGAGCAACAGCGCGTCCTCCAGCTCCGGGCGGAAGACGGACTGGCCGTAGACCTTCATGGGTCTGGCGCGCTCGAAGATGCCGGCCAACTGCTCACGTCGGTCCGCGCCCAGCACGTCCGCGTAGAGGTGGATGGGGGTGCGGCCGTCGGACACGATGCGCGCCGCGCCCGTGTTGCCCGTGTCGGCTTCCGGGACGAACTCGTGGTTGGACAGGTAGCCGGCGAAGCCGTCCACGTCCATGCGGCGCACCAGCACCTGGATGTCCAGCACGGGCCGGAAGCCCACGTGCGGATAGAGCGCCTCCGCGAAGGCCGCGCCGCCCAGCAGCAGCAGCTTGCGCCCCTCCAGTTGATCCACGATGCGCTTGAAGTGGACCAGCTTCATGACGTTGTCGTTCACGGAGCCGGTGTAGATGGACATCAGCCGGTCGCGGGCCCACTCGGGCGCCTCGCCCCCGCCCATCCGGTACTCCAGGTTGTACGCCGCCAGCGGCGCCAGCCCCTGGGAGATGGCCCAGTCGACGTAGGCCTCCCAGGGCGCGCCCCGGAGCTTTCCGCGCGGGGGCTCGAAGGAGGACAGGACCCGGAAGGTGTCGAGGAGGCTGGGCGCCATGGTGCGGCACCTTTAATGGGCCGGGCCCGCCCGCCGCAATCACCGTCTTCCGGCAGGCGAGCGGACGGGCCTTGGCGCCCCTGGCTCCGCGCCGGTCCCCACAGGAGGCCGGAGCCCCCGCAGCCGCCGCAGCGCGTACCGCACCATGGGCCGGGCCCGGGGGGCCAGCGCCAGCTTCGCGGCGACCCAGGCCGGCTTGTTCTTCGCCAGCTCCGCCCCCACCAGCCGGGGCCCGGAGAACAGCCGCAGGGCCAGCGCGCGCTGCCACCGGGGCGGCGCCAGCGCCTTGAGCACCCACGCGGGCACCGGCGCGTCCAGCAGCCGGTGCGCGGCGTCCCACGCGTACCAGACCAGGTAGGGCAGCCCGGTCTGCCGCGCGCGCGTCACCACCCGGTCCCAGTCGAGCCTCGGGTGCGCCCGCGCCAGCAGCTTCAGGTCGAACAGCCACGCCAGCCGCTGGAGCAGGTGGTTGCTCGCGTGCAGGGACAGGTACACGGCCTCGTCCTCCGCGCACAGGTAGCGCACGGGGTGGCCGTCCAGCGTCGCGTCCTCCGCCCGCGCCACCAGCGCGTCGCCCTCCAGCGCCTGGCCGTAGCCCGCGAGCGCGCGGTAGTGCAGCTCCACCATGCCGTCGGGGCCGGTGAGCTCCACGTGGTGCGCGTCGTCCCGGTCCACGTCGCCGGCCTGCGTGGTGAGCCCCATCCCCTCCAGCGCGTGCACGGCGCACAGCATGCGGGCGCGCGGCACCAGCAGGTCCACGTCGTTCGTCGCGCGATGCAGCGGCTCCGGGTAGAGCCTGCGCGCCAGGCCATAGCCCTTGAGCAGCACCGGCGTCACGCCCAGCCCCGCCAGCGCCGCCAGGCTCCGCGACAGCAGCGAGCGCACGCGCATGCCCCGCGCCGCGCTCATCCGGGCCTCGCGCGAGAGCAGCGCAGCGGCGTCCGGCGTCAGCGTCCAGCCCGCCTTCGCGAGCGCGTGTTCGACGAAGCCGGCGAGCCCGTGGCGCACGGCGGCCTTCACCAGCGCGTCGCAGTCGCCCGCGTCCGAGGGGGCGGGCACGGACGGCGCTTCCGGCCAGGCCTGGAGCAGGGTCAGCAGGGCCGGAGCGGAGGTCATGGGCTCACCGCCGCATCGCGATGATGCGCTCGGGCGCCGCGGCCTCCAGCGCCACCAACTGCCCCACCCGCTCCGCCACCGCGTCCGCGACGACCTCCAGCGCCAGCTCCTCGTCCCGGTCGATGGCGGCCCGGCCGTCGCGCCAGACCAAACGCAGCGCTCCGAAGAGGTCCTCCGCCTCCTTCACGTCCAGGCGCACCTCCAGCGAGGTCTCGGTACCGGCGTCCTGCTGGGATTCGAAGACGACGCCTCCGCCCACGTCGTCATGCGGGCGGCGCAGGCGCAGCTCCAGCACGGACAGGCTCAGGCCCTGGGACAGGGGCCGCACGGCGTTCCACACCGCCTGGAACGAACCGGCCGCGCGCACCGCGGCGGTGACGGAGCGCACCAGCGAGCGCAGCTCCTGGTTGCGCTGGCGCGTCTGCTGGACCGCGCCCATGTGGCGCACGTCCAGGTAGCCCAGCTTGCGCATCAGCACCATGATGACCACGCCGACGCCGCTGAGCAGCAGCGCGCTCTGCGTGCTGTTGGCGAAGTGCAGCCCCAGCGCGGTGAGCATGAACAGCGTGCACAGCGCGTAGAGCACCAGCACGGTGGTGCGGTGCGACAGCAGGAAGCGGCTCATCAGCCGGTGGTGGATGTGCTCCTTGTCCGCGCTGAACAGCGGTCTGCCCAGCAGCGAGCGGCGCACCATGGCCAAGAGCGTGTCCATGATGGGCAGGCCCAGCGCCATCACCGGCACGAGCAGCGCCACCGCGGTGCCGCTCTTCGACGACGTCTTGATGGACACCGCCGCGAGCACGAAGCCCAGGAACATGCTGCCCGTGTCCCCCATGAAGATGGAGGCCGGGTTGAAGTTGAAGACGAGGAACCCAAGGATGGCGCCCGCGAGCGCCACCATCAGCAGGCACAGCAGCACGTCCCCGCGCATCAGCGCGAGCAGGAAGTGGGTGCCCACGCCGAAGAACGCGACGCCGCCCGCCAGCCCGTCCAGCCCGTCGATGAGGTTGAGCGCGTTGATGACGCCCACCACCCACAGCACCGTCAGCGGCAGGCTCAAGAGCCCCAGCGTCAGCTCCGCGCCGAAGGGGTTGGCCAGCACCTCGATGCGGAAGCCCAGCGCGTACAGGCCCAGCGCCACCGCGAACTGCACGGAGAACTTCAGCTTCGCGCCCGCGCCCTTGAGGTCGTCGTAGAAGCCCAGCCCCGCGATGATGGCGCCGCCCACGAAGAGGCCGACGATGAGCTCCGTCTGCGCGAGGAACTGGTCCCCCACGCCCGAGTCCACGAGGAACAGCGCGCACAGCGGCGCGAAGAAGCCGCCCACGATGCCGATGCCGCCCAGCCGTGGGATGGGCCGCACGTGCACCTTGCGGCTGGAGTTCGCCTGGTCCAACCAGCCCCAGGCCAGTGCCCGCTCGCGCACGCGCCACGTGAGCACCAGCGCCACGAGCAGCGATACGAGGAAGGCGACGAAGAAGGTGATCATGCGAGAGGAGCTTCCACCGCGCATCGTGACGGCCACCGGAGCAGCGCGTCAACGTCCCGGCGTCACAAGGAGGGAACGACGCGCCTGCCTACTTGCCGTCGGAATCCCTGTCACGCAGGACTTCTTCGTAAAGCGCAAGGGTGCGGGCGGCGATGTCGGGCCAGGTGAGTCCCTGGACCTGGGCCTGGGCCGCGCGGCGCAGGGCATACCGCCGGGGTGCATCCGCCGCCAGCTCGCGCACCGCGGCCACCAGCGCGTCCACGTCTCCAATGGGGAAGAGCAGCCCCGTGCGGCCGGGGTGCACGACGGAGGGCGCCACGCCCACGGGGGTGGAGACGGGCACGAGCCCGGAGGCCATGGCCTCCACCAGCGCCATGCCGTAGCCCTCCGTGCGACTGGCGAAGAGCAGCACCTCCTCCCGCGCGAGCAGGCCGGGCAGCGTCGCGTTCGCGTAGCGCGGGACCACGTGGAGCTGGGGCTGGAGGGACGCGGGGAAGGCGGCGCGGACTTCGGGCTCGGGGGTGCCGGTGCCGTAGAGGGTCAGGGTGAAGGAGAGCCCCTGGGCTTGCAGCCGGGTCACGGCGGCGATGACTTCATCGACGCCCTTGGTCTGGAGGAAGGAGCCCACCATCGCGAGGCGTAAGGGGCCTTCCTCCAGCGGCGCCGGGAGAGCCAGCCCCTGGAAGGCCGCGTCGAGTCCGTGGCCGATGACGCTCAGCTTGCTGGCGGGGACGCCCAGCTGTTCGCGCGCGAACACGGCGTCGCCTTCGTTGAGGAGGATGGAGTGGTCCGCCAAGCGCAGCGTCCGCTCCACCTCCCAGAGGCGGAAGCCGCCGTGGTACAGCGGGTACTTCCAGCTCAGGCGCAGCCGGCCCTCGCGCACGTCGGCGCGGATCCGCCGGGAGAGGGAGTGCTCCAGGCCATGGCTGCGCGTCAACAGCGCGTGACGGCGGGCGGCGCCGGGACGGCCCGCTTGAGCCCAGGGCCATGCGTCCCCGGTGGTGACGTCGAGCACGTCATAGCGGCGCGCCACGCGGGCCAGGTGCGCGGAGAGGACCCACGGGAAGCGCAGGTTGTGGAGCGCGGTGAAGTGCTCCACGCCGGGGAAGGCCTCCCCGTAGCTGTAGAAGTCCACGGTGCAGCCCCGGGCCTGGAGCGCTCGGCCCAGCGCGAGCGTCACGCCGGGAGCGCCCAGGTCCTGGGACAGCGGGTGGTGGATGGCCAGGAGCACGCGCATGCGCGCGCTTCATAGCTCACATCTGCGGGCCCGCGAGCAACGCCGCCCCGATGGCGCCAGACAGGTCGCCCAGCTCCGCGACGTGCATCGCGGGCTTGCGCTCCGTCATGAACAAGTGCGGGTGCATGGCGTCCTCAATGTCGCTCAGGTACGTGGGCGCCAGCCTCGCTCCCAGCCCGCCCCCGATGACGACGGCCTCCACGTCCAGCAGGTTGATGACGGAGGCGATGGCCACGCCCATCATCCGGATGGCCCGTTCGATGAGCCACGTCGCCAGCGGATCCTTCTCCTTCAACGCCCGCGCCCAGACGCTGCTGGACAGGCGCGTGCGCTTCTTCTCCTTCATGATGTCGAAGAGGATCGTCTTCGCCCCCTTCTTCGCCTCCGCGCGCGCCTTGCGTTCCATGCACGCGCGCCCCGCGTAGGCCTCCAGGCAGCCGCGCCGGCCGCAGCCACAGCGCGCTCCGTCGGGCTTCACCACCATGTGGCCAATCTCACCGGCGGAGCCCCGCCCGCGCCACGGCACGCCGTTGAGCACCAGGCCGCCGCCCACGCCCGTGCCCCACCACACGCCCAGCACCGAGCGGTAGTTGCGGCCCGCGCCCAGCTTGTACTCGGCCGCGACGGCTACCTGGACGTCGTTGCCCAGCGCTACCTTGCCGCCGCCCACGAGGTCGCGCAGGTCGGACGCCAGGGGATACGGCGCTTCCCAGCCGCCCGCGACGTTGCTCGTGTGCGCGAGCGTGCCGCCGTTCGCGTCTACCGACCCCGGCGCGCCCACGCCCACGCCCGCGAGCTTCGTGGGCTCCACGCCGGCGGCCTGCGCCGCCTCGCCCAGCGTGCCGTAGAGTTCCTTCACCACCTCGCCCGGGCCACCGGCCGCGGGCGTCGGATGGCGGGCCCGGCCCAGCACCTCGCCGCGAGCATCCACGACGACGGCTTCAATCTTGGTGCCCCCCAGGTCGATGCCTCCCCAAATGCGGGCCTTGTCGGCCGGCGTCCCGTTCCCCGCGCCGTGCCCGTTCTTCGCTGAAGCCTCGGCCATGTTACGCCCTCGTGGTTCGCGGCATCCTGCTTCCGCACGCGGCACAATCTGCGCAGTGCTTTTCCGTCCGGAGCCGCCACGCCGAGCACCCCCGCGCCCGCCCGCCCGCTCCACGGGGTTGCATGCGGGCCCTCCTTCCGGGAGGCCGGAGGCGCCCTCCTCCTTCAGCCCCTGTTCGCCGGAAGCAGGCGCGCATATAGGCTCCGTCGCAGTTCCTTTCGTGGAGCACCCCGCTTCCCCATGAGCAGCCGTTCCCCTTCCGCGCCGGACACCGCCAACGCCCCTCCACTGGGCACGTCGGACGTGAAGAACCGCGCGCAGCGCTCCATCATCGCCCTGGGCCTGCGCACGCTCGGCTCGCTGGGCTTGCGCGTTGTGAGCTCGCTCGCGCTGTCGCACCTGCTGTTTCCGGGGGACTACGGCGCGTTCGCCATCGTGGCCTTCACCGCCGCGATGGGCGCGTTCCTGGGCGACCTGGGCCTCAGCGCGTCACTGGTGCGCCAGCAGCACGAACCCACGCAGGACGAGATCAGCACCGCCTTCTGGAGCCACCAGGCGTTCACGGTCCTCATCGTGGGCGTCATCCTACTGCTCGCGCCCTGGCTGTCGCGCTCCTACGAGCTGGGCCCTTCGGGCGCGGCCATGGTGAGCGTGATGGCGCTGGGGCTGTTCTTCCACTCGCTGCGCGTCATCCCCATCATGGTGCTGGAGCGCCAGCTGCGCTTCCCGACGCTCGCGCGCATCGAGCTCGTTGAAGGCATCGCGCAGACGGCGACCACCATCCTCCTGGCCTGGCTGCACTGCGGCGCGTGGTCGCTCATCGGCGGCGGGCTCGTGCGGGGCGGGCTGGGCATGGTGATGTTCTGGGCGGCGGCGGGCTGGCGTCCCCGAGGCGCGTTCCGCTGGGACATCGTCAAGCGCCTGCTGGCCTTCGGCATCTGGTTCCAGCTCACGGGCATCATCCCCGCGGCGCTCCAGGGCTGGATTCCGCTGGTGGTGGGGCGCATGGAGGGCAAGGACGCGGTGGGCCTGGTGAACTGGGCGAGCGCCCTGGCCTCCGTGCCGCTCGCGCTGAGCAGCGTCCTCACCCGCGTCGCGTATCCGGCCTACAGCCGCATGCAGCAGGACACGGTCGCGCTCTCGGAGTACCTGCGCACGTCCATCCGGCGCGTGAGCGCATTGTTGTGTCTGGCCATTCCGTTCGGTGTCATCGCGCTGCCGCCCTTCATCCCGGTGGTCTTCGGTGAGCGCTGGAGCCTCGCGTCCGCGCTGGTGCAGTGGTTCACCATCGAGGCGTCGATGCAGGCGGTGCAGGGCCTCTTGCACTCCCAGCAGCACGCCAGCGGCCACGCGAAGGAACGGATGTACGTGGCCACCGCAGCGAGCTTCCTGCGCTTCGGCCTGGGCGCCCTGGCGGTGATGCACTGGGGCATCGTCGGTGTCGGGGTGAGCGCGACGGCCGTCACGCTGACGGAGCTGTGGGTCACCGCGCGACTGGTGTCCCGCCGCAACCCGCACCTGTCGCGGCTCGAATTCGAGGTCATGGAGCCGTTCCTCACGGTGGGCGCGCTGCTCGCGCTGGCGCTGGGCTTCTCCCGGCTTGCGATGGGGCAGGACGGGCTGCTCGTGCAGGCGCTGGTGGCGGCGGGGGTGCTGACCGCGCTGGTGCTCACGCGCGAGGCCACGCGGCGCGGCCTGTCGTTGCTGGGCGAGCTGCGCGCCGTGGTCCAGCACCTGCGCGCGAGGCGGGCGCCTCCGTGAGCCGTGCGTGGCACCTGCTGACGGGCGAGTATCCGCCGGCCCCCGGCGGCGTCTCCGACCACTCCCGGAGCATCGCCCACGCGCTGATGAACGCGGGGGAGACGGTGCACGTCTGGACTCCTGGAGCGGAGGGCGTCACGGATGATCAGGGCGTGACCGTGCACCGGTGGCCCGGCCTCTTCACGCCGCCGGGACTGGTGCGCCTGACGCGCGAGTTGGATGCGACGCCGGCCCCCCGGAGGCTGCTGCTCCAGTACGTGCCCCACGCATTCGGGTGGAAGGCGATGAACGTGCCGTTCTGCGCCTGGTTCGCCTCAAGGCGGCAGGACGAACGCGAGCTGTTCATCCATGAGGCGGTATATCCGTGGAGCCCTCGCGCGCCATGGAAGCATCAGGTGCTTGCAGGGGTCACGCGGGTGATGCTGCGCACGCTGACGCTCGGCGTGGATCGGGCCTACGTCTCCATTCCCACCTGGGCGGAGCACCTTCCCCAACCGCTGCGGGCCCAGGCCCTGTGGTGTCCCATTCCCAGTCCCCTGCCCCTCGACGTGCCGGAGGACGCCGTGCGCGCGGTGCGTGAAGCGCTGGGCGGAGGCTCCACGGTGGCGCACTTCGGCACGTATGGCGCGGCCATCGCGGGCCCGCTGGAGGCCGTACTCGTGCCGTTGTTGCAACGGGATGAACGGCGGCAGGCACTGCTGCTGGGCCGGGGCAGTCAGGGCTGGAGTGAGGCGCTGGGGCGGAAGCATCCCGCGCTGGCCCGAAGGCTCCATGCGAGAGACGGACTGGCACCGGAGACCGTGGCCGCGCACCTGCGCGCGTCGGAGCTGCTGTTGCAGCCCTACCCTGATGGCGTCAGCGCACGGCGAAGCAGCGCGATGGGCGGCCTGGGCCTGGGCCTCCCCATCGTCACCAACACCGGGCACCTGAGCGAACCGCTATGGCGCGAGCTGCGGCCCGCGGCGCTCGCGGACCATGCGTCACCTGAAGCACTGCTGGCGCTCGCGGAGCACCTGCTGAAGCACGGTGAGGAGCGCCGGGCCCTGGGTGAGCGCGCGGCCCGCGTGTACCGTGAGCACTTCACGCTGGAGCACACGGTGGCGCACCTGCTGCGGCTTACCGGGCACACTTCCAGCCGGAGGCACTGAGCAGGTGAGTACCTTGAGGTTGAAGGTCCTGATGGATCCACGCGAGGAGGGCTGGCCCAGCATGGACCTGGTGGGCGAAGCCCTCGTAGAGGGCCTGGCGGCGTTTCCCGCCGAGGTCGACGTCACCCGCGTGCGGCCGCCCATTCCCCATGCCGTGCGAGCCCTGCCCCGCGTGGGAAACCACAAGGCCGCCTTCAACGCGGACCGGCTGCTCACCCGCTTCGGCCTCTACCCGGCGCGGCTGCTGCGGGAGCGCCTGGGACAGGACGCCTTCCACGTCGTGGACCACACCTACGCGCAGCTGGTCCACACGCTGCCCGCGGAGCACACCGGCGTCTTCTGCCATGACCTGGATGCGTTCCGCTCCGTGCTGGAACCCCACCGCGAGCCGCGCTCCACGTGGTTCCGCCTGATGGCACGCGCCACGCTCAAGGGACTGGAGCGCGCGGCCCTCGTCTTCCACAGCACGCAGCAGGTCCGCGCTGAACTGCTCGCGCACGGCGTGGTGCCCCCCGAGCGGCTGGTCTGGGCCCCCTATGGCGTGTCGCCGGAGTACCGGCCCGACCCCGTTCCCGAGGACGCCAGCGACACGGTGCTCGCGCCGCTGAAAGGCAGGCCGTACCTGCTGCACGTGGGCAGCGCCATCCGCCGCAAGCGCCTGGACGTGCTCTTCGACACCTTCGCGTCGCTGCGAGCCCGGCATCCGGACCTCATGCTGGTGCAGCAGGGCGGTGAGCTGGACTCAGCCCAGCAGGCACAGGTGGCGAGGCTCGGCTTGAAGGACGCATTGCTGCAACCGCCCCGGCAGGAGCGGGCCACGCTCGCGGGCCTCTACCGGCGTGCCCGCGCGGTGCTGGTGCCCAGTGAAGCGGAAGGCTTCGGCCTGCCCGTCATCGAAGCGCTGGCGTGCGGTGTCCCCGTGGTGGCCAGCAACCTGCCGGTGCTGCGCGAAGTGGGCGCGGACGCCTGCACGTACTGCCCCGTGGGCGACGTGGCCGCATGGGCGGAAGCCGTGGATGCGCTGCTCACGGGCCGCGTGCCCGCGCCATCACCGGAGACACGCCGTGCACGGGCCGCGCGATTCACCTGGAGTGCCCACGCGCGCACGGTGCTGGACGCGTACCTGCATCGCCTTGACCGCCCCGGGCGGGTCTGATTCGGTCGCTCCCGCGTGCGCATCCTGTTCCTCAACCCCGTGGGAATCCTGGGCGGTGCCGAGCGCGCACTCGTGGATCTCCTCGCGTGCCTGCGCACGCTGGAGCCGGGCCTGTCGCTGCACCTCATCGCGGGCACGGACGGGCCGCTCGTGGAGACGGCTCGGAGTCTCGGGGTGGAGGCCCGCGTGCTCGCCCTGCCCGACCGCCTCTCCGCGCTCGGAGACAGCGGGCTGCGGGAACAGGGGCGCGCCGGGCTCTTTCGCTTTGCACGTGAGATTGCCCCCACGCCCCTGCTGCTGGCCCGCTACGGACTCGACCTGCGGCGCGCGGTGCGCGACGCGGCACCGGACCTGCTGCACTCCAACGGCATCAAGACCCACCTGCTGAGCACGGCCACCACCGGACTTCCGATTCCACGCGTGTGGCACGTGCATGACTTCCTCGGCGAGCGTCCGCTCGTGCGTCGCGCGCTCTCCGGACTGCATCCGCTGGCCTCGGCCGCCATCGCGAACTCGCAGGCCGTGGGTGACGACACGCGCACGGTGCTCCGGAACGTGCCTGTGCATGTCGTGCCCAACGGCGTGGACGTGGAGCGGTTCTCTCCGGGCGCGGGTGACGGCGCGCATCTGGATGCGCTGGCCGGGCTGCCTCCCGCGCCTGCTGGCACGCTGCGCGTGGGGCTCGTGGCCACGTACGCGCGATGGAAGGGACACGACGTCTTCCTGGAAGCCGCGTCCCTGTCGACGCGTCAGGCTCCGTCGCTGCCCGTCCGCTTCTACCTCGTGGGCGCGCCCCTCTACCGCACGGCCGGCTCGCAGTTCACCGACGCGGAGCTGCGCGAACAGGTGGAGCGTCACGGCCTCAAGGGCCGCGTGGGCTTCGTGCCCTTCCAGCCCGACCCCGCCCGCGTCTACCGGGCCCTGGACATCTTCGTGCACGCGAGCACCCGCCGCGAGCCCTTCGGCCTCACCATCGCGGAGGCGCTCGCCTGCGGCCGGGCCGCCGTCATCTCGAAATCGAGCGGCGCGGCCG
Organism: Corallococcus macrosporus; assembly: GCF_017302985.1. Taxonomy (NCBI): domain Bacteria; kingdom Pseudomonadati; phylum Myxococcota; class Myxococcia; order Myxococcales; family Myxococcaceae; genus Corallococcus; species Corallococcus macrosporus. The sequence continues at coordinate 1,149,575 of NZ_JAFIMU010000007.1, forward strand.
AAGCACTCCGGGACGGCGAGGACGTCCTGGCCATTGAACCCGGCGACGCGAACACGCTCGCGGCGGCCCTGCGCCGGCTGCTGGAGGACGAAGCCTTGCGAGACACCCTGGCCCGCGCGGCCCGCCACACCGCCGTGCGCCGCTTCTCCCGCGAGCGCTACGCTCGCGACATCCTCCAGGTGTACCGGAGCCTCGTCTCCGCGCGAGGCCACTCATGATGCGTCCCCGGAAGCTCGTCACCGTCTCGCACTCCTACGTCGTCACGCTCAACCGGCGGCTGGCCAACGAGATGACCCGCGTGGGCGCGGGCCGCTGGGACGTCACCGCCGTGGCGCCGAGCACCTTCCACGGAGACCTGGGCCCACTGGTGCTCCAGCGCGACGCCCACGAGGCCGTGAACCTGGAGGCCGTGCGCGTCTTCCTCAGCCGCTCGCTGCACGGCTTCGTCTATGGGCCGGCGCTTCGCGCACACCTGTCGAAGGGCGTGGATCTGGTGCACCTGTGGGAGGAGCCCTACGTGCTCTCCGGTCTGGAGGTGGCGCTGTTGACGCCCGCCCACGTGCCGCTCGTCTTCTGCACGTTCCAGAACCTGGCCAAGCGCTATCCCCCACCCTTCGCGCAGGCCGAGCGCTTCGTCGTGCGCCGGGCCACGGGGTGGATCGCCTGGGGCCAGACGGTGCACGACACGCTGCTCACCCGGCCCGGCTATGAGCAGCGCCCCTCGCGCTTCATCCCCGTGGGCGTGGACGTGGAGCACTTCCGCCCGGATCCGGAGGCGGGCCAGGCCTTCCGCGAGCGCCTGGGCTGGACGTCCGAAGGGCCGCCCGTGGTGGGCTCCCTGGGGCGCTTCGTGCCGGAGAAGGGCCTGCGGCTCCTCATGGATGCGCTCAACACCTTGAGCACACCCTGGCGCGCCCTCTTCGTCGGCGGAGGCCCGCTGGAGGCCGAGCTGCGCGCGTGGGCGGAACGCTACGGAGACCGCGTGCGCATCGTCACCGGCGTGAAGCACGCGGAGGTGCCTCGCGCGCTCAACGCCATGGACGTGCTCTGCGCGCCCAGCCAGACGACGCCCGCGTGGAAGGAGCAGTTCGGCCGCATGCTCGCGGAGGCATTCGCGTGTGGCGTGCCCGTGTTCGCCAGTGACTCCGGAGAGATTCCGCACACCGTGGGCGATGCCGGACGCATCCTGCCGGAGGCCTACGCCCCGGCCTGGACCACCGCGCTCGCGGAGCTCCTGGAGAGTCCCGCCCGGCGTCGGGACCTGGCCGCGCGAGGCCGTGAGCGAGCCGTGTCCCGCTTCGCATGGCCGGTGGTCGCGAAGGCGCACCTCGACTTTTTCGACCAGGTGCTCCAGCGCGATGCGTGAGGCTCAAGCCTCCAGCCGAGCCACCACCGCCGCCGCCATCGCGTCCCACGTCCAGGCACGCAGCTCCGACGACAGCGCGGCCACGGCGGGCATCCACTCCCCGCCCTGCGACCGCCATTCCTTCAAGCGCCGCACCAGCTCGCCGGAGTCTTCGGGGTCGTCCAGCAGCAGTCCCTGGAGCGAGGATGGGAAGCGCTCCGCCACGCCTGCCGAGCGGCTCACCAGCGCAGGGATACCCACGCACAGCGCTTCGTGCACGCCCAGGCCATAGGCCTCATAGCGCGTGGGAGACACCAGCAGATCCGCGGCGGCCAGCAGGCGGGGCACGTCGTCGCGGAAGCCCAGGAAGCGGATCCGCTCGCCCAGGCCCTGCTCACGCGCCGCGCGCTCCCAACGCTCCCGCTCCGCGCCCGTTCCCACCACGCCAAGGTCGACGTCCCACTCGCGTCGCGCGCAAAGCCGGGCCCACGCGTGGAAGAGCGTGTCGAAGCCCTTGCGCCGGTCCCCCAGCGCGCCCACGAACAGCGCCATCCGTCGCTCTTGAGACCAGCCCAGGGACGCACGGGCCTCGCGCCGCAGCGTGGGCGACGTGGACGAGAAGCGCGCGGGGTCGCCGCCCAGATACACGACGTGAACGCGCGAGGCCTCCACACCCGTCGCGGCCAGCAGGTCCTGCCGCGTGCGCTCCGAGTTCGCCAGGATGATGCGTGCGCGGCGCAGCGCGCGCTGCTCGCGGCGCAGGTACACGCGGTGGCTCACGTGGCCCTTGAGCCTGCGCAGCGGACTGCCAGCGGATTCGGGCACGTGCGCGGCGTGGACGTAGTGGACCCAGTTGGCGGCGGCCACCTCGCAGTTGCCGCCGTTGGCCACCACCTGTCCGCCCTCAGCCAGCGTGCGCGCGGCCCAGAAGCGCCCCACGGCATCGAGCAACGGCTCGCCCAGCAGGTACGCGTTCGCGGGCTTGGGCACGCGGACGAAGCGCACGTTGGGGTAGCGCAGGAGCGAGTCCGCCACGCGGTACGCCACGAGCCGCACGGGCCCTCCCTGGCGCGCGAGCCAGTCCGCCAGCGCGAGGTTCGCGCGGTCCATTCCCCCGGTGGAGACGAAGTCACCGGAGATGAGGGTGTAGGGCCGCATTCCGATTCCGGTTCCAGTACGCGCTAAAGAGGGCCGCGTTGAGCAACCAGAACTCCATGCCCATCTGGCTCATGAAGAACTGATAGCTGAAGGTCTGCGCGAGCGCGCCCAGGTCATACGCGAAGAGGAGGCTGCCCCAGAGCCAGAACTCGCCCCGAGAGTCATCGCGGCGCCGCGCCACCTGGAAGCCCCACCACAGCGTTGCCAGCAACGCGAGCGGATAGCAGACCAACCCCAGCCAGCCGCCGTCATAGGCCCAGGCCGTCCACTGGATTTCGGCCCAGAGGGGCGGACTCGCGCGGTCGCTGTTGTCGCCGAAGTAGGCATTGGCCATGCCGTAGCGCCCCAGGCCCGCGCCCAGGGGGAACTCCGGGAGCACCTCGTCGAAGGTCTCGTCGAGGAAGCGGCCGCGGTTGGACTGATACACCTGCGAGGGATCGGAGGCCGTGAGCGTGCTCCACCGCGCGAGCACCGCGTCGCCGCCGACCGCGACGGCCCAACCGAAGGCCGCCACCGCGAAGCCGCCCACGACCGCGGCCAGCGTCACCAGACGCACCCAGCGGCCGCTCACGGTGAGCACCAGTCCCATGGCCGCCATGCACACCAGCAGCGTCACCGCCGCGACGCGCACCTGCCCCAGATAGAGGCAGATGAGCCCGATGCAGATACCCGCCGCGCCCAGCACCTTCCGGGACATCCCCTGGCGACTGAGCAGGAACGTCCCGCCCAGCAGCACCGAATAGAAGGCGCCGGTGGAAGCGCCGCCCGGGACGTCCGTCAGGCCCATGGGGCGGAACACGCGCGCCCCGCTCGCGGTCTCGAACTGGAGGCTGCGCACGTAGCCCTCGCCCTGGCTTTCGACCATGGCGGACAGGGCGGGCTGGAAGCGGCCGGGGAAGGACACCTGGAGGATGCCCAGCGCGGCGCTCGCCACGTTGAACAGGAAGAGCAGCAGGACGACGCGTCCGAACATCTTCGTGTCGATGCGCAGGCGGCTCGCCCAGAAGAGGGGCGCGAACACCGCCAACTGGATGCTCAACTGCGCGGCCGCAGCCAGCGGAGTGTTGGTGCCGGGGTGGAAGAAGTTCAGCGCGGTGAGTCCCGCCGATGCGAGCAGGAACGGCATCGCCGGGTGCTTGAGGCGCGGGCCCTTCACCAGCACCAGCAGCGCAAGGCTCGTGCCGAACGACAGGATGCGGAACACCACGCGCACCGGCGCCAGCGCCTCCACCAGCAGCGCGAGCTGGCAGACGAAGAGCAGCGCGATGAACGCCACCACCACGTGGCCCGAACCGAGCAGCCCCGTGGATGCCGTCGCCGGAGTGGATGAGGGCTGCACCGCGGGCTGTGGCGCGCGGCGCACGTAGCGCTGGTGCAGCACACCGGGGCCCTGGAGCTGCGGGCGCGGAGTGGATGCGGAGCGGGCCCCCTTCACAGCACAGGCTCCCGGGCCACGGAGCGCACGGAATCCTCCAGTGCCTCCAGGAACGCGGTCGGCGCGCTCAGCGTCTTCGCGCGAGCAGGCCCCCCGGCGCCCAGCCTGCGTCGCGCGGCTTCATCCTCGATGAGCTCGCGCAGCGCCACGGCCAGCGGCTCCGGCTTCGGAGGCACGAGCACGCCGCACGACGCATCGACGATCTCCAGCGGTCCCCCCAGCGCGGTCGTGACGACGGGAAGCCCGGCGTAGAGCGCCTCCACGAACGCCAGCCCGAAAGGCTCCGGTCCGGTGTTGGGCTGACAGTGCACCTCCGCCGCGCGAAGCAGCCGGGGCACATCCGAGCGCTGTCCCAGGAAGCGCACCCGCTCTCCAAGCCCCAGGGCCAGCGCCTGGGCCTTCAAGCCCTCTTCGTAGGAGACCTCCTCCGGACGCTGCGCGCCGCCAGCGAACCACGCCTTCCAGCGAGGCACCTGTCTCAGCCGGCCCAACGCCTCCAGGAGCAGCCGCTGTCCCTTCCATTCCTGCATGCGGCTGGCATGGACGATGACGACCTCCGCCGCGTCCGCGCCCAGCTCGCCCCGAAGCGAGGACCGCTCCGAAGCGGTGAGGCCAGGGCCGCCGTCCCGAACGGGAGGATGGAGCACGCGCCACGGAGTCCGCGGATACACGCTGCGCAGCGTGCTCGCGGTGTAGCGGCTGTTGCAAAGAGCCAGGTCCGGCGCGGTGACGCGAGCCCACCGTTCCACCCAGTGCGAGCCCGAGAGCGCATCGTGCTGGAAGAAGATCAACGGCACGCCGGCCGTGCGAACCACGGGCCCGAAGAGGGCCTGAGGCCACGCCGCGTGACACACCACCGCGTCGAACGCCTCCCGCTGAAGCAGCGCCATCAGCGCGCGGCGCGCCTCCCAGACACTCCAGGGACGGCTCACCTTCGCCGCCCCCAACAGCGTCAACGGAGCGCCCGCCGAGCGAAGCTCCTCCGCGATGCGCCCCTCGAAGCAGAGCGCGAACGCATGCACCGCGCCGCGCTTCCGGTCTGCGCTTGAGAGCGCCAGCGTGCGAAGCAGCGTCTCCACGCCGCCGTACAGGTTGCCGCTGGAGACATGCAGCACACGCATGCGCGGACCTTCAGCGCCCACCCGCGACGTGCCGGACGGAGACATCGCTCCGCTCCTCCGTCACGGTCGGGCGTCCAAGCGCCTCCGCGTACAGGTCCAGGCTGCGTGACGCCATCACGTCATGGGCGAACTCCGCCCGCGCACGCTCCTGCGCGCCACGCGACAGCCGCTCCCGCAGCCCTGGCTCCTCCACCAGTCTCCGTGCCGCCGCCGCCAGCGCCCGTGCATCCCCCACCGGCACGGTGAGTCCGGTGCGCTCGTGCAGGCTCACCCACGCCACCCCAGAGTCCGGCACGGCGGTGTTGAGCACGGGCAGACCGCTCGCCAGTGCCTCCACCTGCGACAGGCCATACGCCTCGCTGCGCGCATTGCTCGGGAACCACAGCGCCGTCGCGGCCCGGAACGCGCCCGCCAGTTCCTCCGGCGACAGGTACCCCGCCCACGTCACGCGGTCCTCGATGCCCAACGCCTTCGCCCGCGCGCGGCCTTCCTGCGCCAGCGGCCCCTCGCCCACCACCACCAGCCGCCCCGGCGCGTGCACCAGCGCCTCCAGCGCCGTGAACAAACCCTTGTAGTAGACGAGCCGCCCCACCATCAGCCACAGCGGCCCGCCCGCGGCCTCCGCCGTCCACCGCGCCTGTGCCTCGCGCGCCTCGGCGGAAGGATGCAGGTACGCGTCCAGCTCGATGCCCAGCGGCAGCACCCGCACCTTCGACTTGAACGTGGACAACAACGACGAGCCGCGCACGTACGCGTCGCTCGTGGCCAGCAGCCGCGCCGCGCGCGAATACAGCATCCACTCGAAGGGACGGAACAGCGCGCCCGCGACCTTCTGCCGGATGACGTCGCTCTGGTGCGTCACCACCACCGCGGGCAGGCGCGGCACCGCATCCAGCGCCAGCACCATGCTCGGGTTGGGCACGTGCAGGTGCACCACGTCCACGCCCCGCGCCAGCGCCTTCCGGAGCACGAACGGCAAGGACGGCATCACGTCCATGCGCGCCACGGACGCCAGCCGCCCCAGCCGCACCACGCGCACCGGCCCGTCCCACTCCTCACGCGTGGGGCTGCGCCCGTGGAACTCGTGGCTCGTGCCGGTGCCGTCCACGGAGTGGTTCGCGCACAGCACCTCCACCTGCGCGCCCAGCGACGCCTGCGCCCGCGCCAGCGTGCGCACGTGCGCCTCCATGCCGCCGGAGGCCGGAGGGTAGAACTTCCCCAGGTGCAGCACCCGCAGGCCCGCGCCCTTCACGACGGCGCCACCCCGCCCTTGGGCTCGTCCTGCGTCGGGCCGTAGCCCTGGTAGCCCAGGTACGTGTCGCCGTAGCGCGGCTGCCGCAGGTCCACGTCGTTGAGGATGGCGCCGAACATCCGCGCCTGCACGTCCGCCAGCGAGCGCAGCGCGCGCTTCGCGGCGCCCCGGTCCGTCCGGCCCGCCTTGAGCACCATCACCACGCCGTCCGCCTGCGTCGCCAGCACCGCCGCGTCCACGACGGCGTTGAGCGGCGGGCTGTCCAGGATGATGCGGTCGAACTTCTCCCCGGCCTGGCGCAGCAGCTCCTTGAAGGCGCGCGTGTGCAGGAGCTCCGCGGGGTTCGGCGGCAGCGGGCCGCACGGCAGCACGAAGAGGTTGGGCACCTCCGTGCTCTTCACCGCCCTGTCCAGCGAACCCTCGCCCACCACCAGCGAGCTGATGCCCAGGTCGTTGGGCACGCCGAACGCGCGGTGCAGGCGGGGCCTGCGCATGTCCGTGTCCAGGAGCAGCACGCGGTTGCCGCTCTGGGCCATGGCCACGCCCAGGTTGATGCACGTGGTGGACTTGCCCTCTTGAGGCCCGCTGGACGTCACCACCAGCGTCTTGCAGGGGTGGTCCGGCGACATGAACAGGAGGTTGGTGCGCACCGCGCGGCAGCACTCCGCCACCGCCGAGCGTGGCGCGCGGTGCACGTACAGGTCGCGGTCCCCCGGCGCCTTCGTGGCCTCCATGCGCGGCACCACGCCCAGGAACGCCAGGCCCAGCACGTCCTCCACGTCCGCCTGCGACCCGACGGTGTTCTCCAGCATCTCCAGGAACAGCGCCACGCCCAGGCCCAGCAAGAGCCCCATCACCCAGCCCACCATCAGGTTGCGCCGGGTGTGCGGCCGCACCGGCACCATCACCGGCTGCGCGGCGTCCAGCACGCGCACGTTGCTCGTGCGCAAGAGGCCCGACAGCTCGATGTCCTTCAGCCGCTTGAGCACCAGCTCATACAGCCGCTGCGTGTTGTCCGACTCGCGCTGCAGCCGTCCGTACTCGATGGCCTTCTTGTTCACCTGGAAGGCCTCGGCCTTGGCCGCGTCCAGCAGCTTGTTGAGGTTCTTCTCCTCGCCCTGCGCCTCCACCAGCTGCGTCTCCGCGGAGCGCACCACGTTGGTCAGGCTCTTGAGCAGGTCCGCGCGCACGACCTCCAGCTTGCGGTTGCACTCCAGGAGCTTCGGGTGCTCCGGCAGGTAGCGCTCGGTCAGCTCCGCGCACGCGGCCTTCTGCTCGCCGTAGCGCGACTTGAGGTCCTGGATGGGGCCGTCCTTCGCGCCGGGCACGGCCTCCGCCCACGTCTCGTCGTTGCCCGCGTCCTTGCGCAGCCGGTGGATGGCGTCCACGCGCGCCTGCTGCGCCGCGATGCGCGTCTGCACCTCGGTGAGCTTCAGGTTGTAGGAGTTGATCCGCTCGCTGACGATGGACAGTCGCGACTCCAGCGACGTGGACAGCATGTCCGCGTCCTTCTTCAGGTCGTAGACGGCCATCTCGTCGGACTTGGACTGGCGGCCCAGCTCGTCCAGGCGCCCCTCCAGCCACGTGCGCGCCTCCTCCGTGGTGCGCAGCTTGAGCGCCAGGTTCTCCGCCATGTACGCGGCGGCCACCTCGTTGGAGAGCAGCGCCGCGCGCGCGGGGTCCACGTCCTCCACGCCAATGTTCATCACCCGCGAGTCCTTGCCGGGCACCACCTGGATGCGCGAGCGCAACAGCCCCACCGCGTCCGCGCCCTCCAGCGCCTTCGCGCGCTCCGCCGGGTCCAGGTTCGCGGGCAGCCCCAGGAAGGCCGCGTCCTTCGCCAGCCCCAGCCGGTCCACCACGCGGCTGGCCACCGCGCGCGAGGTGATGATCTCGCTCTGCGTGGCGTAGTACTCCTTGTTGAACCAGTAGTTGCTGCGCTCCTCCCCCATGACCTCCTTCACCTCGCCGTCGAGGATGCGCGGCGCGGTGACGTCGATGATGAGCGAGGTGCTGGCCGCGTAGATGCGCGGCTGCCGGAGCGTCCAGGCCGCCGTGAGCGCGGTGACCGCCAACGCCACCCCGAGCATCACCCACTTGCGGCGCCACACGCCGCGCACCCGGTGCATCACGCTCGCGGACGTCGCACCGGGAGCCCCACCGGCCGGGTCCAACACCGTTCCTTCCACGTCGCGTCTCTCCGGAAGTGGCTGCCGCGGGCGGTCCGCTAACGGCCCGGAAAGCCTCCGGACCCGACCTGCACCCACATCGAGCTGGGGGGAATAACATCCGGAGCGTGCAACGGGCCGGGCGGGTTGTCCATCCAACCGACGCCGCCTGGATGCCCCTCATCCATCCGATCCGGTCCGTGAACGCGCACCCCGGAAGCGCCTGTGGTAGTGAGCGGCGCCATGGTTCCTGCTCTCTCCGTCGTCCTGCCCTATACGCCCGCGACCGCCGCCGCCGCCGCCCGGTTCGCCCACGCGCTCTCCGGCCAGGCCCAGGTCGTCCTCGCGGGTGAAGGTCCGGTGGACGTCACGCCCGGTCCCAACGTCCACGTCCTCGCCGCCCAGGGCGGCAAGGGAGCGGCCATCCGCGCCGCGCTGCCCCTCGTCACCGGCACGCACACGGTGCTCCAGGACCCCGACGCCGCCTACTCGCCGGACAGCTACGACGCGCTGGTGCAGCCCCTGCGCGACGACACCGCGGACGGCGTCTTCGGCCGGCGCCCCGGCATGTCCCCGGAGATGGTGGCCGAGCGCGCGCTGGGCGGCATCACCCGCTTCGTCACCGACGTGGCCCTGACGGATCCCCTCACCGGCCTGCGCGCCTTCCGCACGGAAGCGCTGCGCTCCATCCAGCTCACCAGCGATGACGACGCGGTGGACGCGGAGCTGGTGGTGAAGCTGGCCGCGCAGCTCTTCCGCCTCACGGAGGTGGCCCTGCCGCCGCTGCAGGCCGTGCCGCGCCGCCCGGCCTCCGCGCACCTGGCCCGCCTGCGCACGCTGGTGCGCTACGCCACCGTGCGCGACGACGCGGACAACCAGCACGAGGGCTACTCCACCCTGGAGCGCATGGACGGCGCCACCCACTACAACCAGTGGCTGGGCCGCCGCTTCCGCGAGCACATGGGCCGCCGCGTGCTGGAGATTGGCGCCGGCATCGGCACCATCACCCGCGAGCTGGAGGACGGCGCGGAGCACCTGGTCGCGCTGGAGGTGGAGCGCTTCTACGTGGACCGCCTGAAGAACATGTTCCGCGGCAAGCCCCACGTGCGCCCCTACCTGTCCGACGTGGCGCTGGCGGACTGGGAGTCGCTGAAGGCGGAGAACCTGGACACCATCGTGCTGTCCAACGTGCTGGAGCACATCCCGGACGACGCGTCCGCGGTGCGCCGCTTCCGCCAGATTCTGCAGCCGGACGGCCGCGTGCTCATCCTCGTGCCGGCGCTGCCGCAGCTGTTCGGCGCCATCGACGAGGCCGTGGGCCACTACCGCCGCTACACGCCAGAGTCGCTGCGCGCGGTGCTGGAACAGAACGGCTTCCGCGTGGACACGCTGGAGTGGATGAACCTCGTCGGCCTGCCGGGCTGGTTCGTCAACAGCCGCCTCCTGCGCCGCCGCGCGGTGCCCAAGCTCCAGCTCAAGCTCTTCGACACGATGGCCCCCCTGTTCGCCCAGGCCGAGCGCCAGGTGAAGCTGCCCGTGGGCATGAGCCTGTTCGCCGTCGGCCGCGCCGTCTGATGCCCGCGTGAGCGCCGCGCCCCACCCCACCCCGCCGCCCGTCGAAGCGGTCCCGGCGCCACCTGGCGTGGCGCCCGCGCCCCGCGCCCCCGGTCTGCCGGGGGCGGTGTGGGCCACGGTGGCGGCGCTCTACGTGGTCCTCTTCCCGTACCACCCGGGCCTGCGCTCCCCCAACGAGCTGTGCCGCCTGTGGCAGACGCGCGCCCTGGTGGAGGACGGGACGCTGGAGATCAACCGCGCCCTGCGCGACTACGGCCCGGTGGGCGACCTGTCCGTGATGGACGGGCGCTACTACCCCTCCAAGGCGCCGCTCCTGTCCTTCGCCGCGGTGCCCGTGTACGCGGCGCTGAGGGCCGTGGGCGGCGGCCACCGCTACGCCGTGCCGGAGGTGCCGCTGGTCTTCTTCAGCCGCCTGTTCCTCACGGTGCTGCCCACGCTGGGGCTGCTGTGGGGGGTGCGCCGCTTCCTGCGCGCGTTCCTGTCGCCCGTCGTCGCGGACGGCGTCACGGTGACGTACGCGCTGGGCTCGCTCGCGTTCAGCTACTCGCTGCTCTTCATGAGCCACCAGACGACGGCGGTGCTGCTCTTCGCGGGCTTCTACGCGCTCTGGCGGCTGTCGCGCGGCGAGTGGCGTGAGCGCGGCTACGTCGTGGCCGGCGCGTGCGCGGGCGCCACCGTCGCCGCCGAGTACACCGGCGCGCTGGGCGTGCTGGGCCTCGTCCTCTACGCCGTCCTCACCGTGCTGGGCACGCCGGAGCCGTGGCCTGAGCGGCTGAAGAAGCTGGGCCGGGCCACGGGGCTCGCGGTGCTGGGCGCGCTGCCCTTCGTCGTCGCGCTGGGGCTCTACCACCAGGCCACGTTCGGGCACCCGCTGGAGACGGGCTACAAGCACCTCAACGACGCGGCCTACCAGCCGTGGCACCTGGGCGGCTTCCTGGGCATCCGCACGCCGGATCCGCGCGCCTTCACGCTGTCGTTCTTCTCCCCGCTGCGAGGGCTCTTCACGCTGTCGCCCTTCCTGCTGCTCGCGCTGCCCGGCCTGGTGCTGCTCAAGCGCCTGGGCCGCACGTCCCCGGAAGGACGCGCCCTCTTCTGGATGTCCGCGGCGACGCTCGCCGGCTACACGTACTTCACCTCGTCGTTCACCTACGACTCGTGGGGCTGGACCACGGGGCCGCGCCACCTCACGGGGCTGGTGCCCTTCCTGCTGCTGCCCGCGGGGCTGGTGCTGGAGCGGCTGCGCGGCGCCGGCCGGCCGGTGCTGTCCGGCATCGCGGCCATGCTGTGCGCGGCGTCCGTGCTCGTCACCGGCCTGGCCACCTTCGTCAACTACATCCCCGACGACGTCTCCACCCCCGTGCTCGGGCTGGCCCGGCCGCTGCTGCTGGACGGCTACCACCCGCCCAACCTCCTCGCCTTCCTGGGCCTGCCCACGGCGCTGGCGGGCGCGGTGCTGCTCGCGGCGCTCGCGGCCGTGGCGGCGGCCGTCTTCGCGGCGCTGGGCCGGGACGCGGCGGGACGCGCGGTGGCCCCCACGGCCTGGGCGGCGGGGCTCGCGACGCTGGCGGTGCTCGCGAGCGCGCAGGCGCTGTTCACCCGGAACGACCCGGCGGACCAGAACGCGGTGCGCTTCCTGGAGTCCGTCTGGCTCCAGCCCCCCGGCCGCTCCGACACGCCCTTCTGGCCCCGCGCCGGTTCCTGAGCGCGTGGCTATACTGGGGCTCCCCCTCCCTCGGAGACCGTGCATGACGACGCGGTGGTTCCTGCTGTCCACCCTCCTGCTGTGCGCCCCGGCCGTAGCCCACGCGGAGGACGCCGCGGACCTCTGGGACAAGAGCTGCAAGAACTGCCACGGCCCGGATGGCCGCGCCCAGACACGCATGGGCCAGAAGGAGTCCATCCCCGACATGAGCCGCGCCGCCTGGCAGAAGCGGGAGTCGGACGCCGACATCCGCGCCGTGATCGCCAACGGCTCCTCCCACAACCCCAGGATGAAGGCCTACAAGGACCGGCTCACCCCGGAGCAGATGGACGCCCTGGTGCGATACATCCGCACCTTCAAGCCCCAGGAGAAGGCCCCGTGAATAACCCTTCGCGCCCGGGCGTCGTGGGGATTGGGAGAATTGGAGCCGCCATGAAGACCCTCACCGTCGCCATCGTGTTCTGCCTGTCCATGGTCAGCCTCTTCACGTCGGTGCGCGCCGACGCCAATGCCTTCCCCCGCCTGGAGCCGGGCATCTCCCAGCCGGTGGCCCTGATGCCCAAGGGCGGCGACGGCAAGGGCGGTGGCAAGGGCGGCGACGGCGGTGGCAAGGGCGGTGGCGAGGAGGACGAGGAGGAGTACCGCCAGCAGACCCGCGCCCTCTCCCAGAGGGCCGCGCTGGAGCTGGTGGACCCCGGCGTCCTGGACGACATGCTCCGCCTGCGCGCCGCCATCCGCGGCGGCCAGCGCTGAAACCGCGCCGCGCCCACCTCGCAAGAATGAGGGGGGCTCGCAAACTTTGCGCAGCCTCCTGACGTCAAACGGCACCCACCCTTCCGCAGGGGTCCCTCTTTCCGGCGGGTTGGGTCCCTGACATCCCGGCACGAAGATTGCTGAAATGGGGTTCCCAAGGCGTGCCTCCCCCCAGGGGCACGCGAAGGAGCCCCCCAGATGGTGCGTCGCCCAACCCTCCGCCGTCGGTCCCGTGGCTTCACGCTCCTGCTCGCGCTGGGCGTGGTCGCGGTCGTGACGATGGCGGTGATGCTCAGCTACAGCGTGGTGGGCCGAGAGGCCGACACCCAGGCGGACACCCGCCGCCAGAAGCAGGCGTTCTTCGCCGCCGAGGCGGGCCTCGCGGAAGGCCGCGAGGCGGTGCGCCTCATGATGACGGGCGTCGGCGTCGCCAGCACCCTGAAGCTGCAGGACTATGTGGGCACGCCCGTCACCGACGTGCCGGACCTGGCCTCCGCCAATCCCCGCTGGTACGAGCTGCTCCCGGGAACCGCGCCGGGCAAGTGGAACGACTACCGCATCCTCACCACCAACCTGGACACCACCGAGGTCCCGGCGGGCGTGGACTACCCGGAGCAGCGCTACGTGCGCTACCGCGTCTTCGTGCGGGATGACCTGGACGGCGACAACGACCCGGACACCGACAGCAACAAGCAGCTGTGGATCCTCGCCGTGGGCGAGGTGACCAGCGCGAACGGCCGCCCGACGCGCTCTGTCGTGCAGGCGCTGGTCACCAACACGACGGGCGAGTCCATCTTCACGCCCGGCTGCATCACCAAGGGCTGCGGCCCGGACATGACCTACAACAACCCCACGGACCAGAAGGCGCCGGAAACCACGGTCATCACCATTCCGTGATCCCTTCCTCCCACACGAGCTCCCCATGAAACGCCTGACTCCCCTGCTGCTCCTGCTCCCAGCGCTCGCGAGCGCCCAGGACCGAGGCGAACTGGCCTTCACCAAGGCCTGCGCCCAATGCCACCAGGCCCGGACCCCCACGGAACCACAGCCGAAGGGGGTGCAGGGCGCCCGCGCCCCTGTCGGCCCCTACATGGACCAGGTCCTGCGCCGCAAGAACCTGAAGGAGGTCCAGACCTGGGTGCAGTCCCCCCATCGGATCAACCCGAAGACCAACTGCGACACGCGCCTGCTGGGACCTGATGACCTGGACGCCCTGACCAGCTTCCTGGCCACCGTGACGGTCGCGCCGCCACCGACGCGCCAGATGATGCTGCGTCAGCAGATGGACCAACTGGTGACGGAGCGGGCAGTGCGTGAGAAGGCCGAGGCGGAAGCGAAGGCGAAGTCCCAGCCGAAGAACCAGGGGAAGAAGTGATGCGCACGCTCTTTCAACGAACCCTCACGGCGCTGGTGCTGACGGTCGCGACGCCGTCCCTGACGAACGCGCAACAGCTCTGCCAGGACGACCTGGCCAACGACAAGCAGGGCGACTTCAAGCTGGGCCCTGACGGCCTCACCGTCGCCAACAACACCATCCTGCTGCGTCAGGACGGCCGCCTCCAGCTCAACACCAACCTCAAGAAGCTGGACTCGGAGAACATCACCTTCCCGTTCGACCAGACGGTCACCATCGACTACGTGTACGAGTCCGCCGGTGCTTCGCACTCGCTCGGCTACATGTACATGGATGACGTGAAGGCCCGCGGCTACGCGGACGCCAGCGGCAACCTCGTCGACAAGAACAACAACGGCATCCTCGACCTGCACGAGGCCATCTACAACCTGACGCCGGACGACGACACCGTCCTCCCCATCAAGTACGTGGGCGCCTCGCCGCGGTGCTCGCCGCGCAAGACCTTCACCTCCGGGGGAAAGACCTACGTCTACCCCGAACTGGCCATGACCGCGGACTGCAAGGGCCAGTTCGACAAGGACCTGGAGACCACGGACGCGCGTCCGGGCCGCATCACGGGCCAGTACAACTTCAACACCGACTGGGTCGGCACGCCGATGCCGGTCACCGGCAACGACAACGACCCCGTGGACCTGGGCGACGACGACGCGTCCGACCGGGGCCTGTTCCCGCACATCCCCAACCTGCTCGAGCCCTCCTCGCCGGCGAACGGCAACAAGGGCATCGGAAGAATGGTCTTCCTGCTGGTGGACGACGACGACGGTGAGTCCGTCTTCCGCAAGCTGGGCCCTGTCGCGGACAGCTCCGACACCAACGACGGTGTCCCGGACTACAACGTCTCCGAGTACGACTTCCGCGGCATCAAGCTGCCCAAGCCGGATCCGAAGGATCCGGATTACGCGGACTGGGACAAGATCAACACCAAGGACCGCCGGGTGAACCTGGGCCTGGTCGAGGGTGGCAAGGAGATCGTCTTCTTCGCCGTCGTCTACTACGACTACCGCCACAACCTGGACAACGACACGGTCGCCCCCTGCCTCAAGCGCAAGCCCTACGCGAACGACGCCGTGGAGGACGGCAGGTGCCTGCTGCACCTGCGCACGTCCGTGTCCGTGTTCTTCTCCAAGGCCACCTGGAACCTGGACCAGAACTTCCTGGCGCCCGCGGACAACAAGGTGGCGGAGCGCAACATCGGCTGCGACTACTCCGACCAGTGCACGAGCAGCGCCAGCAGCAAGGCGTGCAAGATCGTCAACACCAACGACAAGGCCTGTGGCTGGCTGGACCAGGGCACCATCCAGCGCCTGAACACGCCGGCGTACAACAACCTGGCCATGCCCAAGGAGCGCGTGACGGTGATGCGCCCTGGCACGGAGGTGGGGAATCTGAAGCCGGCGGTGGACCGGATGAACTACATGCCCCACGTCATCGTGGGCGCGCCCACCACGGACCCCTTCCGGTGGATCCTCGGCTTCGAGGACCTCAACGGCGGCGGTGACCGCGACTTCAACGACATCGTGTTCATGATCAACAAGGAGAACGGCGGTGGCGCCAAGTCCACCACCATCACCTCGGACGTCATGGGCGACACGGGCGACAAGCTGGGCCCGGACTTCACCATCACCAAGGTCCGCTTCCGCCGCCAGGACGACGTCGCCCCGTACGCGACCCCCGCCAGACCGCCCACGAACATCCCCACGGGCATCCGCACCAAGGTTCCCGGCTGCACGCAGACGCCCTGCTACACGCCCCCTGCCTGCACGAAGGCGCCCTGCTGGACGGAAGAGGCCGCGGGCGCGTGCACGTCGAGCGGCGTGAAGCCGACCATCACCTACTCCATCGCCGTGGACTGCCGCGTGCTGGACGGCAATGGCAAGTACCAGCCCAACTCGTCGCCCACCTGGGTGCCCGTGCCCTTCAACAACACGGGGGAGTACCCTGACCAGGAGGTGGAGATCGACATCCTGGCGCTGGGGCTCACCGGTTCGCAGCTGTGCTGGAAGGTGGACATCAGCAGCCCCAACGAGCTGTGCCGTCCCATCATCGACGACGTGGACATCGGCTACCAGGCCGTGCGCTCCGGCTCCTACTCGCGCTCCAGCCCCAGCACGCTGGGCAACGTCGCCGTCTGGGGCGTGAACGAGACGCCGGGTCAGGCGTGGGGTGTGAACTGGAGCAACGAGGGCACGCTGCCCGCCGCCGGCATCCGCGCCTATGACGGCGCGAAGGACTTCGGCATCCGCGGCCGGTTGTATCTCCAGTCGCTCTACAACCCGGAGTCCCCCGAGGTCACCAACGTGGCGGATCCGAAGCTGCGCTGGGAGGCCGGGCGGGTGATGGCCCTGTCGCTGGCCGGCTCCGACCCGCTCACCCGCAAGCTCTACACGATGAACGACGGGGGCGTGCGCAAGGAGGTCAAGGACGTGCTCGAAGTCGGCTCCACGCTGCTGCCCGCGACCCTCTGCAACACGTACAGCGAGATTGATGGCCGCTACCTGTACGACCTGAACCACGACAGCACCTGCAGCGTCCTGCCCCTGCCGTCTCCGGCCCCCTACAGCGACCGCCAGTTCCTGGTGGACTGGCTGTACGGCTACGAGAACGTGAACGCCACGGGCAGCAACAACAAGTACCGGCCCTGGCCGTTTGGTGGCATCAACCTCTCCACCGTGGCGGTGGCGGTGCCTCCGTACCAGGACAACTGGTACCAGAACGCGAAGCCCGCGGAGCGCGACCTCTACCGCAAGAACTTCATGACGCCCCTGGAGAAGCGGAGCACCCGGGCCTACGTGGGCACGATGACCGGTGTGCTCCACGGCTTCGACACGGGCGACTTCCGCAATGGTCTGCGCGACGGCTGCGTCAACAAGGACCAGTACCGCGGCTACTTCGTTCCGGAGGGCTGCGGAACCCCGGCCGCGCCGGCCAAGCGCGCGTACGGCACGGGCGAGGAGGTCTTCGCCTACATGCCCAACAAGATGCTGGGCCAGTACCGCAACCAGTACGTGCGCTTCCGCAACTCGGGCACGCTCGTGCGTCCGCAGATGGACGCGTCGCCCAGCATCGCCAACGTGGACCTGGGTGACCGCAACGACTGGGGCTCCTCCATCAAGTACGACTGGAAGCCCTCGGCCACGAAGGAGAAGCAGCAGGGCGCCAAGACGGTGCTCGTGTCCGCCACGGGCAAGAGCAACCCGGTCGTCTTCGCGCTCGACATCACGGATCCGACGAAGTCCTGGTACCCGCTGCCCTTGTGGGAGTTCAGCCTCGCGGACGTGGACGTGGCGAGCGCCTTCTCGGAGGCGCAGTCGAAGGACAGCACGGTGCTGCTGCCGGACAACAGCGGCTCCCGGCACGCGCCCTCCATCGCTCGCATCTCCTGGGGCTCCGCGGCGGACCAGGACCGGCGCTGGGCGGCCGTGGTGGGCACCGACTACGAGCCGGGCACCCTGCGCGCGGGCGCGGTGTTCATCATCGACATGAAGACGGGCAAGCCCCTCAAGTACGGCTCCAGCGACTACGCGGGTGTCATCACCTTCGAACAAGGCTCGGGCATCGCGGCGGAGACGGCGATGCTGGACCTGGACAAGGACGGCTCCTACGACGTCATGTACGTGCCCACCACGGCGGGCAGCGTCTGGCGCGTCAACCTCAAGAGCGTCGACACGGGCCGCAAGCTGGGCAGCCAGGTGAAGAAGTGCATGATCGCCCATGCGTCCTCGGGGTTGAAGAACTACCCGGGCGCCAGCCAGACGGACCTGGAGCTGCAGCAGCTCTACTCCAACATGGCGGTGCAGCAGATCAGCACGGACGCCGGCCCGGCGGTGCGCTTCTACTTCGGCACGAGCGACAGCCCGGACAAGTACACGGACGGCTACAAGGAGCCGAACCCCAAGAGCCCCACGTACCAGTACCATCTGCTCGCCTACGAAGACCCGGACCCCAACGGCACCAAGCCGTGCGCGGAGCTCAAGCCCCTGTGGGTGGAGAAGATGGACCCGGGCCAGAAGCTGTGGGGCGGCGTGGCCATCAGCGCCAAGCAGGTCTTCGCCGCGACGGCGGTGGGCCAGGCCGCGGACATCTGCAACCTGGACGCGACCGCCAAGGGCAAGTCCTACACCGCGGAGAAGGATACGGGCACGCTGAGCAGGTCGGACCTGACGGGCCACGCCATCTCTCCGCCGGTGGTCCACGACGAGCACCTCTTCGTGCTCACGGCGACAGGCAAGATGACGGTCCAGGGCAGCAACAAGTGGAACAACGAGAGCGGCGCGAGCGGCGTTCCCCGCTCGCAGATCATGCTGTGGGAACCGCTGCCTGACGGGAGACTGCCGCAATGAAGCGCGCTTCACGGGGTGTCACCCTGCTGGAAGTCATGGCCACCATGGCCGTCATGCTGCTGGGTGTCGCGGCGGCGATGACCGTGGTGAGCCAGACGACCCGCTCCAACCGCCGCACCCTGACCGCCAACCAGGCGCAGATCATCGCGGAGCAGACCCTGGAGAGATTCCTCCAGGTGGGTTGCCAGGGCCGCGTGAACTGCGACGTGCCGGATGAGACCTTCGACGTCTACCAGACGTCGGAGGGGTTCCTGCGTGACACGGCCCCCGTGGATCCGACGGTCGTCGCGCGCAAGTACACGGTGACCGTGGACGTGGACAACTCCAAGATCCCCGGCAGCATCGAGGGAGGCAAGGTGGGCGAGCCGGCCCTCACCCGCGCCCTCGTGGGCGCGACGACCGGAACGCTGGTGAATGTGCGCGTGTCGGTGAGCTGGGACGAGCCGGGCATCCGCGCGGGCCGTCAGATGGTGGTCCTCCAGAGTCGAATGGCGCCATGAAACCCTCCTCTCTCCACGACCGGGGCTTCACGCTCCTTGAAGTGATGATCGCCAGTGCCATTGGCGTCATCGTGCTCACCACGGGGCTGGTGGTGGGCACGCAGATGCAGAAGCGCGCCCTGTTCGAGGAACAGACGATGACCGCCCAGGTCACCGGCCGGGCCGTGAAGGAGATGCTCACGCTGGACGTGTCCCGCGCGGGCATGGGCATGGGCAACACGCCCATCTCCTTCTCGGACACCGATGAGCGCTCGGCCATCACGGTCTGGCACCAGCCGGACCTGAAGACGGGCGCCGGGACCACGCTGGGCGCGGACCCGGGGGGCTACGAGCCCCCGCCCGCCGGTTTCCCGGTGTCGGATGCGCTCCAGCTCTACTGGGGGGACACGAACGGGATGATCACGCTGTCGGCCTGCCAGGGGAAGGACACCGTCCGGGACACCACGCCCTCGATCTTCTGCGCGCGGCCGCAGGCCTCCACCGCCATGGTCACCCCCACGGGCCCGGCCCTCGCGGTGCTGGTGAGCGGTGGAAACAAGATGGCCTGCCCCGTCAGCATCACCGCCGTGACGCCCGGAGCGGCCGGCACGCTTTCGTCCTTCACCATCAACACGGCGCTCCCCCAGTCCTCCATCTGCTCCACGACGCCGGGGCACTGGCAGAAGAGCGGGGGGGACATCGAGAACTGGGTGGCGCTGCGGCTGAGCGGCGCGGCCTACCGGGTGAACTGGAAGGGCGGCATCCCGACGCTGGAGTACCGGGCCCCGGGCACGACGACCTGGTCCGTCCTGAGCCGCGACGTCGAGCAGCTCAGCGTGAGGGAGGGCGTCGTCAACCTGGGCATCAACCAGAACCAGTTGGACTGGTACCCGGGCGAAAACCCGCTGTCCCCGAGCACCCCCCATCCGCCCATCTCCGACTGCGACGTGGCGAAGTACAACCTGGGAATCTGCAAGACGGACGACAAGTCGTCGTCAGGGAACACCCTGGCTGCCCCGACGACGACGCAAGAGGTCATCAAGCGCCTGCGTCAGCGGGTGCGGGAGCTGGAGGTGACGCTGGTCATCCGCACGCGGCGCATCAACCGGGACGCGAACATGACCGGCACGGATGAAGAAGGCCTGGCGAAGGATGGCTACACGCGCCGTCGCTACACGTTCCGCGTCGCGGCACGCAACATGACGGTGGGCCTGACGCGGCCGCCGGCCTCGGGGACTCCATGAAGCAGACGCGTGGCATGACGTTGTTGGAGATGATGACCGCCGTGGCGGTGGTGGCCATCTTCGTGGGCCTGGCGGTGGCGGGCGTCCAGACCCGCATCGGTGGGCAACGGGAGAGCACGGCCACGCGCGAGCTGTGGTCGTCCGCGCTGCGGGCACGCCAGCTGGCCATCAGCACGGGCCAGCCGGTGCGCATCGTGGTGAAGCCCAACGTCCTCCAGCCGGATGGCCGAAAGTACACCGTGGCCCGCTGGGAGCAGATGAAGTGCGGTGACGACGTCAGCACGCCAGACCCGTGGGGCGTGGACAAGTGTCCCATCACCGCCTGCGTGAACACGACCTGCCGCGATACGCCCGCGTGCTGCAGCCAGACGGGACCGGACATCGTCATCCCGGCCACGATGGACGCCTCGAAGATCAACAACCTGTGCTTCCTGCCGGGCACGGGCCGGCCGGTGCTCCAGCAGGACTGCATGAAGGGGCTGCTCGGCCAGCCCGGCAAGATCGCCGAGATGGCCCCGAAGGACGAGTCCATCCAGTTCCTCTTCACGTCCAAACGGGCCAAGAGCGTGCTGATGGTGGAGCCGCTGACGGGCCTGTCCAGCGTGATGGACTGCGACTCGCTGGCCGCCACCACCAGCGACGCCACCCGGAAGGACGCGCGCCTGGCCGCGGCGTGCGCGGTGGCGCCGCCCTGAGGATGTGACCTGCGCGCGCCCGGGGACCTTCCTGTGTCCCGGGCGCGCGTGAGCCTCCCCGCCCGGCGGCCGTCCGGTGCGTTCCCTGGACACGACAGGTGCCCGTATCCAGCGTTGATTTGGGACAGGGCGCACCCTAATTAGCCGAGGGCCCCACACGGGCCCTCGAATGGATACCTCTCTTCCTCCGAAGTCCGACGGCACGTCCTGGCCCGGCGGCCCCCCTCCTCCCTCGGGTGATGCCTTCGCCCGGCTGCTGGCCTCCCTGCGCGCGGGGCACCGTGCGCGGACGCAGGGGGTGAAGGGCGCGGCGCGCGGGCACCTGCTCGCCCGCCTGCACCGCGAGCTGCGCGCGCCCCTGGTGTGCGTGGCCGCGGATGAGGAGGCGGCGGACGCGCTCGCGCACGACCTGGCCTTCTTCCTGGGCGGCACCGGCAGCCTGCTGGAGCCCCGCGTGCTGCGCCTGCCCGCGGACGAGGTGCTCCCGTACGACGAGCTGTCGCCGGAGGCGGGCCCCATCACGGAGCGGCTGGGCGCGCTGTTCCACCTGGCGCGCGGCACGCCGTTCCCCGCGCTGGTGCTGTCCCTGCGCGCGCTGCACCGCCGCGTGCTGCCGCTGGGGGTGATGGAGGGGCTGGCCCAGCGCGTGGAGGTGGGCCAGGACTTCGACCGCGACTCGCTGGCGCGGAAGCTGGCGCTGATGGGCTACCAGAACAGCCCGCTGGTGGAGGACAAGGGCACCTTCAGCGTGCGCGGCGGTCTGCTGGACGTCTTCAGCCCGCTGTACGAGCGGCCGGTGCGCCTGGAGTTCTTCGGGGACACCATCGAGTCCATCCGCGTCTTCGACCCGGAGTCGCAGCGCACCGTGGACGCGCTCAAGACCGTGGACCTGGTGCCCGCGCGCGAGCTCTTGCTCACCGACGACACCCGCCCGCGCGCCGAGGCCGCGGCCCGCGCGGTGGCGGACCGCATCAACCTGCCCACCATCAAGCTGCGCGAGCGGCTGGACGCGCTGCGGGAGGGCCTGCCCGGCTTCGGTCTGGAGGGGCTGCTGCCCGGCTTCTTCGAGGGCGGCCTGGCCTCCGTGTTCGACTACCTGCGCGCGTGGGCGCCGGAGCCCGTCGTCTACCTGGACGACCCCGTGGGGCTGGACCGCGCGCTGGAGGAGCTGTGGGCGGAGCTGGCGAAGGGCGTGGAGGAGGCGGACGCGCGCCAGGACCTCACCTACCCGCCGGAGCACCACTTCCTCACGCGCGAGGGCGTGGCCGCGGGCCTCAAGGCCCTGCGCGTGGTGGAGGGCGGCGGCCTGTCGCTGTCGCAGTCCGAAGCGCCCGTGGCCTTCACCTTCGGCACGACGCAGGACCTGCGCGAGGCCATCCTCGCGCACCACGGCGAGGAGGGCGCGCTCACCCCGCTGGTGGAGCGGCTGCAGCGCTGGCGTGAGACGGGCGTGGCGTGCGCGGTGGCGTGCGGCACCCTGAGCCAGGCGGACCGGCTCAAGCGGCTCCTGCTGGACCGGTCCGTGATGGTGAAGGTGCACACGGAGCCGCTGCAGGACCCGGCGAAGCTCTACGAGCCGGCCATCTGGGCGCACCTGTTCACCGGCGAGGTGAGCCACGGCTTCACCGACCCCGAGGGCCGGCTGGCGGTGCTCGCGGATGAAGAGATTTTCGGCGTCCGCTCCCGCCGCCGCGTCAAGCGCAGCAAGAAGCTGGACGCGTTCGCCGCGGGCTTCAAGGACCTGAAGGAAGGCGACCTCATCGTCCACACCGACTTCGGCATCGGGCGCTACGCGGGCCTGACGAAGATGGAGGTGCAGGGCGTGCCGGGGGACTTCCTCGTCCTGGAGTACGCGGGGCGGGACAAGATCTACCTGCCGGTGGGCCGCATGCGGCTCATCCAGAAGTTCACCGGCGGCGACCCGGAGAAGGTCCAGCTGGACAAGCTGGGCACGACGAGCTGGGAGAAGACGAAGAAGCGCGTCAAGGAGCAGCTGCTCAAGATGGCGGCGGAGCTGCTGCAGATGGCCGCCGCGCGCAAGGCGCACCCGGGCTACGCGTTCGCGCCGCCGGACCGCTACTTCGCCCAGTTCGAGGCGGACTTCGAGTTCGAGGAGACACCGGACCAGGCGAAGGCCATCGAGGACGTGCTCGCGGACATGCAGAAGGCGCAGCCGATGGACCGGCTCGTCTGCGGCGACGTGGGCTATGGCAAGACGGAGGTGGCCATGCGCGCCGCCTTCAAGGCCACGTTGGATCGCAAGCAGGTGGCGGTGCTGGTGCCCACCACGGTGCTGGCGCAGCAGCACTTCCACTCCTTCAAGAAGCGCTTCAAGGACTACCCCGTCACGGTGGAGGTGATTTCCGGCATCCGCAAGCCGCCGGAGATCCGCGACATCCTCCGCCGCGCCAAGGAGGGCAAGGTCGACATCGTCATCGGCACGCACAAGCTGCTGGCTGGCGACGTGTCCTTCAAGGACCTGGGACTGCTGGTGGTGGACGAGGAGCAGCGCTTCGGCGTGAAGCAGAAGGAGGCGCTCAAGCGGTTGCGCACGCAGGTGGACGTGCTGACGCTGACGGCGACGCCCATCCCGCGCACGCTGCACATGAGCATGTCCGGCGTGCGCGACATGAGCATCATCGCCACGCCGCCGCAGGACCGCCGCGCCATCCGCACCTTCGTGATGAAGTACGACGAGGCCGCCATCAAGGAAGCCGTCGAGCGGGAAATCGCCCGCGGCGGCCAGGTCTTCTTCGTGCACAACCGCGTGGAGTCCCTGCCCTCCATGGAGCAGGAGCTGAAGAAGCTCCTGCCCAACGTCTCCATCGGCGTGGCGCACGGCCAGATGGCGGAGGGGCAGCTGGAGAAGGTGATGCTCCAGTTCACGGAGCACAAGTTCCAGGTGCTCTTGTGCACGAGCATCATCGAGAGCGGCATCGACATCTCCAGCGCCAACACGATGATCGTCAACCGCGCGGACCAGTTCGGTCTGGCGCAGCTCTACCAACTGCGTGGGCGCGTGGGCCGCAGCAAGGAGCGCGCGTACGCGTACCTGCTGGTGCCCACCCGCCGCCCGGTGACGAAGGACGCGCAGCGGCGCCTGGAGGTGCTCCAGAACTTCACGGAGCTGGGCGCGGGCTTCTCCATCGCCAGCCACGACCTGGAGATCCGCGGCGCGGGCAACCTGCTGGGCGAGAAACAGTCCGGCGCCATCGCGGAGATTGGCTTCGACCTGTACGCGCAACTGATGGAGGAGGCCGTCGCGGAGCTCCAGGGCATGCCGCCCAAGGTGCACGTGGAGCCGGACATCAACCTGCCCATGCCGGCGCTCATCCCCGACGACTACGTGGCGGACGTGCACCAGCGGCTGGTGTTCTACAAGCGCTTCAGCCAGGCCAGCCACCCGGACGAGGTGACGGACCTGCGCGCGGAGCTGGTGGACCGCTACGGCGAGGCGCCCGACGAGGTGGACGCCCTCTCCGAGGTCACGCTGCTCAAGATCGACATGCGAGAGCTGCGGCTGCGCGCGCTGGAGGCGGGTCCGGGCCGGCTGTCGCTGGCGCTGGGCGGCGACGCGCTGCTGGACGGCGCGAAGGTGGCGGGGCTGGTGCAGCGCTCCAAGGGCTTCTACCGGCTGACACCGGACATGAAGCTCATCGCGCGCGTGCCTCCGGAGGTGAAGGGGCACGCGCTGCTCGCGGAGGCGCACAAGCTGCTGCGCGACGTGGGCACCTGCGCGCTGCCCCGGCACTGACGCCGGGCTTCAGCTAGGCTTGGGCGCGCATGGCCATTGAGAAGGCGCTGCTCCTCATCGCGGACATCGGCGGCTACACCCGCTTCATGCGGCAGCACCGCTTCGGCCTCGCGCACGCGCAGGACACGGTGGCGCAGCTGCTGGAGGCCGTCATCGACGCGTCCGGCCGGTTCAAGCTGGCGAAGCTGGAAGGCGACGCGGCCTTCTTCTACGCCGTGGGCGAGGACACCTCGCCCATTGCGAAGCAGGTCGCGGCCATCCGCCGCGCCTTCCTGGAGCGCCGGGAAGAACTCGTCATTGACCGCATGTGCAGGTGCGACGGGTGCACGCAGGTGGGCAACCTGACGCTCAAGTTCGTGGCCCACGCCGGGGAGGTGGCCTTCCAGAAGGTGAAACACCTCACGGAGCTGGCCGGGGTGGACGTCATCCTCCTGCACCGGATGCTGAAGAACGACGTGCCCATCTCCGAATACGTCCTGATGACGGACGCGGTGCACCAGCGGTTGGAGCCGGAGCTGCGCCAGCTCAGCCAGGGGCTGGAGCACGACTTCGAGGGCATGGGCCGCACGGCGACGCACTACATCGACCTGGGCGCGCTGGTGACGAGCGTGCCCGCGCCGCGCCCCAACCTGCTGCGCAAGCTGTGGTGCAAGCTCATGCTGGAGCTGCGGTCGCTGAAGTACGTGCTCGGCTTCAAGGAGGCGTGCCAGGGCTTCCGCAACGTCGAGGTCATCGACGCGCCAAAGCCCTGAGCCGCCGCGCGCTCAGCCGCCCGTGCAGAAGCGGGACACGGCCTGCGTGAGGGCGGCCTCGCAGCGCACCAGGTCCTGCATGGGGACGAACTCGCCCGTCTGGTGCGCGACGCGGATGTCGCCGGGGCCGAACACCACGGCCTCCGCGCCCAGCTCCGTGAGCTGGGGGGCCTCCGTGCCGAAGGACACCGTCTCGGACGCGTTGCCGCTGACCTCTTCCAGGAAGCGCACCACGTCCGCGTCGCCGCGCGTGTGGACGCCGCGGTCCATGCGCAGCACCTTGATGCGCGCCTCGTAGGCGGGCTCGTCGCGGGTGAGCTCCTGGCGGATGTGCTCCATCATCTCGGGGACGCGCTCGGCGGCCTGGCCGGGGATGGGGCGCCACTCCACGGTGAAGCGGCAGGAGCCGGGCAGGACATTCTTCGCCTTGCCGCCCTGGATGAGGCCCACGTTCACCGTGGTGAAGGGGGGCTGGAAGCCCTCGTCGCGGTCCTCGCGCAGGACGGTGTTCGCCAGCGTCTCCAGCCGTTGCAGGAAGCGGCCGGCGCGGAAGATGGCGGACGCGCCCAGCTCCGGGTACGCGCTGTGCCCTTCCTTGCCCAGCACCTCCACCTCCGCCAGGCAGTAGCCCTTGTTGGCGCGCACGGGGATGAGGCGCGTGGGCTCGCCGACGATGGCGTGCTTCGCGCGGCCCAGGCCCGCGGCCACCAGCTTCTTCGCGCCCACGAGCCCCACCTCTTCGTCCGCGGTGAGGATGACGAGCAGGGGCGCGTCCAGCTTCGGCAGGTCCTTGCGCGTGGCGGTGTGCAGCGCGCAGGCGATGAAGCCCTTGGTGTCACAGGCGCCGCGGCCGTACAGCTTGCCGTCGCGTTCGGTGAGGCGCAGCGCGTCCGTCCAGGCGGCGTCATAGGGCACGCAGTCGGAGTGGCCCACCAGGGCCAGCGCGGCGCGGTCCGCGTCGCCCTTGCGGGCGATGAGGTTCACCTTCGCCACGCCCGCGTCGTCGGTGTAGTGCTGGCGCTCGGCGGTGAAGCCGGCGGCCTCCAGCCGCGCCTGGGCGTAGTCGATGAGGGGCGCGTTGGGGCGCGAGGACGTGGTGTCCAGTGCCACCAGTTCCGCCAGGGTGGCCTGCAGCGCGGGCAGCGTGTCGCTCATGGGACGGCCTCCAGTCAGGCCACCTCCATGCCACCGCCCGCGCCGCGACGCCAGTGTGCCCGTGCCCGTCGGTTACAGGCCGGACGTGGAGCCCGGCGCGGGAGGCGCATCCGGGTTGCCCAGGCCCTTGAGGACGGCGGGCTCGGATGCGCTCACGTGGCCCACGTAGAAGACGCCGTGGTAGCCCTCGTTGTTGGGCGAGTCCCAGGCGTGCATGAAGAAGCGGTCGCCGTTGTCCCTGCCCTTCGCTTCCTTCACGCCGCAGTCCAGCTTGTTGCCCTGCTTGTTGGCCGCGCAGATCCACGCCGTGCCGCTGTCGTAGGCCATGTCCAACGCGGTGACGTCATCGAGCTGGCCCTTCAAGAGATACCCCATGGGCTTGTACTGCTTGTCCCACGGCAGGCCCTTGGCCGTGCGCGAGTGGACGTTGCCGCTCACCACCAGGTGGAAGCGCTGAGGCTTCACCTGCGACAACACCGTTTTCGTCAGCGCGTCCTCGCGCTGCTGGCCGGAGAGCTTCGGGTGGTCGTAGACGAAGACCGCCACGTCCAGCCCCTGCGCGCGCAACTGCCGCAACTGCTCCAGCATGTTGGCCACGGCCTCACTGCCACGGCCATCCGGGTACGGGCTGCGCCAGAACGGAGCTTCCATCAGCTTGAGCCAGTCCACCTCGCCACCCTGGCTCTGGAGGAACGTCGTGATGCGCTCCTCGTTCTCCACCGGCAGCTCCAGGCCCACCGTCACCGGCATGCCTGACGTGACGAGCTGGCACACGGACTGCGCGATGAAGCGCGGGACCTCCTGCGTGCCGTGGAGCTCGCCCAGCAGCATCACGCCACCCGCCTTCGCCTGCTTCTTCAGGCCGAGGATGGACTGGCCGCACTCGGTGAACGTGGAGGTGGCCTTCGCCACGGGCTGCCCTGTTTTCTCCGGCTGCTTCTTCGCGAGCTTGGGCATGATGCCCCGGAACACCCGCCACTCCATGGTCAGGTCGCGCGTGCCCTGGCCCGACTCCATGTAGAAGGCGTTCTCCCCCACCGGGAAGGCCAGCCGGTCCGCATCGTCCTCGGCGCTCGGGCCCCCGCCACCACCAACATCAGAGTCAAGTGTCCGGCCAACGGCAGAGCTCCAGTCCAGCTCCTTGCCAGGCCGGGACAGCGTCTTGTTCACGGACTTGGTGATGCGGATGATCCACAGCTTGCTCTTCGTGGGGGACTCGCGCTTCCCCATGACCATGTAGCGGTGCCAGTAGCCGGCGATCTTCGAGCCGCCGAACTCCTGCTTCCACTCGGTCTCCAGCACCATGCTGCCCCGGTCTTCACGGTAGGGCAGATGCGCTTCCGTGAAGTACTGCCGGACCGACGGCCACATCTCCTCCAATGGCACGTCGTAGATGGCTTCGTGGTCCGGCGTCTCCAGGTCCTGGCGTCCGGCGCAACCCACCGCCAGGAGCAACGCCAGCCATCCCATTCTCAGCATCGAGCGCATTCGCAGTGCCTCCATCACGTTCCGCGATGTGATGAAGAACGCCGCGGGCGCCGGGGGCATATCGCCACCGCGCCAGCTACAAGCCCGGTGCGGACTCTGGCACGGGCGCCGCGTTCGGATTCCCCAGGCCCTTGTGGATGGCGGGCTCGGATGCGCTCACGTGGCCCACGTAGAAGACCCCGTGGTAGCCCTCCTTGTTCGTCGAGCCCCAGGTGTGCACGAAGAAGCGGTCGCCGTTGTCCTTGCCCTTCGCGCTCTTCACACCGCAGTCCAGCTTGCGTCCCTGTTGATCCGCCGCGCAGATCCACGCCGTGCCGCTGTCGTAGGCCATGTCCAACGCGGTGACGTCGTCGAGCTGGTCCTTCAAGAGGTAGCCCATGGGACGGTACTGCTTGTCCCAGGGCAGGCCCTTCGCCGTGCGGGAGTGGATGTTGCCGCTCACCACCAGGTGGAAGCGCTGCGGGGTCGCCTTCACCTGCGACAACACCGTCTTCGTCAGCGCGTCCTCGCGCTGCTGGCCGGAGAGCTTCGGGTGGTCATAGACGAAGACCGCCACGTCCAGGCCCTGCGCGCGCAACTGCCGCAGCTGCTCCAGCATGTTGGCCACGGCTTCACTGCCACGGCCGTCCGGATACGGGCTGCGCCAGAAGGGGGCCTCCATCAGCTTGAGCCAGTCCACCTCGCCGCCCTGGCTCTGGAGGAAATGGGTGATGCGATCCTCGTTCTCCACCGGCAGCTCCAGGCCCACCGTCACCGGCATGCCTGACGTGACGAGCTGACACACGGACTGCGCGATGAAGCGCGGCACTTCCTGCGTGCCGTGCAGTTCTCCGAGCAGCACCACCCCACCCGCCTTCGCCTGCTTCTTCAGGCCGAGGATGGACTGGCCGCACTCGGTGAACGCCGGTGCGTCCTTCGCGCCCGGGGCCTTGGCCACCTGCTGCTCCGCGCTCACCGGCTGCTTCTTCGCGAGCTTGGGCATGATGCCGCGGAACACGCGCCACTCCATCGTCAGGTCGCGCGTGCCCTGCCCGGAGTCCACGTAGAAGGCGTTCTCGCCCACCGGGAAGGCCAGCCGGTCTCCCTCGTCCTCCACGGAGATGGAGTACTCACCGTTCCCGAGCGCGAACTGATCCCGCTGCGTGGGGTCGCCTCCCAGTCCCCGCTTCGTGCCCCAGTCCAGTTGCCTGCCGGGCGCCGCCAGCGCCTTGTTCACGGACTTGGTGATGCGGATGATCCACAGCTTGCTCTTGGTCGGCGTCTCGCGCTTGCCGATGACCATGTAGCGGTGCCAGTAGCCGGCGATCTTCGAGCCGCCGAACTCCTGCTTCCACTCGGTCTCCAGGACAAGGCTGCCCCGGTCCTCACGGTAGGGCAGGTTCGCATCCGTGAAGTACTCACGGACCGACGGCCACATCTCCTCCAGGGGCATGTCGTAGATGGCTTCGTAGTCCGGCGTCTCCAGCTCCTGCCGACCGGCGCAGCCCCCCACCAACAGCACCACCAGCGACAGCCAGACTCCAGCACGCATCCGCGTCCTCCCGCGGGGAACCCCGCGCCATGGGCCATCAATGCCCTGGCGGGCCCGCCATATCGAACCCCGTCCCGCTTACGGGTAGAGGCGCTGGGCGAGCTGCTGGAAGGTCCGGCCGCTCTCCTCCATCAGCGGGTGCCGGCCGTCGCGGACCAGGAGCCGGCCCGCCACCGCCACCTCGCGCACCGCGCCTCCCGCCGCCCCGAAGACGATGCCCGGCAGGAGTGAGGCGGTCCCCGCGCCCACCAGCGACGGGTGCCGCACGTCCACCGTGAAGAAGTCCGCTTGCGCCCCCGGAGACAGCGTCCCCGTGCCCATCCGCAGGCTCCGCGCGCCCTGCACCGTGGCCATGTCGAAGAGCCGCGCCGCCAGGCCGTCCAGCGTCCCCGTCCCCGGGTCCAGCACCGCCCGGCGCAGCCGCACCAGCCGCAGGTGCTGCTCCAGCTGACGGGCTTCGTCCAGCAGGTCCACCACCGTCTGGCTGTCCGAGCCGAAGCTCACGCGCGCCCCGGCCTTCACCAGCGCGTCCGCCGGCACGATGCCGTCCCCCAGGTTGCGCTCCGTGGACGGGCACGCGCACACCGTGGCCTCCGCGCGGCCCAGCAGCGTCACCTCCGCGTCCGTCAGGTGCACGCCGTGCACCGCCGTGAAGCGCGGCCCCAGGAGGCCCACGTCCGCCACCAGCTCCACCGGACGGCGGCCGTGCTCCGCGAGGCACGCTTCGATCTCCTTGGGCTGCTCCGCCACGTGCATGTGGATGGGCATGCTCGCGGGCGCCGTGCGGGCCACCTGCGTCAGCCAGTCCTTCGACACCGCGCGCACGCTGTGCGGCGCGAGCCCCACGCCCACCCGCGCGTCTCCGCGCACCGCGTGCGACAGCGCCTCCGTGGTGGACAGGAACGCGTCCACGTCCGCGTCGATGAAGCGGCGCTGGCGCGGGTTCGCGGGCACGTTGAAGCCCGCGCGCGCGTAGCCCACCCGCAGCAGGCAGATGCGCAGCCCTACGTCCGTGGCCGCGCGGATGACCGCGTGCGCCAGCGCGTTGCGGTCCGCGTAGGGCGTGCCGTCCGGCTGGTGGTGCAGGTAGTGGAACTCGCCCACCGTGGTGATGCCCGCGAGCACCATCTCCAGGAACACCTGCCGGGAGGCGACGTGGATCTCCTCCGGCGTGAGCGCCTCCGCGGCGCGGTACATCGCCTCGCGCCAGGACCAGAAGTCGTCCTGCCCGCCGGCGGACGCCACGTATTCGGTGCGTCCGCGGATGAGCCGCTGGAACGCGTGCGAGTGGCCGTTGACGAGCCCCGGCAGCAGCGCCCGCCCCGCGAGCCGCTCCACGCGCGCGCCTTCGGGCACCGCGGCGAGCACACGGCCATCCGCGCCCACCGCCAGCGCACGGCCTTCGTGGAAACGCCCGTCCACGAAGAGGAAGTCGGGTTGGTAGACAGTGATGTCGCTCACGCGCGGCAGCGTATGCCAGTTCGCCGCGGCGCGCGGTAGCGGCTTCAGGCGCCCATTTCGGCGGTGTCCCCCATGAAGGAGGGCACGCGGCCCTCCGCCCAGGGACGGGTGCGCACCGCGTCGCGGATCCACGTGCCGTGGCGCCGCTCGTCCTCGCGGTGCAGGCGGATGAGGGCCTTCACCTCCGGGGACCACTCGAACTGGAGCGCCAGCTCATAGGCCCGGTCGAACAGCTCCTCGTTGCCGAGCATGGCCCACAGCGTGGCCTCCGTGCCCATCAGCCCCGTCATGGCCGTCAGGCCCTTCATCGCGGAGCCCTTCAGGTCCGGTCGCAGCGCCACCGGCTCGCCCCCGAAGTGACGGATGAGCGCGTTGAGGTCCTGCACGTGGCGCAGGTGGTCCGCGCGGAAGCGGTTGAGCCGCTCGCGCACCAGGGCCGGCCCGATGCTGGCGATGGCCACGTCGTACGCGCCCACGGCGTCGGCATCCAGTTGCGCCAGGCTGTGCAGGCGATCCACTTCGGACTTGTTGGCCATGGGGTGCCTCCTTCAACCGGGTGTGGCGAATGCTCGGGCCCGAACAATGTGGGGATTCATCCTCCCGTTACCAAGCACCTGGCCCCGACCCATCCCTCCGCCGAACCCAGGGCGGGCGGACGGCCACGGCGCCTCTTCGTGCGTGTGGCCGATAAATCAGACACCGGGTCCGCGCGGGGAGCGCCTGCCTTCCTGCCTGCCCACCAACCGATGGGAGGAATTGCGCGCCCGCCCTCCTGTGCAGAGCGTTGCAGGGTGAAGACTTCAGACACCCAGCGCCGGCTGCGCCGCTACAAGACGAAGCGTGACTTCCACCTGACGCCCGAGCCGTCCCCGGACGCGGTGGCACCGAAGGCGGGCGCCCCCGTCTTCGTCATCCACAAGCACGACGCCACGCGGCTGCACTACGACCTGCGGCTGGAGATTGGCGGCGTCCTGGTGAGCTGGGCCATCCCCAAGGGTCCCAGCCATGACCCGGCGGTGAAGCGGCTGGCGGTCCAGACGGAGGACCACCCGCGCTCCTACGCGGACTTCGAGGGCCACATCCCGGACGACCAGTACGGCGGCGGCGATTCGCTGCTCTGGGAGTCCGGCACCTTCGAGGTCGTGCCCCCCGGCGACGCCGCAGCGCAGCTGAAGCGCGGGCACCTGGAGGTCGTGCTGCACGGCGCGAAGCTGAAGGGACGCTGGCACCTCATCCGCACCCGTCCGCGCGGCGGCAAGGCGCAGTGGCTCTTCTTCAAGGCAAAGGATGCGTACGCCAGCGCCGACTACGACGTCACGGTGGAGCGCCCCGAGTCCGTGAAGAGCGGCCAGGTGGAGACGCGCGGTCCCCGCAAGCCGGGGGTGCTGCGCAACAAGAGGCCCGCGGCGCCCGTGCGCGCGGCGCCCCGGGCCCGCATCCCGAAGACGGTGCGCAAGCCGTCGAAGGCGGCCCGTCCGCCGTCCTCGCCGGAGAAGCTGCTGGAGCGCGTGTGGCCGCCCATGCTGGCGCGGCTGGCGGTGTCCGACGAGGTGCACGACGAGACGCACGCCTACGAGGTGAAGTACGACGGCTTCCGCGCCGTGTGCGCCGTCACCAACGGGAAGATCGCCTTCCAGAGCCGCCGGGGCAACGACCTGTCGGGCCGCTTCGCGCGGCTCGCGGCGAGCCTGCGGCAACTGCCCGCGCACGACGTGGTGGTGGACGGAGAGATTGTCGCGCTCGACGAGAAGGGCCGCTCGCGCTTCCAGCTCCTGCAGCACACCGAGGAGGGCACGGAGCAGCGCTTCGTCGTGTTCGACCTGTTGTGGCTGGACGGCGAGGACCTGCGCGAGCTGCCCTACGAGCAGCGCCGCGCGCGGCTGGAGAAGCTGATGGCCTCCGTGGAGCTGCCGCTGCAGCTCTCCGACAAGCTGGACCTGAACCTGTCGCGCGCGCTGCTGGAGGCGCGGCGCAAGGGGTGGGAGGGCATCATCGCCAAGCGCAAGGACTCGCCCTACACGGGCACGCGCTCCGGGGACTGGCTGAAGCTGAAGGTCGTCGCGGGCCAGGAGGTCGTCATCCTGGGGTACCTGCCCATCAAGAACGAGCGGGCGAAGTCGGAGATTGGCGCGCTGCGCGTGGGCGTGCGCGGCAAGGACGGCTTCCATGACGTGGGCAAGGTGGGCACGGGCTACACCTCCGCGGACCGCCGCGAGCTGCGCTGGCTGCTGGACGCCACGCGCGTGAAGAAGCCCTCCGCCGTGGACGCGCCCGCGAACACGGACACCGTCTGGGTGAAGCCGAAGTACGTGGCCCAGGTGAACTTCACGGAGTGGACGAAGGACGGCCGCCTGCGCCACCCCGTGTTCCAGGGCCTGCGCAGCGACAAGGTGCCAAAGGAGGTCGTGCGGGAACACCCCGCCCCCATCGAGGGCGCCGCGCGCCGGGGCTCTCGCCGCGCGCCGGTGCAGGCCTCCGCCCGCACCGCGACGACGAAGGCCCCCGCCGCGAAGAAGACGCCGCGCGCGAAGTCCGGACGCTCGCCGGAGGTGGCGCTCACGCACGGCGACCGCGTGCTGTTCCCCGATTCCGGCCTGACGAAGGCGGACGTGTTCGCGTACTACGAGCAGGTGGCGCCGCTGCTGTTGCCCGTGCTCGCGGACCGGCCCCTGGCCCACCAGCAGTGGCCCGCGGGCATCCAGGCGCCGGGCTTCTTCCGGCATGAGCTGTCCGGCATCCCGGCGTGGCTGCCCACGCTGCGCGTGCGCCACGAGGACAAGACGCTGCGCCACGTGAACGTGAAGGACACGTCCGCGCTGCTGTGGCTGGCCAACCAGTCCGCGCTCACGCTGCACATGTGGCTGTCACACGCGCCCCGGCTGGCGCAGCCGGACTTCGTGGTGTTCGACCTGGACCCCGGCGAGGGCGGCTGGAAGGACGTGGTGAGGGTGGCCACCCTGCTGCACGCGCGCCTGGACGAGCTGGGCCTCAAGTCCTTCCCCAAGACGTCCGGCAAGCGCGGCCTGCACGTGCTGGTGCCCCTGGCGCCGGGACACACCTACGCGCGCACCCAGGCGTTCGCGGACGCGCGGGCGCGGGAGCTGGAGGAGGAGCTGGGCGACATCGCCACCACGGAGCGCTCCATCCGCGAGCGCTGCGGACGGCTCTACATCGACGCGGGCCAGAACGCGCGCGGTAAGACGGTGGTGGCGCCCTACTCCCTGCGCGCCGTGGAGGGCGCGCCCTTCTCCGCGCCGGTGGAGTGGAGCGAGGTGAACGGCCGCCTGGACCCGCACCGCTTCCGCCTGGAGACGCTGAAGAAGCGCCTGGATGCCGTAGGCGACCTGTTCGCGCCCGTGCTCCGGGTGAAGCAGGTGCTGCCGGACGAGTGAGCCGGCGGCTGACGCGCCGCTCCCTGGGCGGATGTTTCCCGGAAGGGGGCGGCGCGTGCTACTGCCCGCGCCGCCATGTCGTCCGTGACCGTCGTAACGCCCGTCGCGAAGCCCGCGCCGCGGTGGAAGGTGTCCCTGGCGTACGCCACCTGCTTCGTCCTCTGGGGCTCCACCTGGGCCGCCGTGAAGGTGGGGCTGGAGGACCTGCCGCCGCTGCGCTTCGTGGGCACGCGCATGCTCGTCGCCGGGCTGGCGCTGCTGCCCTTCGCGCGCTCGCGCGGGACGGCGCTGGGGGGCGGCACCGGGTGGCGCATCGCGGGGCTGGGCGTGCTCCAGCTCGCGGTGCCCTTCGGCCTGCTCTTCGTGGCGCAGCAGTGGATCCCCTCCAGTTGGTCCGCGCTGCTCTTCTCCACCTTCCCGGTGTGGCTGCTGCTGGTGGGCCGCATCGTCTTCCCGGATCAGCACCTCACCGGGCGCAAGCTCTTCGCGGCGGCGCTGGGCCTCACGGGCGTGGTGGCCCTCCAGCACCAGGAGCTGGTGTCGCTCAGCTTCTCCGGGCAGGTGGTGGTGGGCTGCATGATGACGCTGTTCGCGGCGTCGGTGGTCGCGGTGGCCAACGTGCTGGTGCGCCGCCACATGACGCACGTGCCGCCGCACCTGCTCACGCTGGTGCAGACGATGAGCAGCGCGGTGCTGCTGCTCTCCGCGTCCGCGCTGCTGGAGTGGAACCAGCCATCGCACTGGACGCCCCGGGCGGTGGGCGCGCTCCTGTACCTGGCGCTGGGCGGCACGGTGCTCACCTACCAGTGCCTGTACTGGCTCCTGCCGCGCATCTCGCTGGCGGCGCTGGGCGCCATGGCGCTGCTGGACACGCTGGTGGCGGTGACGCTGGGCGTGGCGCTGCTGGGTGAGCCGCTCACGCCGTCGCTGATCGCGGGCGGCGCGCTCATCCTCTCCGCGGCGGCGCTCGCCAACCGCGACGAGGCCCCGGAGGCGAAGGCGCCTCCGGAAGCCCCCCCCGCGGCATGAGGCCGTGACTCAGAACGGCAGGGGCAGCGCGTACGCCGTGCCGTTCTGCGTGCCGGTGCGGTAGCTCCTCGGCGCGCCGATGACGGCCGTGGGCGGCGAGCCTCCGGAGCCGGGGACGACGGAGATGGACTGGCCCAGGAACGAGCGCTCGGCGCCGTCGCCCACCACCAGCAGGAAGGGTGACAGCGGGCCCGTGGACTTCGCGCCGCCAGCGAAGAGGAACGCCGCGCCGTCGCCGTCCGAGGCCACCGACGCGTTGGGCGCGCCCACCCAGAGGTCCGGGATGCTGTCGCCGTTCAGGTCCCTGCCGCCCGACAGCGACGTGCCGAAGCTCACCGCGCGGGCGCGGTAGGTGAGGTTCAGCGGGGTCAGGTCCGCCACGTCCAGCAGCGTCTCACCGGCGGCGGGAGGGGTGAGCTTGGAGGTCTGGATGAGCAGCACCGCCTGCTGGCTGACGCCGTCCACCAGGTAGTTGTTGGCGCTCACCGCGAGGAAGTCCCGCGTGTCCCCCAGGAAGCGGCCCGCGCGCGTGGTGGCCACGCCCAGGTTCATCAACGCGCGCGACACCTCCGCGTCCCCGGCGATGCGCACGGTGGTCCCGACCTTGCGGCCCCCGCACTTCGCGCCACCCGCGTCGTGGCCGTAGACAATCACGATGCCCGAGTGCGTGTTGTCCGAGTAGCGCCACGCCACCTCGTCGCAGCCGTCCGCGTTGAGGTCGCCGACGGTGGCGATGGCGGAGGTCTGCGGCAGCGCGGTGGTGTTCCACTGCGCGGGCGGCCAGACGACGGGCGTGGACGGCCAGGAGTACGCGGGGTCGCACGCCAGCGTGAGCTTCGCGAGCGTCGCATCCTCCGGCGCGCGGCCCAGGAACACGTCCATGCCGCGGTCGCGCAGCACGGCCACGTCCTGCTTGCCGTCGCCGTTGAAGTCGAAGCCGCCCACCACGCCCCGGCCGATGGTGGTGCGCTTGCACTTCGTGGCCGCCGCGTCGTCGCAGGTGGCGACCACGGACGGCGCGAACACGCGGTAGGCCGGCTTGAAGGTGCCGTCCGCCTGTCCCGCCGACACCAGCAGGCCGCCCAGCGACTGGGTGGCCGTCGTCATGCAGGCGTTCTGCACGTAGGGGTCGCGCTCCGTCGCGGCGGAGTTCGTCGCCGGGATGACGAGCCCCGTGGCGCTGGCCACCATGTCCGGCCGGCCGTCGCCGTTGAAGTCCGTGAACGCGACGTCCACGCCCACGTTGCGGCCGCCGTACCACGGGGAGCTGGCGCCCTCGCCCGCCACGGTGGCCTTGCCGGGCTCCGCGGTGTCGAAGGTGTACGCGCGGCCCACGGTGAGGTCCGCGCCGTCGTTGTTGGGGCCCGGGCCGGAGAAGCCCTGCGCGCCCACCAGCGCCATCACCTTGCCGTTGAGGCGCGACACCGCCACGGCCTCACCGAAGCGCTCCACGCTGGCCTTCGCCGTCACGTCCAGGCCGCTGCGCGACCAGTCCGCCACCGTGGCGCCGGCCTTGGTGAAGACGTCCACGCGGCCGGTGAACGCGCCCGTGGCCGACGACGCGCGGCCGGCGAAGCCCACCAGCACCGGACCGGACGGCAGCGTCCACGCCGCGAGCCCCGCGCCCAGCACCTCCGACTTCGCCGCGCCGCCCAGCGCCGCGAGCGGCTTGTTCAT
Organism: Corallococcus macrosporus; assembly: GCF_017302985.1. Lineage (NCBI taxonomy): Bacteria > Pseudomonadati > Myxococcota > Myxococcia > Myxococcales > Myxococcaceae > Corallococcus > Corallococcus macrosporus. The sequence continues at coordinate 1,186,495 of NZ_JAFIMU010000007.1, forward strand.
CACCGTGTCCTTCGACACGCCGGTGAGCGGGAACACCAGCACCTTGCCCGCGTTGCCCAGCGTCGTCGTGCCCGCCGTCACCGACGCGTACGGCGCGCCCAGCAGCAGCTCCGGCCCCGCCGCGCCGTCCACGTCCATCACCGCCCAGCTGCGCGTCGCGGTGATGCCGCGCGCGTCGCCGTAGAAGCGCGCGAACGCGCTGGAGAGCGCCACCGTCGGAGGGTTCACCGCCGCCGGGTCGTCCACCAGCTTCGCGCTCCGCAGGTCGAAGAGGTACGCGCCGCCCGCGTCCTGCTGCGCCGCCACGCCGCCCGACGTCCGCAGGTCCGGCGAGTCCGCCTTGTCCGCCATCACCAGGAGGAACGGCGGCCGGCTGCCCTCGGCGGGGATGGTGCCCAGGCGCCAGGTGCCCTCGTTGCCCAGCGTCTCCACCGCGGTGTTGGACACCAGCACGTAGAGGTCAGGGGCGGAGCGGTAGCGCGCGCCCGAGGCCCGCGCGAAGTACACCGCCACGGCCATCTGCTGACCGTCGGGAGTGATGCCGTCCGCTTTGTAGCGGGTCAGCCGGTGCAGCGCCGCCAGGTCCGGGCGGCCGTCGTCGTTGAGGTCCGCCACCGAGAGGGCACGCCCCAGCTCCGTGGTGCTGCGCAGCACGAACTTGCCGTCCTTGTCGATGTCCTGGCCGCCCAGGCGCACCGCCGGCAGGTCCGGGACGGGCTGTCCCTTGGAGAGGATGAAGATGTCGATGACGCCGCGCCGGCTGATGCCGGAGAGGGTGGACAGGTCGCCGCCGGGCGAGCCCACGAACAGGTCCATGTCCCCGTCGCCGTCCGCGTCCGCGATGGCCATGCCCGTGCCGAAGCCGCCCCGGCCCAGGCCGGTGAGCGCGGGCCGCAGCAGCGCGGGCGCCTGGCCCGCCTTGAACGTGTAGAGGTACACCGCGCCCGAGTCACCGATGGTGACGTCCGCGCCCGGCGACGACACCGCCAGGTCCGCGTGCCCGTCGCCGTCCAGGTCGCCCGCGGCCAGCATGTCGCCGAAGAGCGCGCCCTCCGTCTCACCCGACAGCACCCAGGTGGGCTTCGAGGGCAGGCCGGACGCGCTGCCCTTGTAGACGAACACCGCGCCGCCCGTGGGGCGCGCCAGCTCGCTCTCGCGCTGGCCCACCGCCAGGTCCTGGATGCCGTCGCCGTCGAAGTCCGCGGTCACCAGCGTGGCCACGTCCGACAGCTTGCCGTGCGCCAGCAGGGGCCGCGTCAGCTCATCCAGCACGCGCACCGACACCGTGGCCACGTCGGGGGTGAAGGCGTCCTTCGCCTCCAGCACGATGGTGCCGGTCGCGCCCGCCTCCACCACGATGCGGCCGTTGACGATGGTGCCGGGACCGGACTTCTTCGTCCACGTCACGCGGTCCGTGCCGCCCGCCGTGCCCAGCGGCGCGGACGCGCCCGACGGCACGCCCAGGTACGGCGGGTCGCCCACCAGCTTCGCCGCCTTGCTCACGGTGTACTGGAGCACCGCCGTATCGCCGGACTTCGTGTCGCGCACGGTGATGACGTCCTGCGCCTCCACCTGCCCCGCCGTGTAGACGCCCGTGTCGGTGAGCGTGCCGCCGGAGCCGTTGGTGGTGAGCGTGAAGGTCGCCGTGCCCACCAGGCCCTCCAACGCAATCTGGAAGGACGTGCCCGGACGCAGCATCGCGCGCGCGGGCGCGACGCCGAAGCCCGCGATGACCTTCACGCGCACGCTGGTGGAGCCGCCGCACTGGTCGTCCACGACCGTGAGCGTGTCCTCGGCGGGCGTGGCGCCCGCGACGAAGCGGTTGCCGCGCATGTCGCCGGAGGAGCCGCCGGCCTCCGCGCGGAAGCTGTAGCGGCCGCTGCCGCCGCCGGCCGTCAGCGTGGCCACGCTGCCGGAGCGCACCGTCGTGGGCTCCGCGGACAGCGTCAGCGGCGCGAGCCCTTCGCACGGGCCCACGTAGGGGAGCTGCTCCGCGGGCTTGAGCTCACCGTCACAACCCAGGGTCAGCAGCGCGGCGAGGGGGGCCGCGCGGATGAAGCGTTTCATGGGGGTGCCTCGGAAGGGGGCGCCCGCCCTCCCGGGAAGGGAGGACGGGCGCATGCACTGAAGGGGAAGCAATCGTGAAGCAGGGGGCGTCAGGGCAGCGCGCCGGACGACACCCAGCGCTGGATGAGGGCGATGCCCTGCGGATCCAACGGCCCGTCCGCGGGCATGCGCAGGTCGCGCACCGCCGCGTTGATGAGCTGGGCGTTGGACTTCCACAGCTCATAGGTGTTCAGCGGCCGGCCCGGGCTGGTGGTGTGGCACTTGGCGCAGCGGGCCTCGTGGATGGGCCGGATGTCGCGCGCGTAGCTGGGGGTCGTGGTGAGCGGCTGGTAGACGAAGGGCAGCTGCCGCTTCGCCTCCGTGCCGTCCTCGAAGCGGGACACCACGGACAGCGTGTGACCACCCGGCGTCAGGCTGGCGAAGGAGAACGCCTTGAGCGTCTCTCCGTCCGCCTCCAGGCCGCCGAAGCTGTACGCGGGCCCGGTCGCATGGACCTCCTGGCCCTCCAACTGGAAGAGCACGCTCTTGGGCGGGGTGCCCGGCGGCAGGTGGGCCTGGACCACCAGCCCGTCCTCCACCACCAGCATGCCCTGGTGCATCCCCGTCACGCGCGGCGCCGGCGTCCGGCTGATGGCCAGGGCCTGGTCCCCCACGCGCGCCCACGCGCAGCCGGTCTCGTCCACCGCCAGGAGCGTCACCGACCCGGAGGGCAGCCCCTCCGCGACGCCCCAGACCTTCGCGTCCGCGTCGTAGGTGTAGAGCCGGTCGCCCGCGCGGGCCCAGAGGTAGCGCCCCGAGCCCAGGAGCTGCTCGGGCCGCGACGGCAGCGCCACCGTTTCCCAGCCGGCCGCGTCACGGCGCAGCAGGCGGGTGCTGGTGAGCACCCAGGTCTCGCCCGGCGTGCCCGTGCCGGCGCCCAGCCCCGCCAGCGCCTGCACCGTCTCACCGCCGGAGAGCGGCGCGTCCGTGCCGCGCACCTGGTAGACGCCCGGCGCGGAGGCCACCACCACGTTCAGCTTGCCGTCGCGCGCGAACCACAGGCCCGGAAGGCCGTCCTCCGCGGGCGCGGCCGTCATGGTGGTGATGCCGGTGAGCGGCTGACCGGACAGCTTCAGCGACGCGAGCACGCCGCCCTGGATCTGGAACAGGCCCGTGGGGTGGGCAATCCAGGCGGCGCCGTCCGCCGTCTGCGCGGTGGCGACGATGCCGGTGCCCAGCACCTCCTGCCACAGCGGCTCGATGAGCCAGCCCTGGTCCGCGAGGAACAGGCCGCGGTCCGTCTCCACCAGGGCGCTGTGCGGCCCCAGGCGGAAGGTGGCGCGCACGGCGCCGGGCGTCGCGGTGTTCTGCGGGTGGGGGGCGAGCGCCGCCTTGGTGCCATCCAACCGCAAGCGCACGGCTCCGCCCGTCGCGGTGGCGAAGATGCCGCCGCCGGACTGGTCCGCGAAGCCGGGCATCGCGGCGAGCGACTGGGTGGTGGAGACCTGGGTGGCCGTGAAGGAAGCGGGCTTCGCCGGGTCGCTGCCCGGCGGGGCGTCCTCGCCGCACGCGGAGAACAGCACCGCGGACAACAGCAGGAGCGAGGGGGGGAGGAAACGCGCCACGGTGGGGGAACCGTGGCGCTGCCGGGGACGCATGAGGGGAGTGCTCATCAAGGTTCAGGCAAGGATGAACCGCAGCGGGTCCACCCGCGTGATGCTGTAGTCCAGCTTCGCCGAGGCCAGCACCGTCGCGATGATGTGCTCGGGGAAGATGTTGGAGCCATTGGGGTCGTTGTCGCCGGTGCGCAGGTCCACCATGCCCGGGGACATGCCGATGTCACCGCTGCGGCCCACCACCCTGTTGTGCTTGATGCCCGCGCCCATCAGCAGGCAGCTATTGGACAGGTGGTGATCACGCCCGCCCGTGGCGTTGATGGTGGGCGTGCGCGCGAACTCGCTGAACACCAGGATGGTGGTGTGGTCCATGAAGTTGCCGCCGCCCGGGTGCGGGGTGGCGCGCAGGTCCGTCACCAGCAGGTTCAGCGCGTTGAAGCCCGCGCGCTGGTTGGTCGCGTGCGTCTGCTGCGTGCCGAAGTGGGTGTCCAGGCCGCCGGCCAGGTTGATGGACACGCACTGGCTGATGCCCTTCTTCAGGGCGGTGGCCACCATGGCGGCGCGGCCCGCGGCGCTGTTGTACGGGTAGGCCTGGTTGTTGAGCCCGTAGAAGTCGCGCACGGACTGGTTGGCCGTCAGCTGGAAGCGGAACGAGTCCGACAGCTTGTTCTCCATCACCGTCTGCATCTGACCGCGGCTGCTCTCATACGCCGTGCCCACGCCCCGCGCGGTGAGCGCCTGCTCCTCGCAGGTGATGGGCTGACCGTTGAGGTCGATGAGGCTCTTCTCGATTTCGCTGTCCAGCTGGCGCGCCGCGCTGGGCGGATCCAGCGTGAGCACCAGGTCCGCCAGGCCGCTGACGCGCAGCGCGTTGGCGTAGCCGCCGTAGCGGTCGTTGTAGGACTCCACGCCCTGGGCGATGGACGGGATGGGCACCGTGGGCTTCATCTGGCCCACGATCTCCGTCGCGGTGGAGGAGCCGCGCGCCGCGCTGCCAATGGGCATCTTCCCCGTGAGGAAGTAGCGGTAGCCCACCTCGTGGGTGAGCGTGCTCATGTTGATGCCGCGCACCACCGTCATCAGGTCGTAGTGGTCCGACAGGTTGGCCGTGCGCGGGTCGCCAATGGCCGGCCCGAACGAAATCTTCGACGGGCCCGCTCCCGCCCGCTCCTTGGGGACGACGGGCGTCTGCGCGAACGCGCCGTCGGTGAGCAGGCTGTAGCCCGGCATGATGCGCGTTTCGCTGACGCGGTCCGCGGTGAACACCGCCGGGTCGCGCGGGTCGAACGCGAGCAACTGGTCCCAGCCGCCGCTGAAGTACACGAACACGAAGCAGCGGTCGGGCGGGGCCAGGTTCGTCGCCTGGGCCACGGCCTTGAAGGGGATGCCTCCCAGCAGGAGGGAGCCCATGAAGCCGGCTCCGGCCTTGAGGAAGGTGCGGCGCTCGGGGGAGCTGACGAGGTCGTCTTGGCGTGTCTTCTTCATCGCAGGCACCGTCAAGGTCAGTAGGTGATGAAGCGCGAGTCCGTCAGCATGGCGATGCACACCACCGCCAGCGCCTGGTCGCGCTTCTTGAGGGTTTCGGCCCGGGCAGAGGCCTTGCGGAAGAACGTCGCGTAGCGCGTGAGCTCGTCACCGGAGAGGGGCGCGCCCCAGAACCGGGTGGAGAGGTACACGAGCGTTTCGTTCACCTGCGCGTCCGTGAGCTTCGTCAGGTCGCTCATGGGCGAGGGCAGCGTGCGCCCCAGGGTGCGCAGGGTGACGTCCGCCTGCGCGATGTCCTTCTGCGCCTGGGCGATGCAGACCTTGCGCGCGCCGTCGTCCAGGAAGCGGGCGAAGACGAGGTTGGGCTCCGTGTTCTCCGACGTGATGAGCGCGTAGTCCGCGCGGCCCAGCGACTGGGCGCGCGACTCCAGCTCATCCCACTCCATGCCCACGGCGATGCGGATGGACTCCTTGAGCTGCGCGACGGTGAGCCGGCGGGGCGCGCGGCCCACGCTGCCGCCCTGGGCCTCCGGATCCGGCAAGGGGTCGATCTGATCCGTGTTCCCGTGCGGGTTGGGCACCGGGTCCAGCTGGGCGTCCAGCGGGACGGGCTTGGCGGGGACGTCCACGGAGCCCTGCGTGCAGCCCGTGGCGAGCGCGAGCAGCGCGGTCAACAGTAGGCGGCGCATCAGTCGATCCTCCGGTACGCGTCGGACATCACCACCTGCTCGATGAGGCCCTTGAGGCTGTGGTTGTTCTTGGCGAAGTCCTGCGACAGCGTCTGGAGGTACATGCGCTGCTCCTCGGCCGTCATGGCGCGGCCCAGGAACTCGTTCCAGATGCGCTTGACGGTGCAGCGCTCCAGGTCGCCCGTCTCCATCATGCGCTTCACCAGCGCCTGCGGACCGCCCTCGATGTTCTTCTCCTCGTCCGCGGTGCGGTAGAGGTAGGTCTTCAGGAGGCCCAGCGAGTTGGCGCCGTCGCCGTCGAAGGCCTGCATCACGTACTGGCTGCACTCGCCGCCGCAGCCGGTGTCACCGTTGAGCGCGCAGTCGCGGCACTTCACGTCCAGGCGGGGGAACTGGTCCGGGGACAGGAACAGCGCGGAGCGCTCCGCGTAGCGGCCCCAGTGCGCGCCCGTGGGCTCGATGGTGGCGTGGCAGTAGTTGCAGCCGCAGCGCTTGGCCAGGTTGTTCTCGCGGTTGCAGGCGTCGTCCGGGGGCGGCAGGTTGGCGTCCGCGGCCGGGGCGAAGTGCTTGCAGAGGAACGCCTCGTAGAACTCGTTCACGCGGGCGCGCTGGGTGGGGAAGCGGTAGAGGAACGCGGGCGTGGTGAGCACGCCGGAGTGGGTGCTGTCGCGCGTGTACTCGCTCCACTGGGTGGTGCTGGCGTACGTGACGGCGGGCAGCACCGCGTTGTCCGCGGGGGCCTTCACGCTGAAGACGCCCACGCCCTGGCGCTGGCGGTAGAACTCCGACAGCGGGCCGTTCACGAAGGAGCGGCGCGAGGTGAGGATGTTGAAGTAGGGCTCGTCGTTCCGCACCACGGCGTCCGTGATGTAGAGCGGCTCCTCGTTGAAGGCGGCGACGCGCGCGGTGTGCACGTCGGAGATTTCGCAGCGGCGCATCTTGTCGCCGCAGCCGCAGCTGCGGTCGCCGTTGAAGCGCCCCGTCTCACAGGACTCGCCGGTGTACGGGTTCGTCGGGCGGTTCTGCGCCTCGATGGCGCACACCTTCACCGGCTCCGTGGTGGTGGACCAGTACGGCTGCACGGTGGTGGTGACGTAGCCCTCGCGCTGCACGCAGCCGCGCCGGGGGGACCAGACGCCCTGGCGGGCCGTGGAGATGTCGAACCCGCAGCGCTCCAGCGTCAGCGTGCCCGTCCCGCCCGCCGGCTGCACCCAGGCGGTGATGACGCCCGTGGCCGGAGAGGGCACCAGCACGTTGGTGGTGTTCTTGTTCGGGTCCGGCAGGCAGAGGTAGCCCACGGACTTGCCCGCGGTGGCGTTGTAGCGGTTGTCGCAGAAGTTCACGTACTTGCCGTACGTCGCGTTCGCCTTCAGCGCGTTGCAGTCCGCGAACTTCAGCTCCGGCTCCGTCGCGTTCACGTCCAGCTGGCGGCACTGGTAGAAGTTCGTGTCGTAGTCGTAGCTGACCGGCAGCGGCACGCCCTGCGCGTCGCGGCAGGCGGGGGCCGTGGAGTTGTCCTGATGCGGGTCCTGCGGGTTCGCCTTGCAGCTGTCCTGGGCAATCTCCCCGTCACAGCGCTGGCCCTGGCCACCGCGCAGCGCGTTGGAGTTGTTGCTGGCGAAGGAGAGCGGCGTGCCGGACACGCGGTAGTCGCCGTTGCCCTGCACGCTGCCGCTGATGTTGGAGCGCAGGAGGGCGCGGTGGAAGTTGCGCATCCGCTCGTAGAAGGACTCGTCGCCCATCATCTTGCGGACATCCTCCGCGGTGACGGAGCCCTTCGCCTGGAACGCCTTGTACTCCTCCATCGTCGGAGGACGTCCCAGCAAATCGAGAGAAAGCTGACGCAGGTGCCGCTCCAAGGGAACCTTCGCCACGGGCGCGCACACCGCTTCTTCAGCGGCTGCGGGCAGGGCGAGCAGGAGGGCGGCGCTCGCCAGGGGGGCAAGGCAACGCACGCTGAACACGGTGAACCTCCGAGAGGGGGGGTCGGGGGTGACGCAGTGTCTGAGAGTATGAGGGAATTTCCGGTTTGTAATCCAGCCGACCTAACCGATTCCATTCAACCGACATATCGGCTCATGTAGGCCACCCCTCTGGGGCGCTGTTGCAAGCCGGGCCTGACGCGGGCCACAAGGGGGCATGTCCAACGCCGCTTCCGGGCTCACCCCGTCGTCCCCGTCCACCCAGGACCGCTCGTTCTTCATCGCGATCGGCGTGGTGTCCGCCGGCGCGCTGGCGCTGCTGGCGTGGCTGCTGCTCATCCGGCGCGGAGGCGCGGGGATGGGGGTGGACCTGCGCTTCATGCCGGCGGTGAACGCGGGGCTCAACGCGACGGCGGCGGCGCTGCTGTTGGGCGGGTGGGTGGCCATCAAGCGCGGGGCGCGGCGGGTGCACCAGAACCTGATGGTGAGCGCGTTCCTCGCGTCCGCGCTGTTCCTGGTGGGCTACCTCGCGTACCACTTCGTGCACGGGGACACGCGCTACGTGGGCGACTTCCGCGGGCTGTACCTGACGCTGCTGGCCAGCCACGTGCTCCTGTCCATGCCGGTGCTGCCGCTGGCGCTGGTGGCCTTCTACTTCTCCTGGCGGCAGCAGTTCACCCGGCACCGCAAGGTGACGCGGTGGCTGGCGCCCATCTGGCTCTACGTGTCGGTGACGGGCGTGGTGGTGTTCTTCATGCTGCGCGGCGGCGTGCCCGCGGTGCCCTGAAGCACCGCGCTAGGACGCGGTGTACTCGGGGCCGCCGCTGGTGGAGGCCGGCCCGGGTGAAGCCTGTGAAGGGCCCGCGGAGAGCGGGATGCCCCGGGGCAGGCGCACGGTGAAGGTGGAGCCCTGCCCCTCCACGCTGCTCACGGCGACCGTGCCGCCGTGCAGCTCCACCATGCGGCGCGCGCTGGCCAGGCCCACGCCGCTGCCGGACACGTCCCGGGACACGTTGCGGCCGCGGTGGAAGCGCTCGAAGACGAAGGGCAGGTCCGCCGCCGGGATGCCGATGCCCTGGTCCGTCACGGTCAGCAGCACGAACTGCTGCGAGTCCGCCTCCTCCACCGACAGGCGCACGGTGACGGTGGAGTCCGCGGCGCTGTACTTCACCGCGTTGCCCATCAGGTTCTCCAGCACGCGCTCCAGGGCGTGGGAGTCCCAGTCGCCGGTGAAGTCGCGCCCGTCCGGGACCTCCAGGACGAAGTGGTGGCGCGACGCATTGGCCTCCAGCTCGCGCACCTTGCCGCGCACCATGGCCAGGAGGTCCAGGGGCTCGCGCTTGAGCGGGCGCTCCTGGCCGCGCGTCACCTCCAGGAAGTGGTCGATGAGCTCGCCCATGCGGTGCGCCGCGCGCACGATGTGGCCCAGGCGCGCCTCCAGCGAGGTCGTCATCGCGGCGGCGGGAATCTGGCGGCGCAGCACCTGGGCGTTGAGCGTCATGATTTGAAGCGGGCCCTTCAGGTCGTGCGTCGCCAGCGAGAAGAGCTCGTCGCGCACGGCCAGGGCCTCGCGGGCGGCGGCCTCGGCACGCTCGGCGCGCAGGCGGCGCTCCTCCAGCTCGCGCGTCATGTGCACCGTCTCCACCGCGGTGCGCAGGCTGCGGCGCAGGCGCTCCGGGCTGAAGGCCTCCTTCACCAGGTAGTCCTGGGCGCCGGCCTTCATGGCGTCCACCGCCACGCGCTCGTTGCCGCTGCCGGTGAGCACCACCACGGCGGGCACCCTCGGCAGCCCCAGCTCCGACAGCTTCTGGAGCAGGGAGACGCCGTTCATGCCGGGCAGGTGGTAGTCCAGCAGCATCGCGTCCACGGGGTGGGCGGACAGGTACGCCAGCGCATCCTCCGCGGAGGACACCGGCACCACCTCCCACTTCATGTCAGGGTCACGCGCCAACGCGCGGCTGACCGCGAGGCGGTCCGCCATGCCGTCGTCCACCAGCAGCACGCGCAGGCTCATGCCTCCGACTCCTGGGCCTCGGGCAGGCGCGCGGCCTTGAACCAGAAGGCGTGCAGGGCTTCCGCGGTGGCCTGGAGCTGGGGGCCGACCTCCGGCTTGAAGAGGTAGCTGTTGGCGCCGCTCGCGTAGGCGCCGTTCACGTCCCCCATATCCAGGGAGGAGGAGAAGATGATGACGGGGATGGAGCGCAGGTCGGGGTCCGCCTTCAGCTGCGCGAGCACGTCGCGACCGCTGATGCCGGGCATGTGCATGTCCAGCAGGATGAGCACCGGGCGCTCCGCGGCCACGTGCTCGCCACGCTGGTAGAGGTAGTCCAGGGCGTTCTCGCCGTCGCGCACGCGCACCACCGGCACGGGCAGCGGCAGACGCTTCGCGATGCGCATCAGCGCCTCGGCGTCCGGATCACTGTCCTCCACCAGCAAGAGCGGCTTCATGAACGCGGTCCTTCCCCCAGCGTGAAGTAGAACGTGGAGCCCTTGCCCTGCGCGGAGTCCACCCAGAGCGCACCGCCATGCAGCGACACCAGCCGGCGCGCGATGGCGAGCCCCGCCCCCGTGCCGCCGCCGTAAGCCTGCGCCGGGTGCAGGCGGCGGAACAGCTCGAAGATGGCTTCGTGGAACTGCGGTGCGATGCCGATGCCGGGGTCTCTCACGAAGAAAAGGTAGGGCGCGGAGATGTGACGCGCCGCCTGCGGCCGCGTTTCTCCCGGCCCCACGAAGCCCACCTCCACCCAGCGCGGCTCGGCTGTCTGGTACTTGGCCGCGTTGCTGATGAGGTTGGCCCACACCTGGCGGATGCGGACGGCGTCACACTCCACCGTGGGCAGGCGGCGAGGCAGGCGGACCTCCACCCTGCCCTCCTGCAGCCGCGCCCCCAGTGTCGTCAGCACGTCCTCCACCAGGGCCTGCTGATCCGTCGCCTCCCACGACAGCTCCAGCCGGCCCAGCCTGCTGTACTCGAAGAGGTCGTCGAGCAGGCCGTGCGTGCGCTTCGCCAGCCACATGAGGGACTCCAGCTGCGCGCGGCCCTCCTCGCCCAGCGTGGGGCCGAAGTCCTCCTGGAGGAAGGAGCTGTACTGGAGGATGCCGCGCAGGGGCTCCTTGAGGTCGTGCGCCACGGTGCCGCCGAACGCGTCCAGCTCCGCGTTGGAGCGGGCCAGCTCCCGCGACAGCTGGGCCAGCTCCTCCGCGTGCCGCAGCACCACGCCCACGAGCGCCCCCTTGAGGGCGCGCGCCGCCTCCAGGTCCTGCAAGGACCATGGTTGGGAAGCGCCCCGCGTCTCCTCGCGCCACACGTCGAAGGACGCGCGAGGGCGCAGCCGCTCATGGCCGGGCTCCGGGCGCACGGGCTTGTTCGGGTTGCCGGCCCACGCCACGGTGCGCGCCACCTCCGGGCGGAACCACAGCGCGAAGTGCGGCACCGCCGGATCCAGGCGCACCGCCAGCAGGCCCGCGGCCACGTCCGCGCGCGAGGCCAGCGGCGGGTACACGTCCCCCAGCCGGTCCACGTGGAGCACGTCGTCCGGCAGCTCCCGCTCCGCCAGCCACGCCACCAGCGCGCGCACCTCGTCCGCGGACGGCGTGCTGCCAAGCAGCAACGGCGATGCATCCGGCCCCGCGCTCGCGCCCAGCACCAGCGCCACGCCATGGGCGCCCGTGAGCTCCATCAAGAGCGGCGCCTGGGCCTCCAGCGCCCGCGCGGGGCTGCGCTCGCCCAGGTTCGGCAGGACCAGCACGTTGAGCAGCGACGCGCGGCGCGCCTGGGCGGCGGCTTCCAGTCCGCGCTCCTCCGCGGCGAGCTGGAGCGACAGCAGCCGCGCCAGCACCTCGCACGCCTGCCGCCGCGCGGCGGACACCTTCCGGGGCGTCAGGTGGTGGCAGGCCATCAGCCCCCAGAGCTGTCCGTCCTTCAGCAGCGACACGCTGAAGGACGCGCCCACGCCCATGTTGCGCAGGTACTCCAGGTGGATCTCGGAGACGCTGCGCAGCGCCGCGCCGGACAAATCCAGCGGGCGCTGGGTGCCGGGCAGGAGCGGGGGCACCAGCCCCACGACCTTCGCGTCCACGTCCGCGATGAGGCGCACCGGGTGGCGCGTGTAGAGGGCGCGCGCCTGCACGGGGATGTCGCTCGCCGGGAAGTGCAGGCCCAGGAAGGAGTCCACGCCCTCGCGCACGCTCTCCGCCACGACCTCGCCGTGGAAGTCCGCGTGGAAGCGGTAGACCATCACCCGGTCGTAGCCGATGACCTCCCGCACCGCTTCCGCGGCGTGCTGGAGCAGCGCGACCGTCCCCTTCGCGCGCGCCAGCGGTGACACCAGCCGCTGCACCGCGCCCAGCGCGGTCTCCTCCGTGCTCGTGCCCGCGTCCTCGTCCGTCAGCGGCTCCAGCTCCAGCACGCGCAGGCCGTCGCTGTCGTGCAGGAGCGCGGAGCAGCGCTGCCCGGACACCTCCACGGTGACAGGTCCCGGGCCCGCGCCGGCCTCCACGCGCGCGAGCAGCCCGTGCGGCAGCACGCGGGAGAGGGGCTGGCCCAGCAGCGCGTCCGGCCCCGCGCCGAGCAGCGCGGCCGCGTTGGCGCTCACGACCGCGACGGCCTCCGTGTCCTGGTGGAAGGCGACGAGCACGCCCCGGGGTTGGATGCCGCCCAGCAGGTGGATGGGCTCACGGTCACAGACGCTGAGGTCGGCATCAGAGACGGACGGGGACATCGTGCTCTCGCATCAGCCAGGCGGCGAAGGTGTCGAAGGTGTCGCGGGCGCCCTGCACGACGGCCGCGTCGAAGGACTCGGAGGCCGCCCGTTCGGACGCCTGGGTGAGGGCTTCACCGAAGGCGCGCCACATGGGGCCCACCTGATCGCCATAGGCCCGGAAGAAGGCGAAGGTCCCCACGCGCGCGTCCGGACCGAAGTGGCGCGTCAGGTGGCGCAGGATGAGCTGGCCGCCCAGCGTGGAGCCCTCCAGCACGTACGCGCAGCCCAGCGCCTCCGCCAGCCCCGGCAGCGCCGGCAGCGGGGACGCACGCGGCAGCCGCGCGAGCGAGGCCGTGTCGTGCCCCATGGCGCGCAGGTCCGCCTCCAGCAGCGGCGCCTTCCAGCGCGCCTCCAGGTTCAGCGCCGGCTCCAGGGCCGACAGGGGCCCCGCGAGCAGCGCCTCCAGGGGCACGTAGAGGCCGTGGAAGGCCTCCAGGTGGCGCTGGTAGTCCGCGGGCGTCAGGTGCGCGTCCATCAGACGCACCACGCCTTCCGTGCGCTCGTGGTGCGGGCGCGTCTCCGTCTTCAACCGCTGCAGCAGGGTCAAGGTCTCGGGAGGATGGGAAGCGCCGCGTCGGGTGGAAAGAACCAATTGCGCTGAATGTTGGCCTTTCATCGCAGGCGACTGTCGCCTTTCCATCCATGCCTGCGGCGTATGGCGCACCGGGTGTGAGGGTTCACGCGGGGCCTGTTTCCCCGGCACCACTCCACGCAGTGATTCAACCCCCTGAGTCACCCTGTCTTTACGGGCTGCGACACGGCGCGTTAGCCTGCATGCTCAACAGCTTGGCTTCCCGCGTCATGCGGGAAAGGGGTCCCGACGATGCCGTTCACCCTCCCTCCGCGCTACGGGCTGTACGAGCCGGAGACCGAGCACGACGCCTGCGGCGTGGGGTTCGTGGCCCACATCCGGGGGCAGCGTTCGCGGGGCATCGTGGAGGACGCGCTGGAGCTGCTCAACCGGCTGAGCCACCGCGCCGCCGCGGGGCGGGACCCGGAGACGGGCGACGGCGCCGGCATCCTGGTCCAACTGCCGCACCGCTTCTTCACCCATGAAGCGCCCAGGCTGGGCTTCGAGCTGCCGCCGCGCCGTCAGTACGGTGTTGCTCAGGTGTTCCTGCCGCCGGAGCCGGAGGCGCGCCGCGCGTGCGAGGCGCTGTTCGAGGACGTGGTGGAGGAGGAGGGGCAGCGGCTGCTCGGCTGGCGTGACGTGCCGGTGGCGCCCGAGGAACTGGGCCCGCTCGCGCGCGAGGCGGCGCCGGTCATCCGGCAGCTCTTCATCGCGCGGCGTCGCGTGGTGCCCAGCGCCTTCGAGCGCAAGCTCTACCGCATCCGCAAGCTGGTGGAGAACCGCGTGCTGGCGCGCGGCGTGGACCCGCAGGGGCGCTTCCACGTGGCCAGCTGTTCGTCGGAGACGCTCATCTACAAGGGGCTCCTGCTGCCCCGGCAGCTGCCGCGCTTCTACGCGGACCTGCGGCACCCGGAGTTCGTCAGCGCGCTGGCGCTGGTGCACTCGCGCTTCTCCACCAACACCTTCCCCACGTGGGAGCTGGCGCAGCCGTTCCGCTTCATCGCGCACAACGGTGAAATCAATACACTGCGTGGCAACCGCAACTGGATGACGGCGCGGCGCGGGCTGCTCCAGACGGCGAAGCTGGGCGGCAGTCTGGAGCCGCTGTGGCCCATCATCGTCCCGGGCAAGAGCGACTCCGCGCAGTTCGACAACATGGTGGAGCTGCTCTACCTGGGCGGCCGCACCCTGCCCCACGCGATGATGATGATGATCCCCGAGGCGTGGGAGGGGAACAAGGAGATGGGCGACGAGCGCCGCGCCTTCTACGAGTACTCCGCGTCCCTGCTGGAGCCGTGGGACGGGCCCGCCGCCATCGCGTTCACGGACGGGCAGCTCATTGGCGCGACGTTGGACCGCAACGGCCTGCGCCCCGCGCGCTACCTGGTGACGGAGGACGACCGCATCATCCTGGCGTCGGAGACGGGCGTCATCGACGTGCCCCCGTCGCAGGTGCGCCGCAAGGGCCGCCTGACGCCGGGCCGCATGCTGCTGGTGGACACGACGGAGGGGCGCATCCTGGAGGACGAGGAGGTGAAGCGGGACATCACGTCGCGCTGGCCCTACCGCCGCTGGCTCCAGCGCAACGTCTTCACCTTCGAGGACCTGCCCGCCGTCCCCGCCCCCGCGCGGCTGAAGGGCGAGGCGCTGTGGCGGCTGCAGCGCGCGTTCGGCTACACGGACGAGGACGTGCGCACCACGCTGGTCCCCATGGCGGAGACGGGCAAGGAGCCCACGGGCTCCATGGGCACGGACACGCCGCTCGCGGTGCTGAGCGACCAGGCCCCCACCCTCTTCAACTACTTCCACCAGCTCTTCGCGCAGGTGACGAACCCGCCCATCGACCCGCTGCGCGAGGCGCTGGTGATGACGCTGGCCACCGCGCTGGGCCCGGAGGGCAACACCTTCGAGGAGACGCCGGAGCAGTGCCACCGGCTGTCCCTGCCCGGCCCCATCCTCACCAACGGGCAACTGGCGCGCCTGGCGAACCTGCGCGGCGACACGGGCCTCTTCGAGCCGCGCCCGTTGAGCCTGCTGTACCCGCACGCGGGCGGCGCGGCCACGGCGCTGGAGGTCGCGGTGGAGCGGCTGTGCACGGCGGCGGTGGACGCCGTGGACGCGGGCGCGAGCATCCTCGTGTTGAGCGACCGGGGCGTGGACTCCGCGCACGCGGCGATTCCGGCGCTGCTGGCCGTGTCCGCGGTGCACCAGCGGCTGGTGCGCGACGGCACGCGCATGTACACGGGCATCGTGCTGGAGACGGCGGAGGCGCGCGAGGTGCACCACTTCGCGTGCCTGTTCGCCTACGGCGTGTCCGCGGTGAACCCGTACCTGGCGCTGGACAGCTTGCGCGCGCTGGCGGACGCGGGGGAGCTGAAGGCGGACGCGGACAAGGCGCAGGCGCAGTACCTCCACGGCCTGGAGGAGGGCCTGCTCAAGGTGATGTCCAAGATGGGCATCTCCACGCTCCAGTCGTACCGCGGCTCGCAGCTCTTCGAGGCGGTGGGCCTGCAGCGAAGCCTCATCGAGAAGCACTTCACCGGCACGTCCTCGCGCGTGGAGGGCGTGGGCCTGCCGGAGCTGGGCCGCGAGGTGGCGGAGCGGCACGCGCGCGGCTTCGGCCCCGGGGCGGACGGCGAGGAGAGCCTGTTGCCGGTGGGCGGGCAGTTCCGCTGGCGCCGGCAGGGCGAGCGGCACAAGTGGAACCCCGCCACGGTGGCGAAGCTCCAGGCGGCGGTGCGCGCGAACGACGCGGCGCAGTTCCAGGAGTACTCGAAGCTGGCGGATGACGAGACGCGCGAGCACAGCAACCTGCGCGGCCTGCTGGACGTGGTGACGGAGGGCTGCACGCCGGTGCCCCTGGAGGAGGTGGAGCCCGCGCTGGAGCTGGCGCGGCGGTTCGTCACCGGCGCCATGTCCTTCGGTTCCATCAGCGCGGAGGCGCACGAGACGCTGGCCATCGCGATGAACCGGCTGGGCGGCAGGTCCAACAGCGGCGAGGGCGGCGAGGAGTCCCGCCGCTACACGAAGGACGCGAACGGCGACTCGCGCCGCAGCGCCATCAAGCAGGTGGCCAGCGCGCGCTTCGGCGTCACCGCCGAGTACCTGGTCAACGCGGACGAGCTTCAAATCAAGATGGCCCAGGGTGCCAAGCCCGGCGAGGGCGGCCAGCTTCCGGGCCACAAGGTGGACGAGCGGATTGCCCGCGTGCGCTGGAGCACGCCGGGCGTGACGCTGATTTCTCCGCCGCCGCACCACGACATCTACTCCATCGAGGACCTGGCGCAGCTCATCTACGACCTCCAGTCCGTCAACGCGAAGGCGCGCGTGAGCGTGAAGCTGGTGAGCGAGGTGGGCGTGGGCACCATCGCGGCGGGAGTCGCCAAGGCCGGCGCGGGCTGCGTGGTGGTGGCGGGCTACGAGGGCGGCACGGGCGCCTCTCCCCTCTCCAGCCTCCAGCACGCGGGCCTGCCGTGGGAGCTGGGGCTGGCGGAGACGCAGCAGGTGCTGGTGCATAACGGCCTGCGCTCGCGCATCCGCGTGCAGGTGGACGGCGGCCTGCGCACCGCGCGCGACGTGCTGGTGGCGGCGCTCTTGGGCGCGGAGGAGTTCGGACTGGCCACGGCGAGCCTCGTGTCCGTGGGCTGCATCATGCTGCGCAAGTGCCACCTCAACACCTGCTCGGCGGGCATCGCCACGCAGGACCCGGCGCTGCGCGAGCGCTACCAGGGCACGCCCGAGAACGTCGTGAGCTTCTTCCTGCTGCTGGCGGAGGACCTGCGCCGGCACATGGCGAAGCTGGGCGCGCGCAAGCTGGATGAGCTGGTGGGCCGCGTGGACCTGCTGCGCCAGCGCGCGGCGGTGGACCACTGGAAGGCGCGCAAGGTGGACCTGTCCTCGCTGCTCACCGCGGCGGCCGCGCCGGCCACCGAGCCGCGCCACTGCCAGACGCCGCACCGCAAGGATGTGTCGGACCACCTGGACCACGAGCTGCTGTCGAAGGCGCAGTCCGTGCTCGCGGGCGGGCCGCCGCTGATGCTGTCCCTGCCGGTGGCGAACACGCACCGCGCGGTGGGCGCCATGCTGTCCGGTGAGATTGCCCGCCGCCACGGCGCGCAGGGGCTGCCGGACGGCAAGCTGCGGGTGAAGCTGAAGGGCTCCGCGGGCCAGAGCTTCGGCGCGTTCCTCGCGGCGGGCGTCACGCTGGAGCTGGAGGGCGACACCAACGACTACCTGGGCAAGGGGCTGTCCGGCGGACGCATCATCGTCTATCCGCCGGAGGGCAGCCGCTTCTCCCCCGAGGAGAACGTGCTCGTCGGCAACACGGTGCTCTACGGCGCCACGGCCGGCGAGGTGTACCTGCGGGGCCTCGCGGGCGAGCGCTTCGCGGTGCGCAACAGCGGCGCGCAGGCGGTGGTGGAGGGCGTGGGCGACCACGGCTGCGAGTACATGACGGGCGGCGTGGTGGTGGTGCTGGGCCAGACGGGCCGCAACTTCGCGGCCGGCATGAGCGGCGGCACCGCGTACGTGCTGGACCGCGAGCGCACCTTCCGCGAGCGCTGCAACCTGGAGATGGTGGAGCTGGAGTCGCTGGTGGACGAGTCGGAGATCTGGCTCGTGCACGGGATGATTGAACGCCACCTGCACCACACCGGCAGCGCGCTGGCGCGGCGGGTCTTGGACAACTGGGAGCTGATGGTGCCGCAGTTCATGAAGGTGATGCCGTCCGACTACAAGCGGGTGCTCCAGGCGCGCCGCGCGGCGCGCAGGCCGCCACCGGCCGCGGGCGTGCAGCAGCTCCACGTCGTCGGCGGGGGGGCCTGAACCATGGGCAAGCCCACGGGTTTCATGGAGTGGCAGCGCGTCCCCGCCCCCAAGCGGGACAAGGCGGAGCGCCTGGAGGACTGGCGCGAGCTGCACCTGCCGCTGGCGGCGGACGAGGCGAAGCGGCAGGCGGGGCGCTGCATGGACTGCGGCATCCCCTTCTGCCACCAGGGCTGTCCCCTGGGGAACCTCATCCCGGACTTCAACGACGCGGTGTACCGGGGCCAGTGGAAGGAGGCGTACCAGGTGCTCAGCCGCACCAACACCTTCCCGGAGTTCACCGGACGGCTGTGCCCCGCGCCGTGCGAGGCCGCGTGCGTGCTGGCCATCGACCGCGACGCGGTCACCATCGAGCAGATGGAGAAGGAGATCTCCGAGCGCGCCTTCGCGGAGGGCTGGGTGAAGCCGAAGCCTCCGGCGCGGCGCTCGGGCAAGCGCGTGGCCGTGGTGGGCTCCGGCCCCGCGGGCCTGGCGGCGGCGGCGCAGCTCAATGCCGCGGGGCACAGCGTGACGGTGTACGAGAAGGACGCTCGCGCCGGAGGCCTGCTGCGCTACGGCATCCCGGACTTCAAGCTGGAGAAGTCGGTGCTGGACCGCCGCATCGCGCTGATGGAGGCGGAGGGCATCGTCTTCCGCACCGGCGAGGACGTGTCCGTGACGCCGGGCTGGCGCGCGCTGCGCGAGCAGTACGACGGCGTGGTGCTGGCCATGGGCGCGCGCAAGGCCCGCGAGCTGGACGTGCCGGGCCGCGAGCTGTCCGGCGTGGTGCAGGCCATGGACTACCTGGAGCACCAGAACCGGGTGGTGACGGCGGGAGCGGCACCGGACGCGCGCCTGGAGGCGCAAGGAAAGCGCGTCATCATCCTGGGCGGCGGCGACACGGGCTCGGACTGCCTGGGCACGGCGCTGCGCCAGGGCGCGGTGAACGTGATGCAGGTGGAGCTGCTCCCCGCGCCGCCGCAGGTGCGCGCGAAGGAGAACCCGTGGCCGCGCTGGCCGCTGGTGTTCCGCACGTCGTCCAGCCAGGAGGAGGGCGGCGAGCGCGCCTTCGCGCTGATGACGAAGCGGCTGGAGGGCGAGGACGGCCAGCTCAAGCGGCTGCACGCGGTGCAGGTGGAGGTGCAGCGCGAGCCGGGCGGCGCGGTGAAGCTGGTGGAGGTGCCGGGCTCCGAGCAGGTCTTCGAGGTGGACCTGCTGGTGCTGGCCATGGGCTTCACCGGCCCCCGGACGGACCGGCTGGCGGAGGAGCTGGGCGTGGCGCTGTCGCCGCGCGGCACGGTGCGGGTGGACGCGAAGTTCGCCACCACCGCGGCGGGCGTGTACTGCGCGGGTGACGCGAGCCGGGGCGCGAGCCTCATCGTCTGGGCGCTCGCGGACGGCCGGGAGGCGGCGCGTGCGTTGGACTCCTGGTTGTCCGGCACCGCCTCCGTGCTGCCCACGCGCGGCCAGGACTGCGCGTTCTAGGCCCTGCGTCCCGTCAGTGGACGAAGGTCTCTGGCGGGCGCAGGAAGTTGAGCGGCAGGTCGCGCGGCTCCTTGGCGAAGCTGGCGCGCGACTCGAACAACCGCTTCACCGTCTCCATGTCGCGGATGGGGCCCACCTTGAACGAGGGCTCCTCCACGCTGCCCGCGATCCTGTCGAAGGGCACCACGCCCGCCAGCTCCTCCATGTGCGCCAGCAGGCCCGCGTCGAGCGCGAAGAACCGGCTGCACGTGCTGCAGCTGGCGATCTGGTAGAGCCGCTGCTGGCGTCGCGCCAGGTCCGCGAACGGCCACGATGCCACCGGGGCCCCGAACTGGGTGTCCGGCACGCTGAACATGAAGCCCACGCCTCCACCGGTGAGGAACTTCGAAGGCTTCGCAGGGATGCCGGACGTGGCGCTGATGTGCATGAAGGCATTGTTGCCGTTGGTGCCGTCCAGGGCGGTGTCCCCGAAGTGGCAGCCGTTGCAGGTGTTGCCGGAGAACTCCTTGCGCGCGCAGACCTGCGGAGCGTCACTCGGGTCCACGGCGAAAGCCTCCCAGTGGGTGGGCGGGTTCACTTGCGCGTGACCGCCCAGGAACGGGTTGCCGTTCACCTTGTGGGGCACCGTGAAGGAGGAGGTGCAAGCGCTGGGCACGATGGTCGGCGAGGAGGTGAGGCCGGGCAGGACGGTGTTCAGCACGGTGTGGTTCACGTCCGGGTCCACCTGGGTGTTGTGGGTGGCGTCGTTGGGCGTGAGCGCCACGGTGTGGGGCCGCAGCAGGCCATTGCTGGAAGTGGTGGTCCCGGCGTCGGGGTCCTCATCCGCCAGCTGGAACTCGCGCAGCTCCCACTTTCCACCGGGGGGCGCCAGGGCAATCTCGTTCGTGCGCAGCTGGTTGAGGGCGCTCCCGTTTCCCTTGGAGGGAGCCTTGTTGGCCAGGACGACGCTCTGGGTGATGGTCTCCAGCTTGGACAGGTAGGCCGCGTCGAAGCTCGAGTGGGTGCCCAGGTCGGCCCACTGCCGGGCATAGTCGATGACCTGCTGGCAGCCGACCCGCGGCACGCCGTACTCCACGATGGTGGTGAAGGGCTTGAGGCCACATGTCGCCTCGGAGCCACCGGGCACGCCCCAGAACTGGGGCTGGGTCACACCGAAGACGAAGCGCAGCTCGCCCGCGGTGGAGGTGCCGCCGTAGCCGCCCGTGTTGCCCGCCAGGTCGATGCGGTTGACGATGGCGAGCAGCCGGAAGGGCGCGATGTCCAGGTTCAGCTCACCGGCGATGCCCACCTGCCACTGGCCGCCGGCGTTCGAGAGGAAGGCGTCCCCGCCGCTGGCCAGGGCCCAGGGCCTGATGACCTGGTCGAACATCTCCTGCCGCCGCTGGGGCACGACGTCGCCGTTGATGGTCTGGTCATTGAGCCAGGTGGACAGCCACTTGAGGACGAACCTATCCGGCGTCACGTTCGGTCCCGCGTTCGTGGCCATCTGCCGCATGAGGTGCCCGAAGGTCCACACGCCGCCCCGCGTGCCCTGGTTGGTGCAGGGGTCCCAGGTGCGCGTGGGGTCCTGCACCACCTGCGGACTCCGGAGGAGCAGCGTCTTGTCCCAGAGCGCCTGGCTGCTCGGGGGACCCGCGGGACACCCGTCGATGAGCGTCATCCCTCCGTTGCGGAAGGCCTGGGCCTGGAACTCCAGCCCCTCGAAGCGGGCGGCCGGGTGGCGCCCGTTGAACAGGATGCGCTCCCGGGTGACCTCCCCGAACGCGCCCGACAGCAGCGCCTCCTCGCTCTGCGTCCGCTGATCCAGGGCTTCGTCCGTCACCTGGGAGAACAGGGTGAAGAACTCCGGGCCCGGGCTCTGCGGGATGACGCCCAGCTCCGCCAGCGCGTCGGAGCGGAACAACACCACGGGGTCGCTCGTGCTGCCCACGACGCGAACGAGGCTCTCGGACAGCTCCGCGTTGGCGGGCGGCGCCAGCTTCACGTGCACCGCCGCCGTCTCCTCCAGGGCCGTGGGCTGCTCCAGCTTCTGGGCGAAGACCCGCGCGACGGAAGCGCCCTCCACCAGGGGCAGGTCACCGAGACTGGAGCCCTGCTCCGCCCGTTGAGCGAGGGCTCCCGATGGTGCCTCCGTGGACTCCGTGGCCTTGGAGCAACCACTGACGGCCAGCAGGGCCCCCAATAGCCAGACCGAACGGCCCTTCCATCCCTTGCGCTGCTCGAACATGCCCACCCCGGCGTGAGGCCATCCTTCCCGGATGGCCGGCACGCACCCTGGGTACGAACCTCCGGAGCAGAAGTGGACACAGCCTTCACACGCCGAGTCAAAGTCAGACGCCACACAGGAATCCCTGGCATCTGACTGTTTTTCCATCCCGGGCCCGTCGGAATCCAGACATGGCCCCCATCCTGAAGGGCCATGCGCCGGACGTAAGGCTTCAGTGGACGCGGGCCGCGGGCGGCTGGAGGAAGTCGAGCGGCCGCTGCTGGAGCCGCGTCCTGAAGCCGGGGCGCAGCTCCAGGAGCTGCTTCACCACGCCCACGTCGCGGATGGGGCCCACCGTGAGCGCCGGGGCCAGCGCGCCGGGCGGCACGTCCAGGGGCACGCTCCCGGCGAGCGCCTCCATCCGGGACAGGTAGCCCGCATCCAGGTCGATGAACCAGCCGCACGAGGTGCAGCCGGCCAGCTCCTGGAGCCGCTGGTGCCGGCGCAGCAGGTCCGCGAACGGCCACGACGTCACCTCCGCCCCGAACTGCGCGTCCGGCACGACGAACATGAAGCCGCTGCCCCCGCCCGTCAGGAACTTCGACAGCCGCGCCGGGATGCCCGACGTGGGACTGACGTGCGTGAAGGCCGTGTTGTTCACGCCCGAGAAGTCATTGGTCCCCGTGTCCTTGAAGTGACAGCCATTGCAGGTGTTCACGGAGAACTCCTTGCGCGCGCAGACCTCCGTCGCGTCCGTGGGATCCACGGAGACGCCCGCCCAGTGCGTGGGCGGCGCCACCTGCGCGTTGGCGCCCACGAAGGCCCTCCCCTGGTGGTTGCGAGGCACGACGAAGCGAGCGGAGCACTGCGTGGGCACGACCACCGGCTGCTCGACGCCGTTCTTCACGAACGTGCGCACGAAGGCGTCCACGTCGGGATCCGTCCGGAAGTCGTGGGTCGCGTCATCGGGGGTCAGCGCCATCGTGTGCACGCGCAGACACCCGTTGGAGGGCGTGTCCTTGCCGGTGACGGGGTGCTCGTCCGCCAGCCGGAACTCCCGCAGCTCCCAGGGGAACCCCAGGGCGACCTCGTTGGTGCGAAGCTGGTTCAGCGCGTTCCCGTTGCCCTTGCCCGGAGCGCGGCCTCGCTGGACGACGCTCTCCGTCATCAAGGCGAGCCGCGCGCGGTAGGCCGCGTTGAAGGTGGTGTAGCTCCCCAGTCCGGTCCACTGCCGCGCCCAGGCGAGGACGGCCGGGCACCCTGCCCCCGGCACGCCGTATTCGAAGATGACGGTGAAGGGCTTGAGGTTGCAGGTCGCCTCCGTCCCGCCGCCCCACGGCGAGGGGCGCGTCAGCCCGAAGAGGAAGCGCAGCTCGCCCGGGTTGGACTGCCGGCCGGGGTCCTCCGCGTTGCCGCCCAGGTCGATGCGGTTGACGATGGCGAGCAGCCGGAAGGGCGCGATGTCCAGGTTCAGCGGCTTGCTGAGCACCACCTCCCAGCGGCCCGTGGAGGCATTGAGCTGGAGGGACGAGGTCGCGCCGCTGGCGGCGGCCCAGGGGGCAATCACCTCGTCATACATCTTGCGGCGCGCGGGCACCGTGTCGCCGTTCGACTGGAAGTCATTGAGCCAGAGCGACAGCCAGTTGAGCACGAAGGCCTCGGGCCTGGAGCCGGACCCCTGGGCCATCTCCCGCATGAGGTACGCGAAGGTCCACACGCCGCCCTTGGTCCCCGCGCCGGTGCACGGGTCCCAGGTGCGCGCCGGGTCGAGCACCACGGCCGGGTCGCGGATCATCAGCGTCCGCTCCCACCAGGCCTGGGTGGAGGCCGGCACCTGGGGGCAGGTCATGAACGGCATCAGCGCGCCCTGCGCGAAAGCGTCGGGGTCCACGGACAGCCCCTCGTAACGGGCGGCCGGGTGGCGGCCGTTGAACAGGACGGTCTCCCGGGTGGGCGTCCCGAACTCGCCCGACGCCATCCGGCGCTCGTTCTCCCTGCGCTGGTGCAGCTCCGAGTCCGGCAGCTGCGAGAAGAGCGTGAAGAACTCCGGGCCGGGGCTCTCTGGAATCACGCCCAGCCGGACCAGCGTGTCGGAGCGGAACAGGACCGTGGGCCGCGCCGGGTCCCCCACCACGCGCACCAGGCTGTCCGTCAGCAGCCGGTTGGCCGGGGGCGGCAGCTTCACGTGCACGGCGGTCGTCTCTCCCAGGGCCGTGGGATGCTCCAGCTTCTGGGCGAACACCTCGGCGACCGACAGGCTCGGCACGAAGGGCAGCTCGCCGATGCTGGAGATGGTGCCCCCCGGGCCAGCTTGCGCCTCGTCCTGGGCCTCCTGCGACGGCGGCGCTTGCGAGGGCGCCGGCTCCTTCGCGCATCCGCTGACCGCCAGCACGGCTCCCAATAAAGCGATTCTCAATTCCTTGCATTCAAGTGACATACAGCTCCCCCGGCGAAGCCAGCCTCATCCAGCCATGGATGGCATTGCCTCAACGCCGTGGGCGCGCGTGCATGAACAAGCGTCCGATACCGGGCCCGCCTCCGTCACTCCCCGGACAGCGGGCTGCCCGCGCGAATGATCCGCGAGGGCCCGGCCCATCCCGTTCCCGACAGCATCCCGGCCTCGCGGGGTCCACACGCTTGGGGCGCGGGCGGCGTGGGCACCGCGAGCGCCACGGTGGGGATCTCGCCCACGGTCTCTCCGTGCTGGCTCAGGTCCAGGCCCAGCTCCTCCTGCTCCGGGGTGACGCGCAGCGGGACGATGCGGTCCACGAGCTTGTAGAGCAGGTAAGAGCCCACGAAGGAGAAGACGGACACGACGACCAGCGCCAGCAGGTGCATGAGGAAGGTGCGCGTGGTGCCGTAGAGCAGGCCCACGTCCTTGGCGAGCACGCCGGTGAGCACCATGCCGACGATGCCGCCCAGGCCGTGGCAGGGGAACACGTCGAGCGTGTCGTCCAGCGCGGTGCGGCTCTTGAAGTGCACGGCGGCGTTGCTGACGAAGCTGGCGACCAGGCCCACCAGGATGCTCTGCCCCACGGTGATGAAGCCCGCGGCGGGCGTGACGGCGACCAGGCCCACCACCGCGCCCACGCAGGCGCCCATGGCGCTGGGCTTGCGGCCGCGCAGCCAGTCAAAGGCGATCCACCCGAGCATCGCGGCGGCGGAGGCCGTGTTGGTGGTGGCGAACGCCAGCGTGGCCAGCGACGAGGCGGACAGCGCGGAGCCCGCGTTGAAGCCGAACCAGCCGAACCACAGCATGCCCGTGCCGAGCATCACGAAGGGCACGTTGGCGGGCGCGTGCGTGGCATGCGTCAGGTGCACCTGGCGGCGGCCCAGGACGATGGCGCCCGCGAGCGCTGCGAGCCCCGCGGACATGTGCACCACGGTGCCGCCCGCGAAGTCGAGCACTCCCCATTGGCGCAGGAAGCCCTCCGGGTGCCACGTCCAGTGGGCCAGCGGCGCGTAGATGAAGAGGCTGAAGAGCACCATGAAGAGCAGGTACGCCTTGAAGCGCACGCGCTCCGCGAACGCGCCGGTGATGAGCGCCGGGGTGATGATGGCGAACTTGAGCTGGAAGAGCGCGAAGAGCAGCAGCGGCACCGTGGGCGCCAGGTCCGGGTGCGTCTCACCGCCCACGCCGCTGAACATGAAGAAGGTGCGCGGGTCGCCGATGAAGCCGTGGAAGCTGTCGCCGAAGCACAGGCTGAAGCCCACCACGACCCACAGCACGCTGATGACGGCCATGGCGATGAAGCTCTGCATCAGCGTGGAGACCACGTTCTTCAGCCGCACCATGCCGCCGTAGAAGAACGACAGGCCGGGCGTCATCAGCAGCACCAGCGCCGTGGCGGTGAGCAGCCACGCGGTGTCCGCCGCGTTGATGGGGCCGCCCTGCTTCACCTGCGCCGCCGGGGTCACCAGCAGGCCCGCCACCCCCACCGCCACCAGCAGGACCATCGCCATCCACTTCTGCATCGCCGCACCTCTCCAGAGAGCTGACGCAACGCAGTGTAGGTCCAGATACGGATATTTTCAATCCACCGGAGCCTAGACTCACGCAGATTAAGCCTAAATTGGACTCCAGAAAGCCCAGAACCTCGGTGTCTCATGGTTCCTGGCCGGTCAGTCCTCGGAGTCGTCGGTCCCGAGTTCCTCAGGAAGCGGGTTGTTCATCAGGGTGAGCCGCCCGGGGAGCTGGACCACGAGGAAGCCCTTGCCGTCGATGCGGATCTGCATGCGGTGGAGGGCCTCACCCGTTTTGAGCCAGGCCTCCGCTTCATCCCGGGTCGCGAAGTCCCGCTCGACCTTGATCTTGAAGTTGGGGTCGAGGCGTTCGCGGTAGTAGTGCTCGAAGTCCTCCAGCTTGTCCGTTTGCTGGACGTAGAGCAGACAGAAGACGGCGGTTTCAAACGCCTTCCACTCCCGAGAGCCCTCCGTTTCGCGCTGCATCGCGGTCCCGAGGACTTCAAGGATGTCCTCCACATTGATTTCCGGATGCTTGCTCACGGCTACACCTCATCGCTCAGATATGGCTGACGACGTAGGTCTTCCGCTCGGGACGCCAGGTGTGCCCGCATGCGGAAGCCATCATCACCACGAGGACGATGACACGGGAGTTCATGCCGGGAACTCCACCAACGAATCCTGCACGCCTTCAATGCGCCGCGGGACTCTGTCCTGCGCCGCTCAGGTCACCTGCGCGAGCGGTCCATCGACTTCCACGTCCTGACCGCTACCTCCTGTCCAGGATGCGTCCCTGCCCATCGATCGCGTAGACGGCGCCTCCATCCAGGATGGGCTCATTCAGGCCACAGCGCGAAGGGTTCGGAGAGAACCACACGAAGAACAGGTCGTCTCCGGATTGGAGGACATGGGTGTTGTAGGAGCTTCGCTTTGAAAGGCACTGCGCCATGCGCTTGTCGGACTCCCGAGTCTGGAGCTCCGACCCCGGAGGCAGGAACTCGTTCATCGCGACCTCGAGGGCGGTCATCATGGGGCCCTCCAGGTGAACACCTTCCTTGAAGGAGTTCGGGAACACCACGGCGGCTGCCTCTTCGGGAGGTGCCCACACGGCCTTCTGGACCTTGTGATACCCGAGCAGCGAGCACCCGGTCAGTGGAACGCAGAGCAGGGCAATCCCCATGGACGTCTTCATCGCGAACCCTCCCTGCGCACGACTACGGCAACCATGACTGCCCCTCGAACAGGTCGAAGCTGAAGTCCCCCGCCGTTCCAGATGCCTTCCCGATGGGGATCCATCTTCCACCTCTCAGTGCCGACACGACCCGGGACGAATAGTTGTAGTCGTACGCAAGGCATCCGCCATTCCGGGGACCATAGAAGAGCAGCAGCTCGTGCTCCCAGACTTGTCCACGAAACGAGCGGAGCCCCAGGGCGACCATCCCGGCTCGTGGTTCGCGCCCATGTCCTCTCGGGAGAACTCCCAATTGTGGGGATGCGGATGCGCGGGGCCCAGGATGACGGGCTCGAGGGTGTTGGCATTCCTGAGCGCCAGCGGCACCTTGCAGTACTTCCTGCCCCCAGGCCCGTCCCCGCCCAGGTCCGAGAAGTAGCTGAGGAAGTAGGCCTCGGCTTGGGGGGAGTATTACCAGAGCGCGCAGTACTCCTTGCCCTGCCGGCCATGCAGGGTCGATGCGCCGGGCATCTGGATCATCCGCTCACAGGCGGTTTGAGCCAGCTCCTCGCGCGTCTTGAAGGGACCCGCCAGGGGCCCGTCGACCTCGTACATGCCATTGGCGAGCTGGCGGACACGGATGTCCGGATGCGGCGCCGAACATCCCAGCGCCACGAACAACACCATCCAGTACAGGTTCGTTGGCATCCACGGTCCCGCGACAAGGTGACCGCGGATGCCTATCAAACCACGCGTGCGCGACTCCAGCGCAGGGGTCAGTTCACCTGCGCGAGCGGTCCATCGACTTCCGCGTCTTCGTTCTCCGGCGCTTCCTCCACCGCGTCCACGCCCTGCGGGATTCCATCCACGTAGGTGACGACGTTGTTCGGTAGCGCGGCCACTCGCGGGCCGGGCGTCACCACGCCCGTGAGGTTCAGCGGATCCACTCCGGACAGCTGGATGCGCACGCCGGACGGGGCCGCGCGCCTCACTGCTCGCGCCATGTCCACCGCTTCCGGTAGCGCGAACTGCTCACCCACGAAGCCCGACACGAAGCGGCCGCCTCGCAGCTCGCCTCGCGCTTCCATGCGCCGGTAGACGAACAGCAGGTCCCGCCACGTGGGCGCCAGCGACTCGCGCATCACCAGGTCCCGCCAGACGATGCCGTAGCGCTGGAGGAACAGCTTCGCCAGCGACTCCGTCACCTCCTCCTGAGACTTCGGCTCCGACGGCGCCAGCAGGGTCCAGCGGCCCGGGCCGCCCCGGTTGAGCAGCTTCTGCCGCTTGCGGTGCGCCGGACTCTGCAGGATGCGCAGGTTCTGCACCGCGTCCGCCGTCACCAGCCCCTTCGCCACCAGCTCCCACAGCGCGTCCTCCACCTCCGCCGGCAGCCGCCGCGCCCGCGTCACCAGGTCCTGGAAGAAGCACGCGCCCCGCCGCTCCAGCACGCCCACCACGTCCTTCGCCGCCGCGCTCAGGTCCGGCGGCGTCCACACGCCACCATCCGCCAGCACCGCGTGCGGACGCGCCGCCGCCAGCATCCACTCCAGGTCCTCGCGCACCGTGAACGTCAACGGCGCGTTGCGCGTGGGCGACGACCGCTTCACCACCACCGGCTCCGGCGGCTCCACCGGCGCACCCCGGCGCGGCCCCGCGGGCTTCGGCGGATCCTTCAGCGTCACCCGCCCCCACGCCACCTCGCCCGCGTAGCACGCGCGCTCCATCAAGTCCGGCGTGTAGCCCCGCATGCGCGCGGGCAACAGGAAGCGCTCCCACGCGGAGGCCGGCGCCTCGTACCCCTGCAGCAGCCGCACCGCCTTGAGCAACCCCGTGGAGCCGCGCAGCGCGTCCACGTCTTCCAGGTGGTGCCACCGGAAGAGGAAGCGCATGAAGTCCTGCGGGCTCAGCGGCTCAATCTCGCGGCGCAGCCGCCCCACCGTCAGCCGGTGGATGCGCTGGAGCAGCCGCCGGTCACACCACTCCAGCACCGGGCTTCCGTCCGCGTCTTGCGCGACCGGCACATCCTCCCGCGCCCGGAACTGGCCACGCAGCACGCTGCCCTGGCTCTCCAGGTTGTGCAGCGCCAGGTTGATGTCGTCCGGATCCAGGAGCGTCAGCCGCGCCAGCTCCGTCACCGTGGTGGGCCCCACCAGCTCCATCCGTCCGCGCACCACCTGGAGCACCGCCGCGTCGCGCTCCACCGGCCGGTCGTACTCCAGCACCGGCAGCACCGGCTGCGTCACCGCGTCCGGGAAGAGCGCGCGCACCGCGTTGCCCCGCTCCGCCGACACCAGGAACCGCCCGCCCTGCCGCTCCAGCCACGC
Source organism: Corallococcus macrosporus (assembly GCF_017302985.1). Taxonomy (NCBI): domain Bacteria; kingdom Pseudomonadati; phylum Myxococcota; class Myxococcia; order Myxococcales; family Myxococcaceae; genus Corallococcus; species Corallococcus macrosporus. The sequence goes on from NZ_JAFIMU010000007.1 coordinate 1,215,539, forward strand.
CACGCGGCCCTGCTTGAAGAGCCCTGCCTCCAACCCTCGCGGGACCTCCGACGCGCGCACCAGCACCAACTGCAACAGCGCGTCGTGCAGCTCGTCCTCGTCGCGCATCGGCTGCGCGGCGTCCTCCACCACCTGCCGGATGGCGTTCGCGTCCAGCGCGCCGAACGCCGCCGCGTCCTCGGCCGGCATCGCGCGGCGCAGGGCCACGTTGCGCACGCGGCGCTCCTCGGCCGGCGCGTCGTCCAGGAAGGTGTAGGGCTGGCTGTTGATGAGCGCGTGCGCGAAGACGCTCGGCTCCGGCACGTCGCGCGCGACCAACTGGATGCGCCCGTCCTTCATGCGGCGGAGCACCTCGCGCAGCCCGTCGATGTCCATCGCCTCGCGCAGACAGTCATCCATCGTCTGCTTCACCAGCGGATGGTCCGGCAGCTCCACGTCGCCGCCGCCGTGGTTGTCCTGGCAGCCCACCTGCGCGGGGAACACCGCCGCCAGCAGGTCCTCGCTGCGCGCGCGCTGGAGGTTCGGCGCCACGCGCTTGCCGCCCATCATCCGGTGCAGCGTCAGCGCCCGCGACGCCACCCACCGGAAGCGCGTGCCGAAGATGGGCGCCTGGAGGATGGCCTGCACCAGCACCTCCTCCACGTTGTCCGGGTGCAGGAAGTCGAAGATGTCCGCCAGGGGGAACGAGTGCTGCTCGCCCAGGCTCAGGAGGATGCCGTCCTCCGTGGCCGCCGCCTGCAACTCGAAGTCGAACGAGCGGCAGAAGCGCTTGCGCAGCGCCATGCCCCACGCGCGGTTGATGCGGCTGCCGAACGGCGCGTGGATGATGAGCTGCATGCCGCCCGCCTCGTCGAAGAAGCGCTCGGCGACAACCTGCGTGTGGCTGGGCACCACGTCGCCCAGCATCTTCTTGCCCAGCCGCAGGTAGCCCAGGAGCGCGTCCACCGCGGGCGGCGGCACGCGCAGGAGCTTCTCCAGGAAGCCCGCCGGGTCGTCGTGGCGCAAGAGTTCCTCGCGCAGCCGGCCCACCTGGAGGCTCAGCTCGTCCGTGCGGCCCGGCGCCTCGCCGCGCCAGAAGGGCACGTTGGGCGGAGCGCCCCTCGCGTCCTCCACCATCACCGTGCTGCCCACGACGCGCTGGATGCGCCACGCGGTGCTGCCCAGCAGGAAGATGTCCCCCGGCGAGGACTCCACCGCGAAGTCCTCGTCCAGCGTGCCCACCACCTTGCCTTCCGGCTGCGCGGTGACGCTGAAGTTGAACGTGTCCGGGATGGCGCCGCCGTTGGTGAGCGCGGTGATGCGCACGCCCCGGCGGCCCTTGAGCCGCTGGTTCACGCGGTCGCGGTGCAGGTGGATGCTGCCCCGGCCGCGCCGCTCGGAGACGCCTTCCGACAGCATCTCCAGCACCTGCTGGTACTCCTCCCAGGTGAGGTCCTGGTACGGGTACGCGCGCTGGAAGACGCTGAAGAGGGCGCGCTCGTCCCACTCCTCGCAGGCGCACGCGGCGACAATCTGTTGCGCCAGCACGTCCAGCGGCTTCTTCGGGATGCGGACCGCGTCCAGGTCGCCCTCGCGCACGGCGTTGAGGAGCGCGACGCACTCCACCAATTCGTCGCGCGTCATCGCGAAGAGGATGCCCTTGGAGATGCCCGCCTTGTGGTGGCCGGCGCGGCCCACGCGCTGGAGCAGCACGGAGATGGCCTTGGTGGTGCCCAGCTGCACGACGAGGTCCACGTTGCCCACGTCGATGCCCAGCTCCAGCGACGCGGTGGCCACCATCACGCGCAGCTGGCCGGCCTTGAGGCGCTCTTCCGCGGACAGGCGCATCTCGCGGGACATGCTGCCGTGGTGCGCGGCCACCCACTGCTGGCCCAGGCGTTCTCCCAGGTCGTGCGCCACGCGCTCGGACATCTTGCGCGTGTTGACGAAGACGAGCGTGGTGCGGTGCTCGCTGGAGAGTTGGATCAGCCGGTCATAGACCTGGCCCCACATCTCGTGGCTGGCGATGGAGGACAGCTCCGCGTCCGGGATTTCGACCTTGAGGTCCCACGGGCGCTGGTGGCCCACCTCCACGCGCTTGCACTCGGTGAGGGAGGTGCCGGTGAGGAAGCCCGAGATGGCGTCCAGCGGCTTCTGCGTCGCGGACAGGCCCAGGAGCTGGGGGCGCACGTCGGTGAGGGCCTTGAGGCGCTCCATGGACAGCGCGAAGTGGCTGCCGCGCTTGTCGCGGGCGAGCGCGTGGATTTCGTCCACGATGACCGTGCGCACGTGGCGCAGGGTGGCGCGGGCGCGCTCGGCGGTGAGGTAGAGGTAGAGGGACTCCGGCGTGGTGATGAGGATGTGCGGCGGGCGGCGCACCATCTGGGCGCGCTCGCCGGCGGGGGTGTCGCCGGTGCGCACCTGCACGCGCAGGTGCTGGGGCTCGTAGCCCTCCTCGCGCGCCAGGGTCATCAGCTCCTCCAGCGGCTGGAGGAGGTTCTTCTGCACGTCGTTGCCCAGGGCCTTGAGGGGCGACACGTAGAGGACCTGGGTGCGGTCGGTCAGCGTGCCGTCGAGCGCCAGGCGGAACAGCGAGTCCAGCGCGGCGAGGAACGCCGTGAGCGTCTTGCCGCTGCCGGTGGGCGCGGCGATGAGGACGTCATGGCCCGCGTGGATGAGGGGCCAGCCCTCGATCTGAGGCCGGGTGGGCTCGCCCAGGCGCGAGGCGAACCAGCGCCGCACCACCGGATGGAAGGCGGCGAGCGCCGGATGGGCCGCGGACTCCGAGGAGAAGGCGAGGGCGATTTGAGGGGACATGGCGGGCTCCCAGCAGCCAGCCTGAACACAGGTACAGCGCGGCGTCAACGGACGGCGGGTGCCCTCTCCGGCCTCGGGGTCAGGGGATGTCGGAGGTCCTGCGTATACCCCTGAATCGCTGACGGCTTCGTCTCCCCAGCAGGACGCAGGGCACTCAAGCGGCCGGTGCTTCCGGGTCGCTTCGGATTCCGACACCCGCCCTGGTGGCAGATTGAAAGCAGCTGGGATGTCAGTAGATTTTCACTGACTTTCCAGTAACCGCGCGAACGCCACCCTGCTCCCCTCAAGCCGTCGGCAACGGAGTGCCCACCATGACGACTTCCTCCTACCGCCTGCAGGCCACGCTTCCTGCGCCCTATGGAACCCAACTCGAACAGCTTCGGAGCAAGCTCCAGATCGACAACACCGAGGTCATCAAGGAGGCCCTGGGGTTCTTCGCCAAGGCGGTGCTCGAGGCGAGCCTGGGCCGCCGTGTCGCGTTCGTGGACGAGAAGCATCAGGTGCTCGCGGAGTACAGCTCACCCTCCCTCACCCGGCTGGAGTGGAACGCCCGGGAGGAAGGCCGCGTCGTGTTGCCCGACAGCGATTTCGACCGGCTCGTGGATGAGTTGGAGAAGCCGGCGAAGCCTCTCCCGCGGTTGCGGAAGCTCGCGCGCAAGAAGTCCCGCTGACGCTTCAAAGAGAAGAAGGGAGGCGCCGCCATGACGGCCTTCCTGGCGTTTCCCGAGCTCACCGCCATCACCAGCAGCGATGCGGCCAGTGGCTTCCGCTGCGAGGAAGAGGCCCTTACCCGCTACTTCCAACAGCAGGCAACGCAACAGGGCCGGCGTGAGGAGAACCGGACCTGGGTCCTCCACCGTCCCGATGAACGGCCCGACCTGCCCTCCGTGCTGGGCTTCTACACGCTCACCTGGATCCAGTTGGAGCGCGGCAGCCTGCCCGCGCCGGTCATCCGGCGGCTTCCGGACTACCCCATCCGGGCCATCCTCATCGGGCGCCTCGCGCGTGACGAGCGGTGCAAGGGCATGGGCATCGGGGAGCACCTGCTCGACGACGCCCACCGCCGGGCGTTGCGCGTCAATGCGGAGATTGGCGGTCTCGTCGTCGTCGTGGATGCGAAGAACGAGCGCGCAGCGGCGTTCTACGAAGCCCATGACTACACGGCCCTCATCCGTGCCGGGCCCGAGGCCACGTCATGGCCCCGACGCTACTTCGTGAAGATGGAAGACCTGCGAGCAACCTACGTGGGGACATGAACGAGACCCAGGCGATGCGTCTCATGGGCGACAGCGCTTGCGACCCGGGGGACGGCTCCAGCCGCGGCGGCCAGGCGCAACATGTCTCCAGATGATCCCTGACGTACTGCCCATCTCCAGCGCTGGCCCAGGCCTCCGGCATGTCCTCCTCCTCCGCGTCGAACTTCGCGATTGAAGCCCTCAACCCCGATGGATTCCTCGTGCTGCGGCCGGAAGCGCCCGATGACTTCCTCTGCGAGTACGCCAACCCCGCCGCGCAGACCTTGCTGGGCCACGGCTTGGAGAACGCGCTGTTCCTCTCCACGCGGCGGGCCTGGCTGGGCCTGCGCGCCGCCTGGGGCATGACGCTCGACACGGGCCTGCGCTCGGAACAGTGGATCCACTGGGACACGGGCTCCGGGGTGCACACGCTGCGCGTCCGGGCCGCTCGCGCTCCGGAGGGACGGCTGTACGTCTGGCTCACCGAGCAGCCCCAGGAACACCGTGCGCCCCCGCCCGGACCGGACCCGCGCCGCGACGAGGCGTCCTCCCGGTACGCGACCGCCCTGTTCCAGGCGGTGATGCAGGGCTCCACCGACGCCATCTACACGAAGAACCTGGAGGGCCAGTACACGCGCATCAACGCGGCCGGCGCGCAGCTCATGGGCCGCACGGTGGAGGAGGTGGTGGGCCGCACCGACGCGGAGCTGTGGCCCGCCGAGGCCCGCGCCAGCGTGGCCCATGACCGGGAGGTCATGGCCTTCCGCAGGACCCTCACCTACGAGGAGGCACAGTCCGGCCAGCCGGGCCGGGTGTGGCTGTCCACCAAGGGCGTGCTGCAGGACGAGCAGGGCCGCGTGTTCGGCCTGTTCGGCATCAGCCGCGACATCACCGAGCGCAAGCGGCTGGAGCAGTCCCTCCGCGCCGCGTCCGTGACGCTGTTCGACCTGCGGATGCCAGAGGGGCTCCTGCGCTGGGGCCCCGGCGCGGCGGAGCTCCTGGGCCACCCCTCCCTGCCCTCCGAGGAGCCGCTGACAGCACTGCTGGCGCGGCTGCACCCGGAGGACCGGATGACCGTGGCCGCGCGGCTGACATCCTCCACGCGGACCCCGGTGAAGCTGGCGCTCGACTTCCGCGTGGTGGGCGCGCGGGGCGAGGTGCGGAGCCTGACGCTGTGGGGCGAGGCTCACGCCGATGACGCGCGGGAGCAGCGGATCATCGGCGTGCTGGTGGACCTGACCTGGCGGACCCTCGCGCCGCCGTCCGGGGTGGCCGCATAGGCCGAAGCGGCACGGGCGCCGCCCCTCACCCGCCCCGGGGAAAACCGTGCCGCCGCGCGCCTGCCGTGACACCGCTGCCCCGGTCCGCCTCGGGGTGCGCCCTGCACGTCCCCGGCGTGCGCCCTGGCATCTCGACTGCACAGGGGACGCATCCCCACTCCTGGAAAGGATGCCTCCTCATGAAGCGGTGTCTCCTCGGGGTCCTGGCCCTGATGGCGCTCGCGGGCTGTTCCTCCGGCACGCACAGCTGCGACACGAACGCGGACTGCGCGGAAGGGCTCGTCTGCATCCACGAACACGCGCACGACATCGACGCGGACACCTGTCAGCGCCCCTGCAAGGACTCGAGCGATTGCGAAGCGCCGGATGTCTGCGCCTGCCCCGACTCGCCCGGGGGCTCGGCGTGCAGGACCGATGATGGCGGCTTCAGCGAGTACTGCGGGTTCTCCTGACGAAGCAGGCGCGCGACGGTATGAAGTGGGGCACACTGCCCCCCTCGAAAAGGAGCCACACCATGAGCTGGGATGAAGACCTGCAGGGCCGTGAGCCCCCGCCCTCGCTGGAGACGCTCATCGTCCCGCGCGTGCGCGACCTGGGCGACGGCTTCCACGTCCGGCGCGCCCTGCCCTCCGCGCGCCGCCGCATGGTCGGTCCCTTCATCTTCCTGGACCAGATGGGCCCCGCGGACTTCGACCCGGGCCGCGGCCTGGACGTGCGCCCGCATCCGCACATCGGCCTGTCCACCGTCACCTACCTGTTCCAGGGCGAAATCCTCCACCGCGACTCGCTGGGCTTCGTGCAGCCCATCCGTCCCGGCGCCGTGAACTGGATGACCGCCGGGCAGGGCATCGCCCACTCGGAGCGCACCGCGCCGGACACGCGCGCCGCCGGTGGCCGCCTCTTCGGCATCCAGGCCTGGGTGGCCCTCCCCAAGCAGCACGAGGAGGTCGCCCCCGCCTTCGTCCACCACCCCGCGGACACGCTGCCCGTCATCGACGGCGAGGGCATCCACCTGACCGTCATCGCGGGCCAGGTGCACGGCGGCAAATCCCCCGTGCGCGCCCACTCCGACCTCTTCTACGCGGACGCGAAGATGGAGGCGGGCTCCCGCCTGAAGCTCCCCGCGGAATACGAGGAGCGGGGCCTCTACCTCGTGGAGGGCACCGTGGAGGTGGAGGGCACGCGCTTCCAGCCCGGCGAGCTGCTGGTGTTCAAGCCGGGCAGTGAGATCATCCTCAAGGCGGAGTCCTCCGCGCGGATGATGCTCCTGGGCGGCGAGCCCATGGACGGCCCGCGCTACCTCTTCTGGAACTTCGTGTCGTCCTCCAAGGAGCGCCTGGAGGCCGCCAAGGCGGACTGGAAGGAGGGCCGCTTCGCTGCGGTGCCCACGGAGACGGAGTTCATCCCGCTGCCGCCGGATGATCCGCCCGCGCCCGTGCGCTACCCGTAGAGCCGGCGCACCGGCGCCAGCGTGCCCGCGGGCCGCTGGGACTTCGCCTGCGACCACGTCAGCCGGTACGTCGCCGCCGTGCCGTCGAACGCGATGGGCTTCACTTCCGGGGAGCCCGCGCCCGACGCGCGCAGCGTCTCCGCGAGGAAACCGCAGGCGAAGAAGGGGTTGTCCGCCAGCACGTCCTTCACCCACAGGGTGGCGTCCTCCCTGGACAGCTCCTCCACCCGGACCTCGTTGAAGTTGTTGCCCGCGCGCAGGTTGTACGGCACGCGCTCCAGCGTCTTCTGCGGGCCCAGGTGGGTGACCAACTGCATGCTCGCCCGCCCCACGGACGTCTGCTGGAAGCCCTTCAGGTAGCGCGCCCCCAGCTCCAGGTAGGCCGTCTCCAGGGGCTGGCCGGGGAAGACGTCGCGCGCGGCCACGTCCAGGAAGGTGCGCCACTGCTCCAGCGAGTAGTGGGGGCGCAGCGGCTCGGAGAGGTTCAGGCCGGCGGCCTTGAGCTTCTGGCGTCCGTCACGCGTGAGGTACGGCCCCAGCGCACGCACGAAGAGGGCTTCCACGCTCTGGGCGAAGATTTGCTTTTCGGATGGGACCATGCCCCCAGGGTGGAGTCGCCCCTGCGCATGCGGAAGGGTCGCCGCAACGCATCCGTCCACGAGTCGTCAAACCCGTAGCTTTTTCAGCCTCGGGGCAGACGCACCGTGAAGGTCGTCCCCTGCGCCGCGGTGGACGTCACCTGGACGGTGCCGCCGTGGGCCTTCACGATCTGCTCCGTGATGTAGAGCCCCAGCCCCAGGCCTCCGGCCGCGCCGCGCTCGCGGTCGCTGCGGCCGGCGCGGCGCCACGCGGCGAAGAGGTGCGGCAGCTGCTCCGCCGGGATGGGCGTGCCCAGGTTGTGCACCCGCACCACGGCCTCGGACGCCAGGCCCTCCGCGCTCACGCGCACGGGCGAGTCCGCCGGGCTGAACTTGAGCGCGTTGGACACCAGGTTGGTCACCACCTGCTCCAGCCGGTCCGCGTCCCACGCGCCGCGCCCGTCGCCGCGCATCTCCAGCATCACCTCGCGCTGGGGCTGGCTGGCGCGCGACTCGTCCACCGCGCCGCGCACCACGTCGAAGAGGTCGCAGCGCGAGCGCACCACCGGCAGCCCCGCGCCCAGCCGCGCCCGGGCGAAGTCCAGCAACTGGCGGATCATCCGCTCCATGCGCTCGGCGCTGGTGAGGATGCGCTCGGTGAAGACGCGCTGGCGGTCGGACAGCTCGCCCTGGCGCTGGAGCTGCTGGGCGGACATGGACAGCGCGTTGAGGGGGTTTCGCAGGTCGTGGCCCAGGATGCCGATGAACTGCTCGCGGAAGTCCTCCGCGTTGCGCAGCTCCGTGACGTCCTGGCCGGTGGCGATGATGGCCTCCACCACACCGGTGGGCCCGGTGGCGGGCGACATCGTGTACTCGAAGTGCCGCACGCCCTTGTCCGAGGACAGGGTGATGCGGCCGCGCTGCACCTGGCCCGTGCGCCGCGCAGCGTCCAGGGACTTCGCGAAGGGATCCAGCTGCGGATCCATCGCGCGGATGGCGTCCATGCTCCTGCCTGGGATGTGCACGTGGTGCGAGCCGCGCGCCGTGGCCACCGCCTGGTTGGCGTAGATGAGCGTCCCGTCGCCGTCATAGAGCGCGATGGGGTCCGCCGCCGACGCCATGGCCAGCTCCAGCAGGCGGCGCTGCTGCTGCACCTGGTCGGAGAGGACGCGCACCTCGCGCTCGGCGCGGCGCAGGCGCAGGAGCGCGTGCACCTGGGCCACCAGTTCCTCCGGATCCACCGGCGCCACGAGGTACGCGTCCGCGCCGTGCTCCAGCCCCTGCGCGCGGTCCGCGGGGCCCACCGCCTGCGCGGACAGGTGCAGCACCAGCGCGTTGCGCGTGCGCGGGGAGGCCTTCAGGCGCCGGCACACCTCCAGGCCGCTCATGTCCGGCAGGCGGACGTCCAGGATGACCAGGTCGGTCTGCTCGTCCGCGAGCGACAGCGTCTCTCCGCCCGTGCCCGCCTCCAGGACCTGGAAGCCCGACAGGGACAACACGCGCGACGTGACGTAGCGGCTGGCCAGGTCGTCGTTGACGTTCAGGATGATGGGTGCGGAGGGCATGCGTGCGGAAAGGAAGCCGTGGCCCTCCTTCGTAATGGCTGGCTCACGGCGCGCCAAGTGTCGCACGTGGGAAAATGTCTTCTCTGACGGAACAGCCAGGGGACCGGGCGGCCGCCGCCGCTCGCTGGACGACAGGGCAACTCCCCCCCTGGCGATTTTCGCGATAGGGATATGGGTCATGCGCCCTCCCTGCCGCCCGCTCCCCGCTGATGGCCGCTTCCTCCAGGCCGTGGGGCCCACGCCGCTGGTGCCCGTGCGGCTGGACCCGGAAGGTCCCACCGTCTGGTGCAAGCTGGAGTTCCTCAACCCCAGTGGGTCCACCAAGGACCGCATCGCCCGGTACATGCTGGAGAAGGCGTGGCGGCTGGGCGAGCTGAGCCCGGGCGGCGACGTGGTGGAGGCGTCCAGCGGCTCCACCAGCATCGCCATGGCGCTGGCCAGCGCGCAGATGGGCTGCCGCTTCACCGCGGTGATGCCGGAGGGCGTGACGGAGGAGCGGCTCATCGCCATCCGCGCCTACGGCGGCGAGGTGGAGCTGGTTCCACGCTCGGAGGGCATCCGGGGCGCCATCGCGAAGGCGGAGGCGCTGGCGAAGGAGCGCGGCGGCTTCGCGCCCCGCCAGTTCGAGAACCCCGACAACGCGGAGGCCCACCGCGTGTGGACGGGGCAGGAGATCCTGGCGCAGGTGCCGGGAGGCCTGGTGCACGGCGTGGTGAGCGGCGTGGGCACGGGCGGCACCATCGTGGGGCTGTACCAGGCGTTCGCGGAAGCGGGCTGTCCGGTGACGCCCTTCGTGGCGCGGCCCATCGCCGGGCTGGGGTGCGACATCGAGTGTTGCAGCTTCAGCGCGCGCGTGCCGGGTGTGGTGGACGGCCTGTCGCGGCTGTACCGCGAGGCGGACATGCCGGGCCGGGTGGAGCTGGACGTGTCGGATGACGTGGCCATGCGCACCGCGCGGGCGCTCATCCGCCGGGGCTTCCCGGTGGGCCCGTCCTCCGGCCTCAACTACGCGGCGGCGGTGGAGGCGGCGAAGCAACTGGGCCCGCAGGCCCAGGTGGTGACGGTGTTCCCGGACCGCATGGAGCGCTACTTCTCCACGGAGCTCGTGCAGCGGCCCGCGCCCGCCAAGGCCGGCTGAAGCCCTACGTGCGCATGCGCACGCGCGTCTCGTGCACCGTGTCCGGGGGCGGAGAAGTGCGCTCGCGCTCCTGGGCGCGCATCAGGCGCAGGATGCTGGGCCCCAGGACGTCGATTTCGGTGGAGGCGTAGGCCTCCGTGCCGAAGCGGCGGATGGAGTCCGTCTGCCGCTCCAGGATGCGCGCGTCCTGCCCGAAGATGTGCAGCCCCACCGGCAGCACGAAGGGCACCGCGGCCTTGAGCAGCCAGCGCGGCACGGGCAGCTTCACCGTCACCACCGCGTACACGAGCGTGTCCCAGTCACTCACCGGCGTCATGGCGGAGTTGACCAGGATGTGGCTTTTGTCCCCGATGCGGTACTCCACCTGCGCGATGGAGGGCATCAGGAAGCGGTCGAAGTGCTGCACCACCTGGCCGCCCGGCGCGAGCAGCTTCCCCACGAGCCCCTTGGGCGCGGGCTCGCCCAGGTACTCCGCCTCCACGCGGTCCGCGCTGCGGCGCACCACCACGTCGATTTCGTTCTTCTTCTCCGGGGTGCGGAACAGGCCACCGTGGAGGAAGGCGGTGTGCGGCACGTCCAGCGTGTTCTCCAGCACCGCGTGCAGCGACCCGGGCGCGCGCAGCACGCGGCGCACGGTGGTGTAGTCCGCCGCGTCCAGCAGCGGGAAGCGGAAGGGCTCCGTCGTGGGCTCCACGCCGGGCGTGGAGTAGACCCAGACGAAGCCGTCCTGCTCGCGCGTCGCGTGGGACGAGGCGCAGCGGGAGCGGGCCTCGGGCTCGCCCACCAGGCCGGGGACGAGCCGGCACTGGCCTCCGGTGTCGAAGCGCCACCCGTGGTAGCCGCACTCCAGTTGCCCGTCCTTCACGCGCCCCAGCGACAGGGGCACGTTGCGGTGCGGGCAGCGGTCCACCAGGGCGCCCGGCCTGCCACCCTCGCCCCGGAAGAGCACCAGGGGCGTGCCCTGCAGCGTGCGCGCGAGCGGCTTGTCCCCCAATTCGCGCGACGTGCAGAGGATGAACCAGGAGTGGGGAAGCCGGACGACGGAGATGTGACTGGGGGACGCACCAGGGGCGCGTCCCTCCTCGCGGGCATTCATGGGCCCAGTCTAATGGGCCCGGGCTTCCGTGCACGCCCCCTTCAGGCAGGCAGGTCGGCGGCGCGCTGGGCGGCCTCCGGGTTGAGGGGCTGGGCCATCACCCCGCCGCTCATGCTCCGGCAGGACTCCTGGCAGCGGCGGCACGCCTCCGCGCAGGCCTTCATCATGGCGTCGGTGCCCATCTGCTCGCAGGCGTCCGCGCAGGCGGCGCACACCTCCGCGCAGGCGAAGCACGTGCGCGAATGCAGGTCCGAGCCGCGCAGCATGAAGCGCGCGCTCGTCTCGCAGATGTCCGCGCAGTCCATCAGCATCCGGAGGAGCCTTGGCTCGGCGTGCTTGCCTCCCCGCTTCAGACACTCCGCCAGCGTCTCCATGCAGATGCGGTGACAGGCCATGCAGTTGTCGATGCACTCGCGCATCGCGTCCTTGCTTCGCATTGCTTCGGCGTTCGCCATGGTGGGCTTCCTTTCAGGCCATCGGACTTCGGGCCTCAGGGTGGGCACGCGCGGGACGGCCACCATCCCGCCCCGCGCGCCCGGCTGGCCGTCCGCCCCGGACTAGGACTTCAGCCGCCGCAACCGCAGGGCATTGCCGATGACGGAGACGGACGAAAGGCTCATCGCCGCGCTCGCGAACAGCGGGCTCAGCAGCAGGCCGAAGACGGGGTACAGCACGCCCGCCGCCAGCGGGACGCCCAGCAGGTTGTAGACGAAGGCGAAGAAGAGGTTCTGCCGGATGTTGCGCAGCACGGCCTGGCTCAGCGCGCGCGCCCTCGCGATGCCGCGCAGGTCGCCCTTCACCAGCGTCACGCCCGCGCTCTCCATCGCGATGTCCGTGCCCGTCCCCATGGCGATGCCCACGTCCGCCCTCGCGAGCGCCGGAGCGTCGTTCACGCCGTCCCCCGCCATGGCCACCACGCGCCCCTGCGCCTGCAGCGCCTTCACCGCGTCCCCCTTCGCGTCCGGCTGCACGCCCGCGATGACCTCCGTGATGCCCAGCCTGCGCGCCACCGCGTGCGCCGTCGTCGGGCTGTCGCCGGTGAGCATCACCACGCGCAGGCCCTCGGCCCGCAGCCGCTCCAGGGCCTCCGGCGTGGAGGGCTTCACCGGATCCTCCACGCCCAGGAGCCCCGCCGCGCGGCCGTCCACGGACACCAGCACCACGGTCTGGCCCTCGTGGCGCAGCGCCTCCGCGCGCTCCGTCAGCGCCTCCACCGCCACGCCCAGGCTCCGCATCAGCGCGGCGTTGCCCAACGCGACGTCACGGCCGTCCACGCGGCCCCGGACGCCCTGCCCCGGCACGGCCTGGAAGCCCTCCACGCCCACGGGGGACACGCCCCGCTCCCTCGCGCCCGAGACCACGGCGGCGGCCAGCGGGTGCTCGCTGCCGCGCTCCAGGCTGGCGGCCTGGCGCAGGAGGACGGACGCGTCCACGCCCGGCGCGGGCTCCACCGTCACGAGGCGCGGCTTGCCCTCCGTCAGCGTGCCCGTCTTGTCCACCACCAGCGTGTCCACCGCGGCCATCCGCTCCAGCGCCGCCGCGTCGCGGATGAGCACGCCCATGCGCGCGCCCTGTCCCGTGCCCACCATCACGGACATGGGCGTGGCCAGGCCCAGCGCGCACGGGCAGGCGATGATCAGCACCGCCACCGCGTTCACCAGCGCGTGCGCGAGCCTCGGCTCCGGGCCCCACACGCCCCAGACGACCGCCGTCACCAGCGCCACCGCGATGACCGCGGGCACGAAGACGCCGGCCACGCGGTCCGCCAGCCGCTGGATGGGCGCGCGGGTGCGCTGCGCTTCGGCCACGCGCTGGACGATGCGCGACAGCAGCGTGTCCTGGCCCACGCGCTCCGCGCGTATCACCAGCGTGCCCGTGCCGTTCACCGTGCCGCCCGTCACCTTCGCGCCCGGCCCCTTCTCCACCGGCACGGACTCGCCGGTGACCAGCGACTCGTCCACCGCGCTCGCGCCCTCCAGCACCTCGCCGTCCACGGGCACCTTGCCGCCGGGGAGCACGCGCAGGCGCCACCCCGCGTGCACGTGGGACAGCGGCACGTCCTCCTCATGGCCGTCGTCCGAGATGCGCCTCGCCATGGCGGGGGCCAGCGACAGCAGGGCCCGCAGCGCGCCGGACGTCGCGTGGCGGGCGCGCAGCTCCAGCACCTGTCCCAGCGCCACCAGCGTGAGGATGATGGCGGCGGCCTCGTAGTACACGGGCGCGGTGCCGCCGTGCCCCGTGCGCGCGCCTTCCGGCAACAGGTGCGGGAACAGCGTGGCCGCCACGCTGAACGCGTACGCGGCGCCCGCACCCAGCGCGATGAGCGTGAACATGTTCAGGTGCCGGTTGCGCACCGACGCCCAACCCCGCTGGAAGAACGGCGCCCCCACCCACAGCACCACCGGCGTCGCCAGCGCGAACTGCGCCCACACCAGCGCCGCGGGTGACAGCGCGTGCTGTACCGGCTGGCCCGGCACCATGTCCGACATGCCCAGCAGCATCAGCGGCACGCTCAGCAAGAGCCCCACCCAGAACCGCCGCGTCATCGAGCGCAGCTCGGGGTCCGGCGGCTCCTCCACCGTCGCCGTGCGCGGCTCCAGCGCCATGCCGCACTTCGGGCAGGTGCCCGGCCCGTCGCGCACCACCTCCGGGTGCATGGGGCAGGTGTACTCGACGCGAGTCTGAAGGACGGGCGGCGCCTCCGGCTCCAGTGCCATGCCGCACTTCGGGCAGGCCCCCGGCGCGTCCTGGCGCACCTCCGGATCCATGGGGCACACGTACACGGCGCCCTTCGGGGCAGGGGGTGGCGGCGTCCGGGGCTGGAGGAACTGTCCGGGGTCGGCCTGGAAGCGCTGGCGGCACTTCGGGTTGCAGAAGAACCAGGTGTGGCCCTCGTGCTCCCAGCTGCCGCCCCGGGGCGTGCGCGGGTCCACCTTCATGCCGCACACGGGGTCGATGGCCGGCCCTCCCTCCGTCCCGGGGGGCGGGAGGTGGGAAGGGGCGGCGGGGGGATGAGGATGGGGATGGGAATGCGTCATGGTGGAGCCTCCTTGCCCCGGGCCAACGCGGCACCCGGCGCGCTCTTACACATGCGTAACCCGCCGCTCCCGGCCCGGACGGGCCGTGCTCCTTCCACCGGGGGGCGAGGCACCAGACAGGCCCGGGGGTTTGTCCCCGGAGGGCATTTTCCGGTAGGAGGCAGCCCCGGCGGCCTGGAGTTCCGGGGGCTTGTGCGTCCGGACGGACGGGCTCCGCTCGGGAAACAGCCTGGAAAATCCGCTCGCTCCGTATGGGGTGGGAGGCATGGTCGGGGCCCGACCAGAGAGGGCATCGGATGCGACGCAAGTGGGCGACGTGGGGGGCCGCGATGGCCCTGCTCGTCAGCGGCTGTGATGCCATCGACCTGTCGGAGCTCACCCAGCGCGACGCGAAGACCCAGGTGCGCGTGGAGCCTCCTGGCGAGCACTGCGAGTTCGGCGGGACCGAGATCCAGACCGGCCTGGACCAGGACCGCGACGGGAAGCTGGACGACGCGGAGGTCACCACCACCGAGTACGTCTGCGACGCGGCCCCCTTCAAGATCCGCACGCGCGCGCGGGTGGAGCCGCACGGCGTGAACTGCGAGCTGGGGGGCCGGACCGTGGAGTCCGGTCTGGACCGCAACGACAATGGCCAGCTCGACGACGGCGAGGTGGCCACCGCCGACTTCGTCTGCGCCACCGCGGTCGCCAACGTGCTCCTGCGCGTGCGGCCGGTGGCCCCGGGCGCGCGCTGCCCCCAGGGCGGTCACCTGTCGCACGCCGGCCACGACGCCAACGGCAACGGGCTGCTGGAGGACGCGGAGATCTCCCAGGAGGTGTACACCTGCGACGAGTCGGCCCCCGTGCTGTCGCGCGTGCGCGCGCTGCCGGCCTTCACCGCGCCGTGCGACGGCGACGACGGCGGAGGCGCCGTGCTGGAGTCCGGCCTGGACCTGGACGGTGACTCCGCGCTCACGACCTCCGAGATCGAAGCCACCACCTACGTCTGCAACCTGGACCGGGACGACCTGAAGCTCCGTCAGCAGGCCGAGCCCGCGGGGCCGAACTGCGCCCGGGGTGGCACGCGCGTGGACGTGTTCCTGGACCGGGACGACGACGGAGAGCTGGATCCCAACGGCTACACGTCGTCGGTGTACGTGTGCCAGGCGACGCGCGTGCACGACGGGGACTTCGTGGTGGCGGACCCCGTGGACCTGGTCGCCCTGGCGGGCGTCACCCACCTGCGGGGCGAGCTGATCATCTCCGCGCCCACGCTCATCGACGCCTCCCTGCCCTCGCTGGCCGTCATCCAGGGCAGCTTCACGGCGCGGGGCAACGCCAGCCTGCGGCGGCTGTCCCTGCCCGCGCTGCGCTTCGTGGGCGGCGACGTGGCGGTGCGCTCCAACGCCCGGCTGGACGCGCTGACGCTGGGCACGACGGCGGCGCGGGCCGTCCTGTGGGTCGAGCGCAGCCTCCTCGTGGAGGACAACCCCATGCTCCCCACGCTGGAGGGGTTGGAGGCCGTGCAGCCCCGCGACAGCGTCTCCCTGCGCGCGAACAACGCGATGGTGGAGCCCGGCGTGCTGCCCCACGTCACCGTGCTGCGGGGGTCGCTCTTCATCGAGGACCACCTGCGCATGGACCGCACGCCGTTCGTGAACCTGTCCCAGGTCCACGGCGACGTGCACCTCACGAACAACCCCGCGATGGGCGGCCCCTTCGGCCTGGAGCAGCTCGTGCGCGTGGACGGCACGCTGGCGCTTCGGGAGAACGCCTTGCTGGAGCGGCTCCAGCCGCTGGGTCAGCTCACCTCCGTGGGCATGCTGGAGATCGTCGGCAACCCCCGGCTGCCGGACACGACGGGGCTGGAGCGGCTCGCCTCCGCGGACCGCATCTACATCCAGGGCAACAAGGAGCTGGTGAGCGTGGGGGACATGCCCGCGCTGGAGCGCGTGGGGGACGGCTTCGTCGTGAAGGCCAACGAGAAGCTGCAGCGCGTGCACCACCTGCCCCTGCTGCGGAGCGCGACCACGGTGTCCTCCGTGAGCAACCTCGCGCTGACGTCGCTGGAGGGCTTCAACCGGCTGACCCGGCTGACCACCCTGGAGATGCTGGGCAACCCGTCGCTGACGAACCTGGGCGACCTGGCGCTGCTGCGCGAGCTGGACGTCCTCAGCCTCCAGGGCAACACGGCGCTCACGGCCTTCGGCCTGCCGGAGCTGGCGCGCATCACGCTCAACTTCGTCGTCGTGGACAACCCCAAGCTGCCCACGTGCCGGGCCACCGCGCTCGTGGCCAGCGTGTTCACGGGCGACCCGGTGTCGGGCGTGAACATCGACGCCAACGACGACACGGCGACCTGCCCCTGAGCATCCGCTTCAGCGGCGGGGCTTGCAGGAGCAGTCCAGGCAGCCGTGCGCCGCGCACGCGCCGCAGCCGCGCTCCAGCGAACGCTTGAGCGCGAGCCGCGCACGGTGAAGCCGCACGCCCGCGTTGTTGGCGGTGATGCCCACCTCGCGCGCCACGTCCGGCACGGCGCGCCCCTCCAGGTCCACCTGGCGCACCAGCTGCGCGTACTCGGGCTTGAGGGTGGGCAGCAGGTCCGCGAGGCACGCGCACACCGCGCCCTTGAGCTCCAGGTCGTCGGTGGCGTCCCCGGCGTCGCGCGCCTCCACCTCCAGCGCGCGTCCCTCCGCGGCCTGCCGGCGGTGGTGGTCCACGAGGGCGTTGCGCAGCAGGCGGTAGAACCACGCCACCGCGCCCTCGCCGTCCTTCAGCGCCCCGCCCTTCTCCAGGGTGCGGGCGAAGGCCGTCTGGAGGAGGTCCTCCGCGACGGCCCTGCTGCCCACGCGCCGCTCCACGAAGGCGAGGAAGCGGCGCTGGTGTGCCAGGAGCGCCGCCACCACCTCTTCACGCTCCGGGGGCAGCCCCGCGGCGTCTGGCCCTTCAACGTCCAATGCGCCTCCCTACGGACTACGGAGGGCCGTAGCCCTGCACGCGCGAGTTCAGCTCCACCGCGGTGGCGTAGATCTGCGCCCACGCGCGGAACTTGAACTTGGCCATCGCGCCCTTCTGGTCGTTCGCGTAGTCGAACATGTCCTGGCGGAACTGCGCGTCCGCGGCCTTGCGGGCCTCGGGCTTCAGCGGCGTGCCCTTGCGGTCGTAGTAGCGCAGCAGGTCGTAGCCGTAGTCGTGCGTCTTGGCCGCCGGATCGAACTCCTTGTCCGGGCCAATCTTGCCGGGGACGGACGCGTAGCCGAGCGGATCCTGCATGCGCTGGCCGTGCTTCGTCTGGATGGCGTAGGGCTTGTAACCCATGACCTGCTCGAAGTCCGCCGGGGGCGGGCGCGCGCCGGTGAGGTACTCGCTCATCAGCTTGCCGTGGTCGCCCGGGGGAGCCCCGGTGACGGCGCCCGTGCGCTGGGCAGCGGCGGTGCCGGAGGAGAAGGAGTCCTTCACCACGTTGCGCGCGGTGGGGGCGGCGGGACGCGCGGCGGTGGACTCCGTACCGGAGGTCAGCGGCTGGCGGACGGGGTTGTTGCGGATGATCATGGGGGCCTGGGGGAGAAGTCTTCTCGATTTTTCGGAAACCGCCTCCCCAAAGTTGCGGCCCTTCGACCAAAGTCGCTCAGAATGTGTGCAACACACCGCGTGGTGCACTGGAGGACACCGTGGGAAACCCCCTGTATTCCGAAGGAATCAAGGAACTGCGCGCCGGAAACCTCGAGAACGCGCAGCGTCTGGTGGAGCAGGCGAAGAGGCAGGGGGACGCCTCCGTGGAAGAGCTCCGCGACATGGCGTACGAGCTGGACGAGCACGGCGAGCGCGACCTCGCCACGGCGCTGCTGCGGGAGGCGCTGAGGCAGCAGCCCTCGGCGGCGGAGCCGGCCTGTGTCCTGGCCATGTACCTCCTGGAGAATCAGGAGGACGAACAGGCCGCGGCCGTCCTCAAGCCCGCGCTGGCCGCGTCTCCGGATCACCCGAAGGCGAACCTGTGCATGGCCATGGCGCTGGCGAAGACGGAGGCCGCCCGGGCCCGGACGTACGCCGCCAGGGCGATGAAGGACACGGACCTGGACGTGCGCGCGCAGGCGGAGGCGCTGGACAAGGTGCTCGCGCAGCACGAGCCCCGCTAGGGCGCCCTTCAGTCCCCGCGCTTGAAGTCCTCCGTGCGCACGCCGTAGCGCTTGAGCAGGCGGTGCAGGCTCTCGCGCTCCATGCCCGCGCGCTCGGCCGCGTGGGTGACGTTGCCGGAGAACTCCTGCATCAGCGCGGTGAGGTAGTCGCGCGACACGGCATCGCGCACGCGGTCCACCGCCTCGCGGTAGGGCTGCTTCGCCAGGGCCTCCGCGGGCAGCGGCCCCGGGGCCGTGGGCGTCCGCGCCGCATGGAGCTCCGGGGGCAGGTCCTCCGGGGTGATGCGAGGCCCCGCCGCCACCGCCGCCGCGCGCGCCACCGCGTTCTGGAGCTGCCGCACGTTGCCGGGCCACGGCGCGGCGGTGAGGGACTGGAGGGCCTGGGGCGTGAAGCCCTCCAGCTCCGGCCGGTTCGCGGCGGCGAGGAAGTGCAGGGCCAGCAGCGGGATGTCCTCGCGCCGCTCGCGCAGGGCGGGCATCCGCACCGTCACGCCGCCCAGCCGGTAGTAGAGGTCCTCGCGGAAGCGCCCCTGCGCCACCTCCTCCGCGAGGTCGCGGTGCGTGGCCGCCACCACGCGCACGTCCACCGTCACCGGCGTGGTGGTGCCCACGCGGCGGATCTCCTTCTCCTGGAGCGCGCGGTTGAGCTTCACCTGCACGGGCAGGGGCAGGTCCCCCACCTCGTCCAGGAAGAGCGTGCCGCCGTGGGCCTCCTCGAAGAGGCCGGCCTTCGCGCCCGTCGCCCCGGTGAAGGCGCCACGCGCGTGGCCGAACAGCTCGCTCTCCACCAGCTCCGCCGGCAGCGCGCCGCAGTTCACCGCGACGAAGGGCTTGTCGCGGCGCGGGCTCTCCCGGTGCAACGCGCGCGCGGCCAGCTCCTTGCCGGTGCCCGTCTCCCCGGTGAGCACCACGGTGAGGTCGCGCGCGGCCACCTGCGCCAGCAGCGCGTGCGTCTTCTGGAGCGCGGGGCTGGTGCCGAAGAGGCCGTGGAAGTCCGGCATGCGCGCCGCGCGGGCGGCCAGCCCCCGGGCCTCGAGGTTCTGGCGCCGGCGCTCCAGGGCGCGGGCGACGACGAGCGCCACGTCGTCCGGGTCGAAGGGCTTGGACAGGTAGTCGTACGCGCCCTCCTTGATGGCCTCCACGGCCTTGGGGATGCTCGCGTAGGCGGTGACGAGGAGGACCTCCGTGTCCGGCGCGCGCCGCTTCACCTCGCGCAGCACCGTGAAGCCATCCGCGCCCGGCATCTGGATGTCGGTGACGACCACGTCGAACGCGCGCGCGGAGAGCAGGGCCAGCGCCTGTGCGCCGTCGGGAGCGGTCGTCACCGCGTACGCGTCCCCGAGGATGCGCGCGAACAGCTTGAGCATGTTCTCCTTGTCGTCCACGACGAGGACCGAAGCCTTCGCGTCGCTCATGCCGCTGCCTCCTGTTCACGCGACGGGGCGGGCAGCGACAGCGTGAAGCGCGCGCCGCCCAGAGGCCCGGTGTCCACGTCGATGCGGCCGCCGTGCGCCTCCGCGATGGCCTGGCTCACCGCGAGCCCCAATCCCGTGCCCGAGGGCTTCGTCGTGAAGAACGGCTCGAACAGCCGCGCGTCGGGCGGCACCCCGGGCCCGGAGTCCGACACCGCCACGCGCGAAGCGCCGGCCGCGTCCACCGCGATGCGCACCTCCACCCGTCCGCCCTCCCCCGCCGCTTCCGCCGCGTTCTTCACCAGGTTGAGCAGCACCTGCCGCAGCCGGGATGCCTGCGCCCACGCGGTGCCCTCGCCGTGCACCTCCACCGAGACCGAGCCCTGGGGCCCCAGGCGCGTGGCTTCACGCAGGCGCAGGACGACCTCCTCGCACGCGTCGCGCAGCGCCACCGGCTCCAGCGGCCCGCGCCCTGGCCGCGCCAGGTCCAGCAGCCCCTCCACGATGTCCTGGCAGCGCACCGCCTCCTCCTCCACCACGCGCAGGTCCTCCGCGAGCGCGCCCTCCGCCCGCCGCTGCAACAGCCGCACGTACCCGAGGATGACGCCCAGCGGGTTGTTGATTTCGTGCGCCACGCCCGCCGCCAGCCGGCCAATGCCCGCCAGCTTCTCGTGCTGGACGAGCCGCGCCTGATGCTCGCGCAGCGCGCCGGTCATCCGGTTGAGCTGCGCGGCCAGGTGGCCCAGCTCCCCCGGGTCGTCCTCCGGGATGCGCGCGTCCAGGTCCCCGCGCGACAGCCGCGCCGCGCCCTCCGACAGCCGCGCCACCGGCCGCGCCACCGAGTTGCCGATGTACACGCCCACTCCGGCCGCGAACAGCGTGGCCCCGCCCAGCAGCAGCAGCGCCCAGCGGAAGCTGTCGCGCTCCACCGCGCCCACGTGCGACTCGAAGGCCGCCATCGACGCGTCCGAGTCCGCCGTCAGCGCATCCACCCGCGCCTGGATGCGCGACACCCACTCCAGCGCGCGCCCATGCGCAGCCTCCACGGCCCGCGCGTCCTTCGCCATCACCGCGGGCAGGAGCGTGTCCCGGTAGAGGGTGTCCAGCGCGTCGCCGGACGCCTGGATGTCCGCCACCGCCGCGCGCTCCTCCGCGTCGCGCGCGTGCTCCGCCAGCCGCCGCGTCAGCGCCTCCACCCGCGCGCGGGCCTCCGTGTGGAAGCGCCGGTGGCTGTCGTTGCCCAGGATGATGGTGTGCGCCAGGTGCGCGTACTGGTCCCGCACCGCCGTGGCCAGCTCGCGCGCCTCCCGCGCCCGGCCGCCCACCTCGCGCAGCGCATGCGTGCCCTCATGGATGTCCGACAGCCGGCCGAGCGCATAGCCCGACGCCGCCGCGAACAGCGCCACCAGCGCGCCGAACGCGAGCAACACCCTGCGGGTCGTGGTGCCGGAGACAGGTCCCATGAGAAGCCCTCTTATACGGCGCGCCCCCAAGCCCGCGCCGCATTCCCCTTGCGCACCTCCCCTCCAGCCGAGCATGACTCCCCCATGGCGATGCGCTTCAAGAACCTGGATGGCAGCGGACCGCAGCCCTTCACCCGCGTCTTCAAGTGGGCCGTCACGGACAAGCTCGCGGGCAAGCGCCGCAGCGCGCCCGCGCGCGCCGTCGTGCCGCACGTGGAGCCGGACCTCGCCGTGCTCGCCACCCCGCCCGCCCCGGGCGAAGGCGCCCGCCTGACGTGGCTGGGCCACGCAAGCTGGCTGGTGCAGTTGGACGGCGTGTCGCTGCTCATCGACCCGGTGCTGCGCGACGCCATCAACGTCGTCATCCGCCGCAACGTGCCGCCCGGCGTGCCGGTGGAGAAGCTGCCGCGCATCGACGCGAGCCTCGTGTCCCACAACCACTACGACCACCTGGACCTGCCCACGCTCAAGCAGGTGGGCGCCCGCGTCATCACCGGCCTGGGCCACGCGCCGGTGTTCCAGGGCCAGGGCCTGTCCTTCCACGAGCTGGACTGGTGGGAGGCCACGCAGGTGGGGCCCGTGCGCGTGCACTACGTGCCGTCCCAGCACTGGAGCCGCCGCGGCCTCAACGACGCCAACGAGATGCTCTGGGGCGGCTTCGTGGTGGAGGGCTCCAGCGCGCGCGTCTACCACTCCGGCGACACCGCCTACTTCCAGGGCTTCAAGGAGATTGGTGCCCGGTTCCCCAAGCTGGACGCGGCGCTCTTGCCCATTGGCGCCTACGACCCGGCGTGGTTCATGCGGCTGCAGCACATGAACCCGGAGGAGGCGGTGCAGGCCTTCGAAGACCTGGGCGCGCTGGCCTTCTTCGCCATGCACTGGGGCACGTTCAAGCTGACGGACGAGCCGCTCGACGAGCCTCCCGTCCGCCTGGATGCCGAATGGCTGCGCCGGGGCTGGCCGAGAGACCGTGTGCACGTGCTGCCCGTGGGCGGCACACACACCGTGCGGCACGGTTGAGCGCTGGCGGGGCTTGTGGTCTCAAGCAGGCATGCTCCTGCCCACCCTCGCCGCCCTGGTCCTCACGCAGGCCCCACCCCCCCCTCTCACCACCGTCTCCGAGCAGAGCGGCTGGAAGCGCACCGGCCGCTACGCGGAAGCAGAGGCGCTGTGCCGCGCCTTCCCCAAGCAGTTCCCCGGCAAGGCCCGCTGCGACACGCTGGGCACCACGCCGGAGGGCCGCCCCATGGTGGCGCTCGTCGTCAGCCCCGACGGCACCCTCACCGCGGACGCCGCGCGCAAGAAGGGGCGCCCCGTCGTCTTCTTCCAGGGCGGCATCCACGCGGGTGAAATCGACGGCAAGGACGCGGGCTTCTGGCTCTTGCGCGACGCGCTCCAGAACCGCGCGTCCGTGCCGGACCTGCTCAAGGGCGTCACCGCCGTCTTCGTGCCCGTCTTCAACGTGGACGGCCACGAGCGCTTCAACCCCAACCACCGCCCCAACCAGGTGGGCCCGGAGGAGATGGGCTTTCGCGTCACCGCGCAGAACCTCAACCTCAACCGCGACTACGTGAAGGCGGACGCACCGGAGATGGTGCTGCTGCTGAAGTACCTCAACGCGTGGGATCCGCTCGTCTACGTGGACCTGCACGTCACGGACGGCGCGAAGTTCGAACCCGACGTGTCCGTGGGCCTGGAGCCGCAGAAGTCCGGCCCGCCCGGCTTGCGTGAGCGCGGCACGAAGCTGGTGGACGAGCTCTTCGCCGGCCTCACCGCGGAAGGCCACCAGCCGCTGCGCTTCTACCCGTCCTTCCTCCAGGACGACGACCCCACCAGCGGCTTCGCCTACGGCGTCCCTCCGCCGCGCTTCAGCCACGCCTACTGGTCCGTCCGCCACCGCTTCGGCGTGCTCGTGGAGACGCACTCCTGGAAGAACTACGCGCAGCGCGTGAAGGCCACCCGCGACGTGCTGGAGGGCCTGCTCAAGCTCGTGGGCCGTGACGGCGCCGCGCTCCTGGCCGCCGTGAAGGCGGAGGACCAGAAGGCCCTGGCCGGCGGGGTGCGCGAGGTGGTGCTCGGCTGGGAGAACACGCCCAAGCGGGAGACGCTCGAGTTCAAGGGCTACGCCTACGAGCGCCTGCCCTCGGACGTCTCCGGCCAGCCGTACATCCGCTACGACGACACGAAGCCCCAGACGTGGAAGGTGCCGTTCTCACCGGACGTCCAGCCCGCCATCACCGTGACGCTGCCCGCGGGCGGCTACGTGGTGTCCGCCGCGCACGCCGCGTGGGTCGCGCCGAAGCTGGCCGCGCACGGCATCCAGTTCCAGCGCCTCACCCGCGCCGTGCCCGCCGCGAAGGTGGAGTCCTTCCGCTCGAAGGACTTCCAGTTCCAGGCGCGCTCCAACGAAGGCCACCAGGGCCTCACCGCGAAGGGCGAGTGGAAGCCGGACACGCAGGACCTGCCCGTGGGGTCGCTCTGGGTGCCGGTGGCGCAGAAGAACGTGCAGCTGGTGGCGCACCTCTTCGAGCCCCAGGGGCCGGACTCGCTGCTCGCGTGGGGCTTCTTCAACGCCCACTTCGAGCAGAAGGAATACATCGAGGACTACGTGCTGGAGCCCTGGGCCCGGGAGCTGCTGGCGAAGGACGCGGGCGTGAAGGCCGCCTTCCAGGAGCGGATGAAGGACCCGGGCTTCGCCAAGGACCCGCGCGCCCGCCTGCGCTTCTTCGCCGAGCGCCACCCGACCTGGGATGAGCGCCTGGGCCTCTACCCCGTGTACCGCGCCGCCAGCGCGCCGCCGCTGAAGTAGCGGACAGGAAGAAGCCCCCGGCCCGCTTCCCCGTTCAAGGGGCGTCGCGGAGCGGGGGCTTCGGAAGGTCACCGCCGCGCTCCCGGTCCATGTGGCACCGGGAGCGCGTCTTCATTCAGGCCTAGCCGATGGGCTTCTCGCAGGCGCAGGTGCTGACGTTGCACTGGAAGCCCGGAGCGCAGCCGCCGCAGTCCGGCTTGCAGACGCAGGCGCACAGGCCCGGGTCGGCGCCGAAGCCGGTACCGCAGTTGAGCGCGCCCGTGTCGCAGACGCAGCCGCAGGCGTTGGCGTCGAACTTGAAGCCCGCCGCGCAGGTCGCGGTCTGCACGCAGCTGCACGAGCAGGAGGCCGTGTTGCACGTCTCGAACGTGCCGCACGTGCCGCCGCAGTCCGGCGCGCAGGTGAAGTCACACACCTTGCGGTCGGTGTTGCACACCTGGCCCGCGGGCGCCGTGCCACCGCAGTCCGCCGGGCACTCGCACCTGTCCGTCGTGCGGTTGCAGACGAGCTTGCCGTCGCAGTAATCCGGGTCGTTCGGGTTGTAGTACTCCGTGTCCGACGAGCAGGGCGGCGGGTTGCCGTCCGCCTTGGCGGTGCGGTCGATCCAGTAGCGGTAGGACACCGCCGCCTGCGTCACACCGGACTGCTTCGGACGGCACGCGCCGTAGAAGGACACGGTGCGGTTGATGCCGTCCACGTCGAAGCCGTGGGTGCGGCTGCGCGGCAGGTCTCCGATGTTGGGGCACAGGCCGGCATCCGCCACCTCGGCCACCGCCACCTTCATGGAGGCGCCAATCGGCGGCTTGAGCGTCTTGTAGCCCACGGACGCGATGACGCTGTCCACGATGGCGTTGATGGTGTTGGTGATGGAGGTGTTGTCCCGGATGCTGCCGGACACGCCGCTCGTGGCCTGGATGACGTCCAGGTGACGCGGGTTCGTGTTGTCCTCATCCTTGTTGCAGCGGGCGCCATCCGGAGGGCAGATGATGCCGTGCAGCTGGATGGGAGCGTTGACCGGGTTCTTCGTCGAGCCCGCCACGCTGCCCGTGTTGAGGAAGTACGCCGTGTAGTCCGCCACGCTGCTGCCGGACTGGTCACGCGTGTCCGTGAGGACGACGACCACCACCTTCGCGCCCGGACGGATGCGCGTCGCGGCGGTGCCGCCCGCCGCGGTCAGGTCGTTGATGGCCTTGCGCGCCGCCTCCAGCGAGCGCTCCGCGCCGTCACCGCCCAGGCCCACCCAGCACTCCTTGTCGCTGGCGCAGGTGGTGTTGGGCAGCGCCGTGCCGTTCACCGCGCACATCTTGGACGTCGTGTTGCACACCGCGTTCTGGGTCAGCCACGACTTGAACTGGTCGATGTTCTGCGTGAAGGCGCGGAGCACGCCGTTGTTGGGGCCGCTGCCCGTGTACGCGGTGGTGACCATGCCCAGGCGCCAGTCCAGCGTGGCGTTGGCCAGCTTGTTGGCCACCGCCGTCGCCGCGCCGGCGAGGAAGGTCTGCGACGAGGCCATGGAGCCGGAGTCGTCCACCACGAAGAGGAAGTCCACCACCGCGGTGTTGCCGGTGAAGACCTCG
Source organism: Corallococcus macrosporus (assembly GCF_017302985.1). Classification (NCBI taxonomy): domain Bacteria; kingdom Pseudomonadati; phylum Myxococcota; class Myxococcia; order Myxococcales; family Myxococcaceae; genus Corallococcus; species Corallococcus macrosporus. The sequence goes on from NZ_JAFIMU010000007.1 coordinate 1,241,094, forward strand.
CACTGCACCGCGTCCGCGTCGCCGAACTGCGCCAGCGCGGAGCCGCCCGCCGTGTCCGCCATCGTGAAGAGGCTGCCCGCCTCGTTGTAGCGGGCCGCCGGGGTGATGGCGAGCACCGCCACCACGCTCCCGTTGGAGCGGTGCACGTACTGCGCTTGAATCTTGAACGGGCCGGTGACGTTCGCGTTGCCGGTGAACGCGCCCGCGCTGGCCGGGGCCAGCTGCCGCGCCAGCGAGTTGGTGAACGCCTTCAGGTCCGTCGTGCCGGTGACGCCGTAGCGGGCGACCGCCGCGGGGAAGCCGTCCCACGTGGTGAAGGTCTGCGTGAACTCCACGTCCGCCGCCGACAGCAGCGCCGCGCCGGTGCGGATGCCCGCCTCGTCACCCGCGGGCGTGGTGGAGGCGCCCACCTGGCCGCGCTTGTACGCGATGAACGTCACCTGCTTCGTGTCGTCCCAGCCCATCACGCCCACGGTCTGGCCGTTGGCCGTGAGGTTGACCAGGTTGGCGCTCTTGAAGGTGTTGGGCAGCGCGAGCCGCATGTCCGCGCCGCTGTCCTCCTTGAACGTCACCGTGCGCAGGTTCTGCGCGCTGCACGCCTTGCCGGCGGGCGTGGTGGCCGCGCCGTCCTTGGGGTCCAGCGGGTTGAGCTCGCCCGGATCCACGCGGCCGTTCTGGTTGGAGTCCTCCGCGCCGTCGGGGATGCCGTCGCCGTCGGAGTCCGCCTTGTTGGGGTCCGTCTTCGTCGCGGGGTCCGCGTCGCCCGAGTAGCCGCAGTTGTTGCGCGGCGCCGCGGCCGTGGTCACGCCACGCTCCACGCCGTCGAGCAGACCGTCGCCGTCGCTGTCCGGGTTGGTGGGGTCCGACTCACCAGGGTCCACCTGGCCGTTGGAGTTCGGGTCCTCGCCGAGGAAGCCGTCGCGGCCGGCGCCGTCCTGGAGACCGTCACAGTCGGTGTCCGTCAGGCGCGGGTCCGTCTCACCGGGCTCCACGCGGCCGTTCTTGTTCGTGTCCTCCACGCCGTCCGCCACGCCGTCGCCGTCCGTGTCGGCCTTGTTCTTGTTGGTGCCGGTGGCGTCCTCCACCGAGTCCGGGATGCCGTCGAAGTCCGCGTCGGGCACCGCCGCGGCGCAGTCCGCCACGCGCGGGTTCGTCTCACCCGGATCGAACTGGCCGTTCTTGTTCACGTCCTCGGCGCCGTCCGAGCAGGTGTCGCCGTCGGTGTCGGGCTTGAGCGGGTCCGTGCTGGTCCGCTTCTCCAGGCCGTCCGGCAGGCCGTCGCCGTCGGAGTCGCGCAGGCGCGGGTCCGTCTCGCCGGGGCTCACCGAGCCGTTCTTGTTCGCGTCCTCTACGCCGTCCGCCAGGCCGTCACCGTCGGAGTCCGCGGTGTTGGGGTCGGTCTCCGTGAGGTCGCGCTTGCCGTTGCGGTTGGCGTCCTCCAGGCCGTCCGGCAGCCCGTCCTCGTCCGTGTCCGCCTTCACCGGCGAGGTGCGCGAGGCGGGGTCCTGATCCGGGTAGAACGAACACGCCGGATTCACACTCGTGGTGCGGCCTACTTCCACACCGTCGCGGATGCCGTCGCCGTCCGTGTCGCGCAGGCCGGGGTTCGTCTTCAGGCCGCCGGTGTAGACGGTCGCGAACTCCTCCTCGTCCGACAGGCCGTCGCAGTCCGAGTCCTTCGTCTTGTTGGTCGGATCATAAGGGTCGGTGGTGACTTCTCCAGGGTCGGGATCAGGGTCGACGATGACGCCCGCGTCCTCGACGTAGCCTGCGTCGAAGCCCGCGTCGATGACGCCCGCGTCGCCGTTGCCGCCGGGGCCCGCGTCGTTGGTGGGGTTGGGGTCGCCAGGACCAGGGTCCGGGTCGGTGCCGCCGCAGCCCGCCATGAGCGTGGCGGCCAGCAGCGTGCCGGAGAAGAGTCGAATCCAATTGCGCATACGGGTCTGCACTCCGGAAAGGGGGGTTACGGAGAACACCCGACAGCATAGAGGGACGCGCGTCCGATGCCGATGTAGGTACGCCCTCAGGCCGAGGGTGAATCGCGATTCGTAAACTTCGCGTCCAACGCTGTCGCCTGTTTCCGACTGCACTGTCTTTACGGGGGCCAGGAGGGCTCGGTTATCGTCCGCCCCGTGCCTGTCTTCGGTCTTGCGGCGGTATGGGGGGAAGCGGCTTCGCCTGAGAAGGCGGCAGCCGTGGTGGAGGGCCTGGGCGCGCTGTTGCCGTCCGCGCAGTCCATGCAACTGGTGGTGGCGTTTCGCGACGAGGCCGGCGCGCTCGAGGTGAAGGTGGAGGTGCCCGGCTATCCGCGCGCGGCGGTGGAGCGGCTGGGTGACGAGGTTCGCAAGAGCGGCGGCACGTTCGTGGAGCTGTGGCGGTTGCCCAAGGCGGAGCGGGACGCGCTGCGCTCGCGCACGCTGGCGGGCGGCACGCCGTTCTCCGGCACCGAGCGCACGCAGGCCGCGCAGGAGCTGCGCCAGCACCTGGAGGCGCTGTCCACGCGAGGTCCCCTGCCCGCCGCTTCCGCGCCCGCGCCCCAGGCCGCGCCGCCCGCCGAAGCGCCGGCCGCCCCCACCGCGAGCGGAGGCGAGTCGTACCGCGCGCCGGAGACGGACGCGCCCGCGGATCCGTCGCCGGCCACTGCCGCCGAGGAACCGCAGCGCCGGGCCCGCCGCTTCGCCGTGAAGCTGGAGATGGAGTTCCGCACGGAGCTGGACTTCGTGCGGGAGCACGCGCTGAACATCAGCAACGGCGGCCTCTTCGTGCGCACCGCGCACCGCCCGCCGCAGGACAGCGTCGTCACGGTGGACGTGAAGCTGCCCAACGGCCAGCGGCTGCAGGGCGAGGCGCTGGTGGTGCACGTGGTGGACGCGCCGTACACGGGAGGCGTGGGGCTGGCCTTCCTGAGCGACGACGCCACCTTCGCGGCGACGCTGGACGAGTACCTGGCGAGCCTGGTGGGGGAGAAGGCGTGACGCTGGAGGAAGGCCAGACGCCGGAGTGGCCGCGCGACCTGGGACGCTTCCAGTTGCTGTCGCGGCTGGGGCGCGGCGGCAACGCGGAGGTGTTCCGCGCGCGGATGCTCCAGGGGCCGCTGGCGGGCGAGGAGGTGGCCCTCAAGCGCGTGCGGCCGGAGCGCCTGCGGGACGCGGAGGCGCGCGAGCAGCTCTTGCACGAAGCGGAGCTGGCGCGGTGCCTGGTGCATCCGCACATCGTGGGCTTCCGGGAGTACGGCGAGCTGGCGGACGGGCCCTACCTGGCGCTGGAGCTGGTGGACGGCACGGACCTGGGGCGGGTGCTGGCGCAGTGCCGGCGGCGGCGCATCGAGCTGCCCATCGACATCTCCGTGATGATGGTGCGCCACGTGCTGGAGGCGCTGGCGCACGCGCACAAGGCCACCAACTCCAAGGGCCTGCCGCTGGCGGTGGTGCACTGCGACGTGTCCCCCCACAACGTGCTGCTGTCGCGCGGCGGCGAGGTGAAGCTGGCGGACTTCGGCGTGGCCCGCTCGCGCGCGGGGATGGCGTTGGATTTGCGCCGCGTGGGCAAGCAGAACTACCGCTCGCCGGAGCTGCTGGCGGGCGAGGTCTCCGTGGCGGTGGACCTGTGGGCGGCGGCGGTGCTGCTGTATGAGCTGCTGTCGCTGGAGTCGCCCTATCCGGATGGCACGGCCGAGGAGGTGGAGGCCTCCATCCGGGGCCTGCGGGTGACGCCCGTGCGCATGGTGGCGCCGGAGGTGTCGGATCCGCTGGCGCTGGTGCTGGACCGGGCGCTCGCGCCGCACCCGTCGCAGCGCTTCTCCTCGGCGGAGCAGTTCGCGCGGGCGCTGGCGGCGCTGAGCGACGACCGCGTGGCGACGCCGCTGGCGGTGGCCGCGGTGGTGCGCGGCCTGATGGGCGCGGAGCCG